>NZ_JAMYVL010000005.1:0-329721 GCF_040323955.1 Mesorhizobium sp. M0018 | reverse complement strand
GCGCTCGTGTCCTCGAATGGCATCCCGAACCTCCCGGCGCAAAGCGCGCCAAACTGTTCGCGATGTCCTCGCACACCTGTTCGCGATGTCTCCGGTCCAAACACCCCCTTGAGGGGGAGATGTCCGGCAGGACAGAGGGGGGCGGTGAAGGAACTCAATCTCAATCCTTGCTGCTGGGGACCTGCATTCTTCCTATTTGCGAGAATTGATGCTCTGCCGTCAACCGCTATCTATTTTCTGCACAGCGGTTGCGTTTTCGCTCGCGTTGCCATCGCTCCCGCAAAGGCGGACAATGCCTCATCACGAACCAGGGAGAGAGACCATGATCGAATACGGTCATTTCATCGGCGGCAAGCGCATCGCCGGAACCAGCGGCCGCAAGCAGGACGTCATGCAGCCGATGGACGGCACGGTGCGCGGCACGGTGGCGCTGGCTTCGCAGGCGGAATTGCGCGCGGCGGTCGAAAACGCCAAGGCCGCACAGCCCGGCTGGGCGGCGACCAATCCGCAGCGGCGCGTACGCGTCCTGATGCGGTTCCTCGAGCTGGTCGCCAAGGAGTATGACGCGCTGGCCGAGATATTGGCGCGCGAACACGGCAAGACCATCGCCGACGCCAAGGGTGACATCCAGCGCGGCCTCGAAGTGGTCGAGGTCTGCATCGGTGCGCCGCATATGATGAAGGGCGAGTTCACCGATGGCGCCGGCCCCGGCATCGACGTCTATTCGATGCGCCAGCCGCTCGGCGTCGTCGCCGGCATCACGCCGTTCAATTTTCCGGCGATGATCCCGCTGTGGAAGATCGCGCCGGCCATCGCCTGCGGCAATGCCTTCATTCTCAAGCCGTCCGAACGCGACCCGGGCGTGCCGATGCGCATTGCCGAACTGTTTATCGAGGCCGGTCTGCCGGCGGGCAT
Source organism: Mesorhizobium sp. M0018 (assembly GCF_040323955.1). NCBI lineage: Bacteria > Pseudomonadati > Pseudomonadota > Alphaproteobacteria > Hyphomicrobiales > Phyllobacteriaceae > Mesorhizobium > Mesorhizobium sp. M0018. The sequence continues at coordinate 328,806 of NZ_JAMYVL010000005.1, read as the reverse complement.
CCTCAATGTCGTCAATGGCGACAAGGAAGTGGTCGACGCCATCCTCGACGATGCTGACATCAAGGCCATCGGTTTCGTCGGCTCGACACCGATCGCCCAGTACATCTATTCGCGCGGCTGCGCGGCCGGCAAGCGCGTGCAGTGCTTCGGCGGTGCCAAGAATCACATGATCATCATGCCGGATGCCGACATGGACCAGACCGTCGACGCGCTGATCGGCGCCGGCTACGGCTCGGCCGGCGAGCGCTGCATGGCGATCTCGGTGGCCGTCCCGGTCGGCAACGACACCGCCAACCGGCTGATGGAAAGACTGGTGCCGCGCGTCGAGAGCCTGAAGGTCGGTCCGTCGACGGATTCTTCCGCCGATTTCGGCCCGCTGGTCACGGCGCAGGCGCTGGAGCGGGTCAAGTCCTATGTCGACACCGGTGTCAAGGAAGGCGCCAAGCTGGTCGTCGACGGCCGCGGCTTCTCCATGCAGGGCTACGAGAACGGCTACTATATGGGCGGCTGCCTGTTCGACAATGTGACCGCCGACATGCGCATCTACAAGGAAGAGATCTTCGGGCCGGTGCTCTCGGTCGTTCGCGCACCGACCTACGAGAACGCCATCAAGCTCGCCAACGAGCACGAGATGGGCAATGGCGTCGCCATCTTCACCCGCGACGGCGACGCGGCGCGCGACTTCGCCTCGCGGGTTCAGGTCGGCATGGTCGGGATCAACGTGCCGATCCCGGTGCCGATCGCCTACTACACCTTTGGCGGCTGGAAGGCGTCCTCCTTCGGCGACCTCAACCAGCACGGGCCGGACGCGTTCCGCTTCTACACCAAGACCAAGACGGTAACGTCGCGCTGGCCGTCCGGCGTGAAGGACGGTGCCGAGTTCGTCATCCCGACGATGAACTGACCGAACGGTTTCCTGTCAGCGCGTCCTCGCCTTCGGCTTGGGGCGCGCGGGCCGGCGTGAAGGATGGCGCCGAATTCGTCACCCCGACGATGAACTGATCCAAATCGCAGAAAGCAAGAAAAGGCCCGGGCACCAAGCTCGGACCTTTTTGTCGCGGTCTTCATCGGCATGAACACTAATGTGATGGAACCAAGAAGGCAGCAATCTTCTTAGGTTGCAGTCCTGCCGCGAAGGAGATGCTGGCAGATCAACCAACGGCGCTGGTGACGGCTCCGGGGGATATCGTCCGGCGCAAAGGAGGTGTCAGATGGCACGTCTCATGGCGACTATAGCTTGCGCTGCGATGGCCCTTTCCGCCGTCCCGGCAATGGCTGCCGAGCAATGTGCGGCACGCGCCGATATGGTCAAGGCGCTCGGCGAGAAGTTTCATGAAAACCCGAGCGCGGTCGGTGTCGTCAATCCGAATGTGGTGCTTGAAGTCTTCGTTTCCGACAAGGGCACATGGACCATCCTCGCCAGCGACACAAAAGGTCAAAGCTGCGTGATTTCAGTCGGCGAAGGCTGGGAGAGCGCGATGACGAAAGCGGCGCTGCCAGGCACCTGAACGATTTATCACGGGTCTGCGCGCCTCGGCATGGCCGCGCGGCCTGTGGCTCATTCTTTCGGCGACAGCCGTAAAACGGATCTGCAGGCGCCCGCTTGGGCGCCTGCTTGCGCTTTTCCATTATCGATACCATATATCGAGAACATAATGGGAACATCTTAAATCGTTCCCACCAATGGCAGACCGGAACACAGAAAGGAACGACGCGATGATGATGACGTCGGAACCGGCCTGGATCGCTCCGGCAAAATGAGGCCGTCAAACCCCTCCTTTGCCGGAACGTGATGGCAAAGGAGGTGCCCTATGGCACGCAAATCGCTGTTGAGATGGGTGAAAACCCTGGTTCTTGCTGGCGCATTGGCGGTGGGTACGAACACCGCAGGCGCGCAATATCAACACTGCGTTGAACATGGCGAGCTCGTCGCCCATTTGAGCGAGAAGTTCCAGGAAAGGCAGTTTGCTTTGGGGCTGATCGGTCATGAGGCGGTCATGGAAGTCTTTGTCGCCGAGACCGGAACCTGGACCATCGTCGTCACCGATATCGCCGGCAGAAGCTGCATCGTCGCGGCCGGCGACAATTGGGAAAACGTGATGGCCCTGCCCGGCCAGGGCGCATGACGAAATGGCAGGCTCAGCGTGTGGCAGCTGCCTCGGCATGGCCGCGCAAAAGCGCCATCAGGCGCTTGGCGTCCTTGGCCGCGGCATCTTCGTCGCCGGCGAGGATCGAACGGATCAGTGCGACATGATGCTCGGCGGATTCGGCCAAGCCGGTATCGGCCTTGTAGCGGAACCAGAAGCGACGGCTATGGGTTTGCAAGGGTGCCGCCAGGCGCGCGGCGAACGGGTTGTCGGCAGCCAGGGCCAGCGCCTCGTCGAGCGCCTTGTCGGCCTGGATAAAGTAGAACACATTTTCCGAAATCACCGCCTTTTGCATGGCAAGGGCAGCGTCATGGAACAGGTCGGCGGCCTCGCGGGTGACGAAGCGGGCGGCCGAGCGGGCAAGCACCACCTCGACGCCACGGCGGGCGTCGAGGACACGCAGCCAGTCGCCGGGGTGAAGCGGCGCGATGGCGATGCCGGCGCGCGGCCGGACCTCGAGCAGGCCCTCCCAGGCCAGCCGCTGGATTGCTTCGCGAACCGGGGTGCGGCCGAGGCCGAGCCTGTCAATCAGCGCCCCCTCGGTGATGAAGCTCGCCGGCGCCAGTTCGAGAGTTACGATCATGTGCTCGAGCCTGCGGTAGGCCTTCGCAGTTGCCGGCTCGGAGCCCGGGCTGTCATATACCAATGCGGCATCTCCTGATATATTGTTGATATATCATATCAGATTCAACGTTGACAGCCGGCTTCTTAAGAAATATACGACTGATATATCAGATGGAGCGATCGACATGTGGGCCGGAGTCTTCCCCGCCGTTACGACCAAATTCACCGAGGACGACGGCCTCGACCATGCCGAGATGGAGCGCTGCTTTGCGCTGCAGATGGAGGCCGGCTGTGACGGCATCATCGTCTGCGGGTCGCTCGGCGAAGGCCCGATGCTGTCGCACGACGAGAAGATCGCGGTGCTGAAGACCGCGCAGAAGATCGCCGGCAAGAAACCGGTGCTGTTGACGGTCAACGAGGCCGGTACACGCGAGGCGGCGGCGATCGCGCGCCGCGCCGCCAAGGAAGGCGCCAACGGTTTGATGGTGGTGCCGAGCCCGATCTACCATACCAATGCCGAGGAGACGGTCGCGGCACTCAGCGCCGTCGCCGCGGCCGGCGACCTGCCGGTGATGATCTACTCCAACCGGCTTGCCTACCGCGTCGACGTTACCGTCGACCAGATGGAGGAGTTGGCGAAGGACCAACGCTTCGTCGCCATAAAAGAGTCCTCCGACGACATCCGCCGCTCGACCGAGATCATCAACCGCCTCGGCGACCGCTACGACCTGTTCACCGGCGTAGACAATCTCGCCTTCGAGGCGCTGTCGGTCGGCGCCATCGGCTGGGTGGCGGGCCTGGTCACCGCGTTCCCGCGCGAGACCGTCGCCATCTACCAGCTGATGCGACAGGGCCGCCGCGAGGAGGCGTTGAAGATCTACCGCTGGTTCCGGCCGCTGCTCGACCTCGACGTTTCGACCTATCTGGTGCAGAACATCAAGCTTGCCGAAGTGCTGGCGATCAACACCAACGACCGCGTGCGCATGCCGCGCCAGCCATTGTCGGGCGAGCGGCGCAAGGCAGTCGAAAAGATCGTCAGGGATGCGCTGGCGGTGCGGCCAGAGCTGCCGACATTCTGATCCAGTCGCTTTGAAGGCATTTGCAGATGTGCAGCGCGGCGCACGGCAATGAATGATAATGCTACGCTCGATGTCGCCATCATTGGTGGCGGCATCATCGGCATCTGCGCCGCCGCCCTTCTGGCAGAGGCGGGGCGAAACGTGACGATCTTCGATCGGACGGGGATCTGTGAGGAAACCAGCTCCGGCAATGCCGCTGCCTTTGCCTTCTCCGATGTGCTGCCGCTCGCCCACAAGGGCATGATCAAGCAGTTGCCGAAATGGCTCGCCGACCCGCTCGGCCCGCTCAGCATCCCACCCGCGTATCTGCCGAAGCTGCTGCCCTGGCTGGTCCGCTTCTGGCGCGCCGGCCGAAGCGACCGCTATGAAGCCGGCCTTGCCGCGCAGGCCGGGATGATGAAGCTCGCCGAGGCGGAATGGATGGGCTTGCTCGACCGTTCCGGCACACGGCCGATGCTGCATGAGGACGGCTCGCTGGAACTCTACGACAGCGAGACCGAGTTCAAGGCTTCACTGCCCGGCTGGGCGGCAAGGCAGCGCTTCGGCATCGGCTTCGGCCATGTCGAGGGGAGCGCTCTCACAGCCCTGCAGCCCGGTCTGTCGCCGCGCTTCGTCAAGGGAACGTTCGTGCCGGGGTGGAAAACCGTTGCCGATCCCAAGCTGCTTGGAAAGGCCTTGTGGGCCTATGCCGAGAGGTTGGGCGCCGTGTTCGAAAGGGCCCGGATCGAGCGTGTCGAGGCGGGACAGGACGGCGCGATCCTGACCACGGCCGACGGCACGCGGCGACGGGCGAAGCACGTCGTCATCGCTGCCGGGGCCTGGTCGCATCTGCTGGCGAGACATCTCGGCGACGGAATCCCGCTGGAGACCGAGCGTGGCTACAACACGACGTTGCCGAAGACTGCCTTCGACGTAAAGCGGCAATTGATCTTCTCCGGGCATGGCTTCGTCATCACGCCGCTCGAGACGGGCCTGCGCGTCGGCGGCGCGGTCGAACTCGGCGGCCTTGAGAGGCCGCCCAATTATGCGCGCTCGAAAGCGCTGCTCGAAAAGGCGCAGAAATTCCTGCCGGGACTGGATCCGGCCAATGGACGCGAATGGATGGGGTTCCGGCCGTCGCTGCCGGACTCGCTGCCGGTGATCGGGCGGTCGCAACAAACGCCGTCGGTGGTGTATGGTTTCGGCCACGGTCACCTCGGCCTGACCCAGGCCGCGGTGACCGGGCGCTTGATCCGCGAGCTCGTTCTCGGGCAGAATCCATCGCTCGATCTCGGCCCGTTCAGCCCGCAACGGTTTTGAGTTCGAAGACAGTCAGTTGGGAGCCGGCATGGCCAAGAATTCCTTCTTCTGCATAGACGGCCACACCTGCGGCAATCCGGTGCGGCTGGTCGCCGGCGGCGGGCCTTTGCTCAAGGGCTCGACGATGATGGAGCGGCGAGCGCATTTCCTGGCCGAATATGACTGGATCCGCACCGGGCTGATGTTCGAGCCGCGCGGCCATGACGTGATGTCCGGCTCGATCCTCTATCCGCCGACGCGTGAAGATTGCGACATCGCCATCCTGTTCATCGAAACCTCGGGCTGCTTGCCGATGTGCGGCCACGGCACCATCGGGACGGTAACTTTTGCCGTCGAGCATGGGCTGATCAAGCCGAAGACACCGGGCGTGCTCAGGCTGGATACGCCGGCGGGCGTGGTCGTAGCCGAGTACAGCCAAGTCGGCGACTATGTCGAGGAGGTGCGCATCACCAATGTGCCTTCCTTCCTCCATGCCGAGGCACTGACGGTCGAATGCCCCGGGCTCGGCGAGATCAGCGTCGATGTCGCCTATGGCGGCAATTTCTACGCCATCGTCGAACCGCAAAAGACCTATCGCGACATGGCCGACCATTCGGCCGGCGAACTGATCGCCTGGAGCCCGGTGGTGCGGCAGCGGCTCAACGAAAAATATACCTTCGTGCATCCGGAGAATCCCGGCATCAATACGCTGTCGCACATATTGTGGACCGGCGCGCCGACCAACCCGCAAGCCGATGCCCGCAACGCCGTCTTCTACGGCGACAAGGCAATCGACCGTTCGCCCTGCGGCACCGGCACCTCGGCGCGCATGGCGCAGCTTCACGCCAAGGGCAAGCTTGGGGTCGGCGACGACTTCGTCCACGAATCGATCATCGGGTCGCTGTTCAAGGGCAGGGTCGAGAAAGAGGTCACCGTCGCCGGCAAGCCGGCAATCATTCCGTCGATCGGCGGGTGGGCGCGGATGACCGGATTGAACACGATCTTCATCGACGACCGCGACCCGTTCGCGCACGGCTTCGTCGTCAAATAGAGAAAACGCTGACGCAAGCGAAAGAAAGAGAGCGCAAACGGATTGCCTTCGACGGCGCAACGATCCCGCTCATCAACTTATTTTGACGGCGATTTCTTCGAAATGGGTCGCATGCTGCGATTGAATCGTCAAAGACATTGCGTTAGGCCAATGGTAGGGTCCGCGATGGTCCAGGGGGCGGACGGGAACAAAACGGGCAATCGGACGACGTGCGGCGAAAACACGCGTAAAGATCGAAAAATCACGTTGCAATCCGGGCTCGAAACTTTACGACTAGGGAAAATACGAAAAGGAATGCGTCTGCATGGGCGACATTCCAGGGGAGCCACGACAGCATGCAGTATTTTGTCCAGCAGCTTATCAACGGGCTGACGCTGGGATCGATCTATGGGCTGATAGCGATCGGCTATACGATGGTCTACGGCATCATCGGCATGATAAATTTCGCCCATGGCGACATTTTCATGATCGGCGCTTTCACCGCGCTCATCGTTTTCCTTATCCTCGGTGCATTGTTCTATTCGCTGCCGATCGTCGTTGCGCTGCTGATCATGATGATCGTCGCGATGCTGCTGACCAGCCTGTATAACTGGACGATCGAGAAGGTGGCCTACCGGCCTTTGCGCGGTTCATTCCGGCTGGCGCCGCTGATCACCGCGATTGGCATGTCGATTGCGCTGTCCAATTTCGTCCAGGTGACGCAAGGGCCGCGCAACAAGCCGGTCCCGCCAATGGTGTCCAAGGTCTACAACATCGAAGGCATCAGCGTCTCGCTGAAGCAGATCATCATCGTCCTGGTCACCATAGTCCTGCTGGCGCTGTTCTGGTACCTGGTCAACAAGACCTCGCTCGGCCGGGCACAGCGCGCCTGCGAGCAGGATCGCAAGATGGCCGCACTGCTCGGCGTCGACGTCGATCGCACCATCTCGATCACCTTCATCATGGGCGCCGCCCTTGCCGCCGTCGCCGGCACGTTGTTCCTGATGTATTACGGCGTTGTGGTGTTTTCCGACGGCTTTACGCCCGGTGTGAAGGCGTTTACTGCCGCGGTGCTCGGCGGCATCGGCTCACTGCCCGGCGCCGTGCTCGGCGGGCTGATGATTGGCTTCATCGAAAGCATGTGGTCGGCTTATTTCTCGATCGACTACAAGGACGTCGCCGCCTTCTCCATCCTGGCGATCGTGCTGATCTTCCTGCCTTCCGGCATTCTCGGCCGGCCAGAAGTCGAAAAGGTCTGAGATCATGGCGGTTACCGTGTCTCCGGAAAGCACCGTCGTTGCCACCCCGGTCCAGCGCGCTTTTCGCGAAGCGCTCTATGCCGGCGCCATCTCGCTTGGCCTGTTCGTGCTGTTCATCGGCCTGAAAACCGACCAGAATATCTCCAACGAACTGATCCTGGTGCAACGCTGGGGCTTGCTCGCCGGCGTCGTGATCGCCACCATGGCAGGACGCTTCCTCTATGTCGCCTATGGCCAGCCCTTCCTGGCGAACCAGAAGATCGTCGACGTCGCCACCGGCCTGCTGCCGGTCAGCCTGGCTTCGCGATTCTTCCGCCTTCCCGCGTTCATCGTGGCGCTCGCCGTCGCCGTTATTCTGCTCGCGCTCAGCGGCTTTCTGACCGAGGCCTTAGGGCCGGAACTTTCCGATTTTGTGCGGTTCCTGCGGGCGCTCGCAATCATCTATGCGCTGGCTTGGCTGATATATCGGTTCCGGGCCTTCATTCACGCTCATTTCTCGGCATTGGGCATAACCGCACTGGCGCTCTACCCGATTATCGTGGTGTTGGTGCTGGCTCTATATGCCGGGTCGATGGCCGCCGGTTTCCAGGGCTCGCTGAAATATGTCGACAATTACGGCATCCAGATCCTGATCTACGTGATGCTGGCTTGGGGGCTGAATATCGTTATCGGCTTGGCCGGCTTGCTCGATCTCGGCTATGTCGCCTTCTACGCCGTCGGTGCCTACGCCTATGCGCTGCTCGGCACGCATTTCGGCCTCTCCTTCTGGATCCTGCTGCCCGCCGCTGGCCTGATGGCTGCGTTCTGGGGCGTGATGCTCGGCTTCCCGGTGCTGCGCCTGCGCGGTGACTATCTGGCGATCGTGACGCTCGCCTTCGGCGAAATCATAAGGCTGGTGATCATCAACTGGCGCGAGGTGACCAACGGCTCGGCCGGCATTTCCGGCATCCCGAAGGTGTCTTTCTTCGGCCTGATGTCGTTCAACGTCTCCGATCCGAACTACATCTCGAAGGTGCTCGGCATCGCCCAATCGGGTGCCTACTACAAGATATTCCTCTACTATTTGATCCTTGGGCTCTGTCTGCTGACGGCCTTCGTCACCGTGAGGCTCAGGCGTCTGCCGGTCGGCCGCGCCTGGGAAGCGCTGCGCGAGGACGAGATCGCCTGCCGCTCGCTCGGTATCAACACCACCACCACCAAGCTCACGGCCTTTGCCACGGGCGCGATGTTTGGCGGCTTCGCCGGCTCGTTCTTTGCCGCGCGGCAAGGCTTCGTCAGCCCGGAATCCTTCGTCTTCCTGGAATCCGCGATCATCCTTGCCATCGTCGTGCTTGGCGGCATGGGCTCGCTGGTCGGCATTGCCGTCGCCGCGATGGTGATGATCGGCGGCACCGAAATCCTGCGCGAACTGGATTTCCTCAAGACCGGCCTGAGTTGGGGCAACATCAAGGTTATACCCGGGTTCGGCCCCGACTTCACGCCGGAGCTTTATCGCATGCTGTTGTTCGGCATGGCCATGGTCATCGTCATGCTGTGGAAGCCGCGCGGCTTCGTCGGCAGCCGCGAGCCGACAGCCTTCCTCAAGGTGCGCAGGGCGGTGTCGGGGTCCTTCACCAAGGAGGGACACGGCTGATGAACGCGAGCCCCTCCGTGAACGATGCCATCCTGCAGGTCGATCATTTGTCGATGAAGTTCGGCGGTCTCGTCGCCATCGGCGACCTGTCGTTCCAGGCCAAACGCGGCGAGATCACCGCGCTGATCGGTCCCAACGGCGCCGGCAAGACCACCGTGTTCAATTGCATCACCGGTTTCTACAAACCGTCGGAAGGCATGATCACGCTCAATCGGCGCGACGGCTCGACCTTCCTGCTCGAACGTTTGCCGAACCATGAAATCCCGGCGCGGGCCAAGGTGGCGCGCACCTTCCAGAACATCCGCCTGTTCTCGGGCATGACGCTGCTGGAGAACCTGCTGGTGGCCCAGCACAACAAGCTGATGAAGGCGTCCGGCTATACCATTCTCGGCCTGTTCGGTTATAGCGGATACAGACAGGCTTCGGCGGAATCGGTTGAACTGGCCGAGCACTGGCTGGAAAAGGCCGATCTCGTCGACCGCGCCGACGATCCTGCCGGCGATCTGCCCTATGGCGCGCAGCGACGGCTCGAAATTGCTCGCGCCATGTGCACCGGCCCTGAGCTTCTGTGCCTCGACGAGCCGGCCGCCGGCCTTAATCCGAAGGAATCGGCGGCGCTCAATGCACTGCTGATGGACATCAAGGACAACACCGGCACGTCGATCCTTTTGATCGAACACGATATGGCGGTGGTTATGCAGATTTCAGACCATGTCGTCGTGCTCGAATACGGGCGCAAGATCTCCGACGGCAACCCGCAATCGGTGCGGACCGACCCGCGCGTCATCGCTGCCTACCTCGGCGTCGAAGACGAGGACGTCGAGACGGTGCTGACCGAAGTCGGCGACGAAGACGTCATCGAGCAATTGGATACGGGTCCGGATGCGGCCCACGGCCCAGGCACATCGTCTTCGTATCTCGCCGGACCGGTTGCCGACACGGTTGGCCACAGCGAGGGCGAACGCGTCACCGTGTCAAAGGGCGCTTCGAAAGCCGGGCAGATCGATGCAAGGTCGAGCGCCGCGGCAAAGTCCGGATCGCCGGCCAAAGCCAAATCGGCCGCGAAATCTTCTGCCGCAAAATCTTCCACTGCAAAGCCGGCCTCCAAGGCTCCGGTGAAGTCAAAAACTCCCGGCACCTCTAATCGGCGTGGGGGGCGGAAATAATGGCCGGCACAACGCTGCTCGATATCAAGGGCGTCCAGACCTACTACGGCAACATCAGGGCGCTGAACGGCGTCGATGTCACGGTCAAGCAAGGTGAGATCGTAGCGCTGATCGGTGCCAACGGCGCCGGCAAGTCGACGCTGATGATGACCATCTTCGGTGCTCCCCGCGCCCGCGCGGGTACCATCACATTCGCCGGTACCGACATCACCCAGATGCCGACCCACGAGATCGCGCGCATGCGCATCGCCCAGTCGCCGGAAGGGCGCCGCATTTTCCCGCGCATGACGGTGATGGAAAACCTGCAAATGGGCGCCAGCCTCGACAACCTCGAGCATTATGACGAGGACGTCGAGAAGGTGTTCACGCTGTTTCCACGCCTGAAGGAACGCATTGCCCAGCGTGGTGGCACGCTGTCCGGCGGCGAGCAGCAGATGCTGTCGATCGGGCGCGCGCTGATGGCGCGGCCGAAGCTGCTTTTGCTCGACGAGCCGTCGCTTGGCCTGGCGCCGCTGATCGTCAAGCAGATATTCGACGCTATCCGGGAGCTGAACCGCACGCAGGGACTGACCGTGTTCCTGGTCGAGCAAAACGCCTTCGGCGCTCTGAAGCTCGCCACGCGCGGCTATGTCATGGTCAACGGCAACGTGACGATGAGCGGCACCGGCAAGGAGTTGCTCGCCAATCCGGAGGTGCGCGCCGCCTATCTCGAAGGCGGCCATCACTGAGTTTCAGGAGACATCAATCATGCAGGGCATTGTCTATGAGGAACCCTCGATCTGGCAGTTCTTCTTCGTCACCTGCCTGCTCGGCGGCTGGGCGGCGTGGATGACGGGCAAGGCATGTGCGCAGACGTGGCGCAGCTTCGCCCAGTTGTTCGCCTACATGCTGGGGCTCGGCATCGGCGTAAGATTCATCCATCATGCGCTGTTCGGCGGAACGATGTTTTCGCTGCATTACTACGTGGTCGACACCATCGTGCTGATGATATTGGGCTTCATTGGCTACCAATACACGCGCACCAACCAGATGGTAACGCAGTATAATTGGCTTTACGAAAGAGCCTCTCTTTTGAGCTGGAAACCAAAAGGTTGACATTTATCATTAACGGCGCTTCAGGGATGAATCGGCGTGACAAGTGCCTGAAAATCGGCAAAGTACTCTTTCTGCGAGCAAGAGTGGGCATCGCATGAAAGCAACATCCACGCCCACTCGGTAAATGGGAGCGTTTCAATGAAAAAGTCACTTTTGTCCGCCGTCGCCCTGACCGCGCTTGTCGCGTTCAGCGGCAGCGCGTGGGCTGACATCCTGATCGGCGTTGCCGGTCCGATCACTGGCCCGAACGCAGCATTCGGCGCGCAGTTGCAGAAGGGCGCCGAACAGGCTGCCGCCGATATCAACGCGGCTGGCGGCATTAACGGCGAGCAGATCAAGATCGAGGTCGGCGACGACGTGTCGGATCCGAAGCAGGGCATCTCGGTCGCCAACAAGTTTGTCGCCGATGGCGTCAAATATGTCGTCGGCCACTTCAATTCGGGCGTCACCATTCCGGCGTCAGAGGTCTATGCCGAGAACGGCATTCTCGTCATCACGCCTTCCGCGACCAACCCGAAGCTGACCGAGCGGGGCCTGTGGAACACGTTCCGTACCTGCGGACGCGACGATCAGCAGGGCAAGGTTGCCGGCGACTACCTCGCCGCGCACTTTAAGGACGGCAAGATCGCCGTCGTCCACGACAAGACGCCTTACGGCCAGGGTCTCGCCGACGAAACCAAGAAGGCACTCAATGCTGATGGCGTGACCGAAGCCATGTATGAGGGCATCAATGTCGGCGACAAGGACTTCTCGGCGTTGATCGCCAAGATGAAGGATGCCGGCGTCAACGTCGTCTACTATGGCGGCCTGCACACCGAGGCCGGCCTGATTATGCGCCAGCTCGCCGATCAGGGTCTCAAGGCCCAGTTCATGTCCGGCGACGGCATCGTGTCGAACGAATTGGCCTCCATCGCCGGCGATGCCGTCGACGGCACGCTGATGACGTTCGCTCCCGATCCGCGCAAGAACCCGAACGCCAAGGAACTCGTGGAGAAGTTCCGCGCCGCCGGTTTCGAGCCTGAAGCCTATACGCTCTACTCCTACGCCGCGCTGCAGATCGTCGCCGCCGCCGCCAACAAGGTCGGCTCTTCCGACGACGCGCAGAAGGTTGCGGAAGAGATCAAGAAGAGTGGCCCGTGGAAGACCGCCATCGGCGACATCGGCTATGACGCAAAGGGCGACATCACCCGTCCCGACTACGTCATCTACACTTGGAAGAAGGGTGACGACGGCAAGTACACCTACTTCGAACAATAAGCCGGCAAACGCCTGCAGCCCAAAAAATGCCCGGCGCCTCGCGCCGGGCATTTTTCATTTGTCTTTTGCTTCATCGCATAGCCGCAAGGATTTAAATCGGTTTAGCCGACGTCTCCATTTTTGTTTGCACTGCAGCATTTTCGCGCTAATCATGTCCAGCAGTTCCCTTTCCCGCGTCCGGAGCCCTGTCCTTGGCAATCTCGAAGATCCTTGTCGCCAACCGCTCCGAAATAGCCATCCGCGTCTTCCGCGCGGCCAATGAGCTCGGCCTCAAAACCGTGGCGATCTGGGCAGAGGAGGACAAATACTCCCTGCATCGCTTCAAGGCCGACGAAAGCTACCAGGTCGGGCGCGGGCCGCATTTGGCCAGGGACATGGGGCCGATAGAAAGCTATCTGTCGATCGAGGAGGTTATCCGCGTCGCCAGGCTATCGGGCGCCGATGCCATCCATCCAGGCTACGGCCTGCTGTCGGAAAGCCCGGAATTCGCCGAGGCCTGCGCCACAGCCGGCATCATCTTCATCGGGCCAAAGCCGGATACGATGCGCAGGCTAGGCAACAAGGTCGCCGCTCGCAACCTCGCGATCGAAGTCGGCGTGCCGGTAATTCCCGCCACCGATCCCTTGCCGGACGACATGGAGGCGGTAAAGGAACTCGCCAAGACGATCGGCTACCCGGTGATGCTCAAGGCATCCTGGGGCGGCGGCGGCCGCGGCATGCGCGCCATCCGCTCCGAGGCCGATCTCGCGCGCGAGGTCATGGAAGGCAAGCGTGAGGCGAAGGCGGCTTTCGGCAAGGACGAGGTCTATCTCGAAAAGCTGATCGAGCGCGCACGCCATGTCGAGGTGCAGGTGCTGGGCGACACTCATGGCAACGCCGTGCACCTGTTCGAGCGCGATTGTTCGATCCAGCGCCGCAACCAGAAAGTGGTCGAGCGGGCGCCGGCGCCCTACCTCGAAATGTCACAGCGCGAGGAGCTTTGCGGCTACGCGCTGAGGATCGCGCGCGAAACCAGCTATATCGGCGCCGGCACGGTCGAGTTCCTGCAGGATGCCGATACCGGAAAATTCTACTTCATCGAGGTCAATCCGCGTATCCAGGTCGAGCACACGGTCACCGAACAGGTGACCGGCATCGACATCGTCAAGGCGCAGATCCATATCCTCGACGGCTTTGCCATCGGCACGGCGGAATCGGGCGTTCCGGCGCAGAAGGACATCAGGCTCAACGGCCACGCGCTGCAGTGCCGCATCACCACGGAAGATCCCGAGCATAATTTCATCCCCGACTATGGCCGCATCACCGCCTATCGCGGTGCCACCGGCTTCGGTATCCGCCTTGATGGCGGCACCGCCTATTCGGGCGCGGTCATCACCCGCTTCTACGATCCGCTGCTGGAAAAGGTAACGGCGTGGGCCCCGACGCCGGCCGAGACCATCGCCCGCATGAACCGGGCGCTGCGCGAATTCCGCATCCGCGGCGTGGCGACCAACCTCACGTTCCTCGAGGCGATCATCAATCACCCGAGCTTCGCCGACAATTCCTACACCACCAAGTTCATCGACACGACGCCGGAACTGTTCGCCAGTGTGAAGCGGCAGGACCGCGCGACCAAGCTGCTCAACTACCTTGCCGACGTTTCGGTCAATGGTCATCCCGAGACGCGCGGCCGGCCGCAGCCAAAGGCCGATGCGGCGCCACCGGTGGTGCCATATCTCAACGGCAATGTGCCTCAAGGCAGCAAGCAGAAGCTCGACGTGCTCGGGCCGGAGAAATTCGCCGCGTGGATGCGCGAGCAAACAGAGGTGCTGGTCACCGACACGACAATGCGCGACGGGCATCAATCCTTGCTCGCGACGCGTGTGCGCACCTATGACATTGCCGGAATTGCCGGCACCTATGCGCGTGCTCTGCCGCAGCTTTTGTCGCTCGAATGCTGGGGCGGCGCCACATTCGACGTCGCCATGCGCTTTCTCACCGAAGACCCATGGGAGCGGCTGTCGCTGGTGCGCGAGGCAGCACCCAACCTTCTGCTGCAGATGCTCCTGCGCGGTGCCAACGGCGTCGGCTATACCAACTATCCCGACAATGTCGTCCAGCATTTCGTCCGCCAGGCCGCTGCCGGCGGCATCGACCTGTTCCGGGTCTTCGACTGCCTGAACTGGGTCGAGAACATGCGCGTGGCCATGGATGCGGTCGGCGCCGAGGGCAGACTGATCGAAGCGGCGATCTGTTATACCGGCGACATACTCGATCCGGCGCGGGCCAAATACGATCTGAAATACTATGTCGGCCTGGCCAGGGAATTGCAGGCGGCAGGCGCCCATATCATCGCCGTCAAGGACATGGCTGGGCTTCTAAAGCCGAGCGCTGCCCGCGCGCTGTTCAAGGCACTGCGCGAGGCGACGGACCTGCCGATCCACTTCCACACCCACGACACATCCGGCCTGTCGGCGGCAACCGTGCTGGCGGCGGTGGAGAGCGGCGTCGACGCCATCGACGCGGCGATGGATTCGCTATCGGGCAACACCTCGCAGCCGTGCCTGGGTTCGATCGTGGAGGCGCTGAAGGGCACCGAGCGCGATCCGGGCCTCGACCCGCAGTGGATCAGGAATATCTCGTTCTACTGGGAGGCGGTGCGCAACCAGTATTCAGCCTTCGAAAGCGACCTGAAGGGGCCGGCATCGGAGGTCTATCTGCACGAAATGCCGGGCGGTCAGTTCACCAACCTCAAGGAACAGGCGCGCTCGCTCGGGCTGGAGACACGCTGGCACGAAGTGGCGCAGACCTATCACGACGTCAATCTGATGTTCGGCGACATCGTCAAGGTGACGCCGTCGTCCAAGGTCGTCGGCGACATGGCGCTGATGATGGTGAGCCAGGACCTGACCGTCGCCGACGTCGAGAATCCGGCGAGGGACATCGCCTTCCCGGATTCGGTGGTGTCGATGTTGCGCGGCGATCTCGGCCAGTCGCCGGGCGGCTGGCCAAAGCCATTGCAGAAGAAGGTGCTAAAGGGCGAAAAGCCGATCACGGTGCGGCCGGGTTCGCTGCTCAAACCGGCGGACCTCAAGGCCAGTCGCGCGGAGGTCGAGGAAAAGCTCGAGCGCAAGCTCAGCGGGTTCGAGTTCGCGTCGTGGCTGATGTATCCGAAGGTGTTTTCCGATTTTGCCGCCGCGCAGGAGACCTACGGGCCGGTCAGCGTGCTGCCGACGCCGACCTATTTCTACGGCATGAAGCCGGAAGACGAGATTTTCGTCGACATCGAAAAAGGCAAGACGCTGGTGGTGCGCTGCCTTGCCATCGGCGATGTCGACGAAAAGGGCATGGTCACCGTGTTCTTCGAGCTCAACGGGCAGCCGCGCCGGGTGAAGGTGCCGGACCGGGCGCATGGCGCGTCCGCTGCCAAGGCACGGCGCAAGGCGGAGCCGGGCAATGAGGCGCATGTCGGCGCGCCGATGCCTGGCGTCGTCTCGGCGCTTGCGGTCGCTGCCGGCCAGGCTGTGAAGGCCGGCGACGTGCTGCTGTCGATCGAAGCGATGAAGATGGAAACGGCGTTGCATGCCGAACGCGACGGCACCATAGCCGAGGTGCTGGTCAAGGCCGGCGACCAGATCGATGCCAAGGATCTGCTGATCGCGTTCGGGTGAAACAGGCCGGCATCGATAGGGCCTTGTCGGCGCCTGGCAGCAGCCCTTCATGCCGCATCGATAGTACCTTGACCCGCCGCGCCCGGTCGGGCATCGAACCGCTGCAATTCGCCGCTCGGGTCACCCCGAGTCGCGGCGAGAAACGACGCGGAGAGAAGAATATGGCCGACGACATCACCGAGACCAGCCAGACTGTTGCCGCCGGCCAGCTGCGCGCCTTCATCGAACGAATCGAGCGGCTCGAGGAAGAGAAGAAGACGATTGCCGACGACATCAAGGAAGTGTTCGCCGAGGCCAAGGGCACTGGCTTCGACACCAAGGCGATGCGGTCGATCATCCGGCTGCGCAAGAAGGACCAGGCCGAGCGGCAGGAAGAGGAATCCATCCTCGATCTGTACAAGGCTGCGCTCGGCATGGTGTAAAGGCCGGCCTCGGCGCCGGAGACGATCGCGGGAGAAGCGGTTCTGACCATGGAATCCAGCCATGAGTGAATTCGACTTCGGCGCCCACCGCGCCACGGAATTCCGGCAGCGCGGCTTCTGGACCCTTTTCGCAGAGCGGCATCCCGAGGAACGGGTCCGCCGGGCAAAGCGCGGGCCGTGGTTCTGGCAGCGTGGGCTGCCCGATTTCGCATTGGTTCTTTCGATGTACGTCGCGCCTGCGCACAATCATGTCGGCGTCTTCTTCGGCCGCAACGAGAAGTTCGGTGCCACGCAAGCCTGGTCGCGGTTGAAGCCGTTCCAGCCGGCCATCGAAGACAGGCTGAAGCTCAGGCCAGAACAAAGTTGCGACGGCCTCGGCATTAATTCGATGTGGCGGGTGAATTGTTTTGCCGAGGACAATTGGCCGGCGATGACCGACTGGCTGGTGACGGAAGCCTCACGTTTCGAGCGCGCGATTGCCGAAGTTCTGGGTCAGGAATAAAGCAGGGTTTCCAGACGCAATCCTTGTGGAAGGGTTGCTCTGGTGAGCAGCCAGGGAGCCGATCGATCGATGACGATCATGTCGCGCGTTGCCGCCTTCTTCCGCTCACGCTGGTTCGGCGGCGTGCCGCTCGATCGGCTGTTCTGGCGCGACCTGGTCGTTGTCGGCACAGCGATCAACGTCGCGTCGTCGGTGGGGGCGCTCATTCTGCTAGGATTGAAGCTGCCGCTTGCGCTCGTCCTGGCGGTGCATTTCGCGCCGGTGCCCTACAATATCTTCCTGACCTTTGCCGTTTGGCGAACTGCCGGAAAATCGAGTGGCGTCATGGCCTCGCTGATGACGCTTGGCGCCACGTTGTGGCTGATCCTGGTGGTTGTGGCCTGACGATCAGGCGGCCGGCTCGAATTTGAGCGCCACGCCGTTGATGCAATAGCGCAGACCCGTCGGCGGCGGGCCGTCCTCGAAGACGTGGCCGAGATGGCTGCCGCAGCGGGCGCAATGGCATTCGGTGCGGACCATGCCGTAGCTGCGGTCGACGGTGGTCTCGACCGAACCCGGCACTGGGTCGTTGAAGCTCGGCCAGCCGGTGCCGCTCTCGAATTTCAGCTTGGATTCAAACAAGGGCTGGTCGCAGCCGACGCAGGAGAAGGTGCCGGCGCGCTTCTCGTGCAGCAGGGCGCAGCTTCCCGGCCGCTCGGTGCCGTGGTTGCGCATCACCGCATATTGCTCGGGCGTCAGCCGGGCGCGCCATTCGGCATCGGTGCGGGTAACGGGGTAGGTGTGGCTGTCCATTTTTTCCTCTTAGCTTATGTCGCTATTTGGGTTGCCTTCGCAACTTCGTCTGAAATAGGCATTTGTTACGGCGTTTGCTCGTATTTCCTATCCTGCCGCGAAGAATCCCTCAGGCGATGGCCGCGAGATAGCGCGCAACCGATGCTGAAAATGCCGCCTTTGCGTCTCCGATGACGTTCTGGTTCCACCATGCGCCGTAGATATGGTCGAACGCGAAAGGCTCCAGCGCGGCCTTGATGCCGTGCACTTTCGTCGCGTTGAGCGGGATATAGTTCGGATAGCTGTACATGAAGCTTACATGACGGCGGGTCGGCGTCACCTGCAGGATGTCGCCGGCCAGGATGGCATTGCCGCCGTCGCGCTTCCAGTGCAGCACCTGGCCACCGGCAAAGTGGCCGCCGCAGCGGATGAGCGTCAGAGACGGGGTTATGGCGCGCATCTCGCCTTCCCAACTGATGATTGCCGGATGCGGCCGCATGATCCAATGACGATCATCGGCGTGCAGATAAATCGGCACGCCGCCAAACGCCGCGCTCCATTCGACCATTGCCGAATAATAATGGCAGTGCGAAATGGCGATGGCGGCCAGGCCGCCCCGGCGGTTGATCTCGGCCACCGCCACGTCGCTGACCATCGAGATGCAGTCCCACAGCACATTGCCGTGCGGCGTTTGCGCCAGCAATGCGCGCTGGCCGATAGCGAAGCGCGGCTCGATGCCGAAGGCGAGCACGCCGGCATCATCCTTGATCACGACCCGATGCCCGGCGGCGAGCTCTTCCGGCGTGGTCCAGGCCTGACCCTCCCAGCGCACATATTGCCGCTCGTCCTCGCAGATCGGGCAATGTCGCGGCGGCGTCGCTGTCGCCGCGAACTGGACACCGCATTGCAGGCAAAGGAAACAGGTCGACCGTCCTGTTTTGCGTGGATCCATTCAGTGCTTCCTTGAAAGTTGCTTCGTCGCGGCTTCGAGGCCGGCGAGCGTCAGCGGAAACATGCGGCCGCCAAAAATATCGCGGATCATGGCAATCGAATGGGTAAAACCCCAGTTCTTCGCGTCTTCCGGATTGAGCCAAATGGCGTTCGGCCATTGCTGCAGCAGCCTGCCGAGCCAGACGGCGCCGGCCTCCTTGTTCCAATGCTCGACCGAGCCGCCGGGTTGAGCGATCTCATAGGGGCTCATCGAGGCGTCGCCGACGACGATCACCTTGTAGTCGGGGCCATATTTATGGAGGAGATCGAAGGTCGGAATCACCTCGGCATGGCGGCGGCGATTGTCCTTCCACACGCCCTCGTAGAGGCAGTTGTGGAAATAGAAATATTCGAGCTGGCGGAACTCGGCGCGGGCGGCCGAAAACAGCTCCTCGACACTCCTGACATGGTCGTCCATCGAGCCGCCGACATCGAAGAACATCAGCAGCTTCACGGCATTGCGACGTTCGGGTTGTGTCTTAACGTCAAGATAACCGTGCTCGGCGGTGGCGTGGATGGTGCCGGGCAGGTCGAATTCCTGTTCGGCGCCTTCGCGCACCCAGCGGCGCAAGCGCTTCAGCGCGACCTTGATGTTGCGGGTGCCGAGTTCGACGGCGTCATCGAAATTCCTGAACTCGCGTTTGTCCCAGACTTTTACCGCGCGGCGGTTGCGGCTTTCGTGCTGGCCGATGCGCACGCCTTCGGGATTGTAGCCATAGGCGCCGAAGGGCGAGGTGCCGCCGGTGCCGATCCATTTCGAACCGCCCTGATGCCGGCCGTTTTGCTCCTCCAACCGCTTCTTCAGCGTCTCCATCAGCTTTCCGAAGCCGCCCAGCGCCTCGATCAGCTTCTTCTCCTCGTCGGTCAGGTGCTTTTCGGCGAGCCTCCGCAGCCATTCCTCCGGGATGTTTGCGACATCGACCGCGTCTTCGTCAGTCAGCGCCTCGACACCTTTGAAGATGTGCGAAAAGACCTGGTCGAAGCGGTCGATGTGGCGCTCGTCCTTCACCAGAGCGGCGCGGGCGAGATAGTAAAAGCCCTCGACATCATAGTCGACCAGCCCGGCCTCCAGCCCCTCCAGCAGCGACAGATATTCGCGGAGCGAGACCGGAACCCGCGCTGCCTTCAGTTCGAGGAAGAAGGGGATGAACATGGTCCGACTTTATCTGTGTCCCTCGATCTTCTCCCGTGCGGCGCTGGCGATAAAGGCGGAACGCGTCAGACCACGCCGACCCGCTTCTTCGTCGATTGCCGCCAAAAGACCTGCGTCGAGCGACAGATTGGCCCGGACAGGCCGTCCGGAATCGATCAGCACAGGGATCATCACGGCGGATTCACCGGCAGCGCTATCGACTTCGCCCAGTCGGAGCAGATCTGCCACAGTGCGCGCCGCGGGCAAGGGCAAGTTCTTCGCCATTCGTGTCTCTGCCCATTCGCGAACGGCAGAAGTCGCATCGGCTATCGCCTCTTCGGGACTTGCGCCACCGCCGTGACATCCGGGAAGATCAGGCACCCGCACTCCCCAGACTTCATCTGCGCCGTCAAGAATTCCGACATAGTGCGTCATGATTCGTCCTTAAATCCATCCAGCAAGCCGGGCGATCGACCGCGCAACACCCAGAGATTGTTCGCGATGCCGCGGCACGATAATCATGATCTCCGGCCTTTCCGGATGCTCGTACTTCTCGTGTTTGCCGCCGCCTACGTTCACCCAGCCGTCACGTAAAAGCCTCGTGACAATCTTGCGCGTGTTGGTCTCGATCAGCGGCACTGTCGCCCCTGATCATGCGCAATATATTGCGCACAGGTGATTATTTCAATCGTTGGCCTCATCATAGCAGATCGTATTCGATGAAGCCGGTCCTGCGCGCCACGTGGTCGTAGAGCTTGCGTGCCGTGGTGTTGGTTTCGTGGGTCATCCAGTAGACGTTCTTGACGCCGATCTTGCCGGCTTCCTGCTTGACCGCTTCGATCAGGGCGGCGCCGACACCCTTGCCGCGTACATCGGGGTCGGCGAACAGGTCCTGCAGATAGCAGTTGTTTATCTGCGACCAGCAGGAGCGATGGTAGAGATAGTGCGTCAGGCCGACGGCCTTGCCGTCGAGGGTGGCGATGAAGCCTTTCGGCTCGAACTCGCCCGCCGTGAACAGCCGCTTCCAGGTGACGGCGTAAACCTCTTCCGGCAGCTTGGTTTCGTAGAAGGTGAGATAGGCGGTCCAAAGACGCCGCCAATCGGCGTGGTCAGATTGCGCCAATGGGCGGATGGTGATCTCGGTCATTTCGTTTCCCTCTGAAGTCGGCAACCTGAAGCTGCCTCCGTGCCCGGCTAGAGGCAACGGTCCAGCACCGGGAAAGCGCTGTCCGGTGACTTCGTGGGCTTCCGGCCGACCGGCCCCTCATCCCTGCCGTCTCGCCATGAAGGCCAGGCGCTCGAACAGATGCACGTCCTGTTCGTTCTTCAGCAAGGCGCCGTGCAGCTTGGGCAGCACGTTCTTCGGGTCGGCGCGCAGGTCCTCGGGCGCGATCTCGTCGGCGACCAGCAGGCGGATCCAGTCGAGTGCCTCGGAGGTCGACGGCTTCTTCTTGAGGCCCGGCACGTCACGGATTTCATAGAATTGCGTGAGTGCGGCGCGCACCAGGTTCTGCTTGATGCCGGGATAGTGCACGTCGACGATTTTGTGCAGCGTCTCGACGTCGGGAAAGCGGATGTAGTGGAAGAAGCAGCGGCGCAGGAAGGCGTCCGGCAGCTCTTTTTCGTTGTTGGAGGTGATGATGACGATCGGCCGGACTGTGGCACGGATGGTCTCGCCGGTCTCGTAGACGAAGAACTCCATCCGATCCAGTTCCTGCAACAGATCGTTGGGGAACTCGATATCGGCCTTGTCGATCTCGTCGATCAGAAGCACGACTTTCTTGCCGGCAGCAAAGGCGTCCCACAGCTTGCCGCGCTTGATGTAATTGCGGATGTCGTTGAAGCGCTCGTCGCCGAGCTGGCTGTCGCGCAGCCGCGAGACGGCATCATATTCATAGAGGCCCTGCTGCGCCCGCGTGGTCGATTTGACATGCCATTCGATCAGATCGATGCCGAGCGCCGCCGCCACCTGGCGGGCAAGTTCGGTCTTGCCGGTACCGGGCTCGCCCTTGACCAGCAACGGCCGCTCGAGCGCGATCGCCGCGTTGACCGCCACCATCAGATCCTTGTCGGCGACATAGGCTGCCGTGCCTTCAAAACGCATTTTTGCTCCCGGGTTCATCGCGCGACCCTAAGGAGGCGGCCTTCGCTGTGCAAGGCGCTGCTGGCAAAGCGGGGATCTTGCCGGCGCGACCCTCGTCGAGCGGTTCTGCGTCGATTTAAGACTCCAAACATGTCGTCTCTCTGGCGCTTGGTCTGCCGTCTGCCTATATTGGCGGAGACGGTCTGCGCTTCCCGGCAGGAGAACATTTTCCCCGGGGCCTTAATGATCCCTAGGGAGCTGTCCCTGGGAAGACCCGTGGGTTTTCTCATACGGCGCCCACCTACTTTGTAGGTTCCCGGGATCGCTCTCTCCACCGGTTGTGTGGATCGTCACCTGTCGAAAAGGCAATGTCTGGCGGATCTTGTCGTCGCGCCGCTTTGTGCGGTGCTCTCACGAACGAAAGCTCGCCCCGCTCCTCCAAAACGTCGCTCGTAAAACTCCATCCAAATCTGACCTTTTCTAACGTCGGCGCATGACATCCCCAAAAGACCTGAAAAAAACTCTCCGCAACCAAGCCCTCGGGCGCCGCGACGCGCTCGATCCTTTCTGGCGGGTGGAGGCAGCACTCGAAATGGCCGAGACGGCGCGCGACCGGATCACCGTCGAGCCGGCCCAGATCGTCTCAGGCTTCTGGCCGATGCGCTCGGAAGTCGACGTCCGGCCGCTGATGTTTGCCTTGCGCGAAAAGGGGGCAAGGCTCTGCCTGCCGGCCATCCTCAACAAGACCACCATCGTTTTTCGCGAACTGGTGCGCGGCGCGCCGATGATCGACGTGGGCTTCGGCACCGTCGGGCCGCATGAGGAAGCCGAGGTGCTCGATCCCCAAATGATGCTGGTGCCGCTTGCCGCCTTCGATGCGCGCGGCCACCGCATCGGTTACGGCGCCGGCTATTATGACCGGGCGATCGCGCGGCTGGCCGACAAGGGGCAGCAGCCGCGGCTGATCGGCATTGCCTTCGACTGCCAGGAGGTGGCCCTGGTGCCGGACGAGCCGCATGACGTGATCATTCCGGAAATACTCACCGAGAGCGGGTTGCGCCGGTTCGCGCCGAAATTGTAGATAAGTTCCTGGACGCATGGTCTTTTCCGAAAGTCATGCAGCTTTTTGCTTCGCTGACCTTCGGTTCGGGATCACGCTTATATGAGACTTCTCTTCCTCGGCGACATGGTCGGCAAGACAGGACGTACGGCGGTGTGGGAACAACTGCCCGGCCTGATCTCGGATTTCAAACTCGACTTCGTCATCGTCAATGGCGAGAACGCCGCCGGCGGCTTCGGCATCACCGAGGAAATTTTTCGCGAGACGATCTCGGCCGGCGCCGATGTCGTCACCACCGGCAACCATGTCTGGGACCAGCGCGATGCGCTGATTTTCGCGCCGCGCGAAGAGCGCTTCCTGCGTCCGTCCAATTTCCCCAAGGGTACGCCGGGGCGCGGCTCAGGCGTCTACATCGCCAGGAACGGCGCGCGCGTGCTGGTCGCCAACATCATGGGCCGGGTGTTCATGCATCCCGAGCTCGACGATCCGTTCCAGGCCGGCGAGCGCGAACTTGCCGCTTGTCCACTTGGTGAGCAGGCCGATGCAATCGTCATCGATTTCCATGCCGAGGCGACCTCGGAAAAAATGTGTTTCGCCCACTTCGTCGACGGCCGTGCCAGCCTTGTTGTCGGCACCCATACGCATCAGCCGACCGGCGATCACCAGATCCTCAATGGCGGCACCGGTTATATTTCCGATGCCGGCATGTGCGGCGATTACGATTCCTCGCTCGGCATGGACAAGGAGGAGCCGCTCAACCGGTTCTTGTCCAAGGTGCCGAAAGGCCGCTTCGAGGCGTCGACCGGACCGGCGACATTGTGCGGCGTCGGCGTCGACATTTCCGACCGTAGCGGCCTGACCGAACGGATCGCGCCGTTTCGCCGCGGCCCGCGGCTGGAGGAAACGGCGCCATCCTTCTGGTCGTGACATTGATATGGACGCTTGCAATACCCAATTGCCGGCGAAACTGCTCTAGATCGTAGAGGGGACGACCTCCATGCAGCTAGTCGAATTCCTGGCGCCGCATTTCGCCTTTGTCTCCGACCCGACGGCATGGGTCGCGCTGCTGACTCTGGTCGTGCTGGAGGTCGTGCTCGGCATCGACAATCTGATCTTCATCTCGATTTTGACCAACAAATTGCCGGTAGCGCAGCGGGCCCGCGCCCGGCGGCTCGGCATATCCGCCGCGCTGGTGATGCGGCTGATCCTGCTGGCCACCATCTCGATCATCGTCCAACTGACGACGCCGATATTCACCGCCTTCGGCCACGGGTTTTCATGGCGCGACCTGATCCTGATCGCAGGCGGCCTGTTTCTCGTCTGGAAGGCGACCAAGGAGATCCACCACACGGTTGATCTCGATGATCACCAGGACACCATGATGGGCGAGACGCTGCAGCTTTCGCTGGCCGGCGCGATTTTCCAGATATTGCTGCTCGACCTCGTCTTCTCGATCGACTCGATCATCACCGCCGTCGGCATGACCGACGAAATCGCGATCATGTACATCGCGGTGATCGTGGCGGTGAGCGTGATGATGCTGGCGGCCGGGCCGCTGGCCGACTTTATCGCCAGGAACCCCAGCATCGTCATGCTGGCCCTCGGCTTCCTGCTGATGATCGGCACGACGCTGATCGCCGACGGCATGGGTTACCACGTGCCGAAAGGCTACATCTACGCCGCCATGGGTTTTTCGGCACTGGTCGAAGGGCTCAACATGCTGGCGCGGCGGCGGAAGAAGGCAAAAGGCGGCGGGCACTGAGGATGGCCCACCGCGGCTGACCTAATTCCCCGGCACGCCCTTCGGATGACGGTCGCCGATCAGGCCAAGCGTCAGGCCTTGCTCCAGCCACGCCTTGGCGCCGGCGAGCACCAGCGCAAAGCCATCGGTCGAGCCGATCGCCTGCTTGACCTGCTCATCGGGGCTGCCGACAAAGCCGAAATTGCGGACCTCGACAAAGGTCGTGCCGCCCGGCATCTCGGCGAAAGTCCACACTACGGTGGTCGGCGGATCGCTCCATTGCATGACGATCTTCTTGTTATCGACGATCTCACTGACATTGACCGCCGTCGAGGCGCCATACATGCGCCATTCCCAACTGATTTCCTTGCCGCTGTCCAACCTGTCGCTGCCATGGGTGAACCAGAACTTCGTCGTGATCGCCGGATCGACGAAGGCTTCGAATACGTCGGCGACCGGCCGCCTTATCAGCATGCCGGCTTCGGCGGTCGGTGTTTCGCGGATTTCCATTTCATCCTCCTTTCCACGGCGCCGCCCTGTTCACCAGGCATCGGGTTCGCGCACGAGGTGAATGATGTTGGCCGGATTGGTGATCCAGCCGCCGCGAAAGCCTTCACCCAGTGCCTCGATGGCATCGCAGCGCACGACGCCGGCCTCGGCGAGATGCTCCGCCGCGCCTGGAAAATCATCGGTGAACAGTTCCAGCCAGATCTCGGCCTGGCTCATCATCGGCGCCTCGTCGATCCACAGTCGATTGGGACCGAGTTCGAACCCGATGGCCGGCGATTTGGCCGTGAATGGCTTCAGGCCGATGACGTCGCGATAGAAGGCGATCGTTGCCTGGTATTGATGTGGCGGGACCTTCATCGCGATGTTGATGCCGCCGGTGATCTTCGCGGTCATTCTTACTCCATTTGCTCTCAGATGTTGTTCTCGTTGGCCGGCTCGCCCTTCATCTCGCTGCGGTAATAGCCGTCGCGCAGATTGATGCCGTATTCGACATAGGCCTTCATGCAGGCCAGCATCTGCGACCAGCCCTCGCAATTGAGGTAGGATTTCTTCAGGCCGACCGCGTCCTCGTGCCAGCCGGTTTCGGCGATGGTGACGAAGGTGCCGCCATCGTCGAGCGGCTCGAAATTTATCTCGATGCGGGTCTTGTAGGCTGGCTTGCCGTCGGCGTCGGTGGCATCCCAGCGCAGCACGATGCGGCTGTCTTTCTTCACCTCGTCGACCTCGACGGGAACCTTGCCCCACCAGATGACGGTGGCGCCCGCCACCAGCAGTGCGCTGGCGCCGCCGATCGTGGTGAAGTAGCCGCTAAGTTTCTTCGGATTGACGACCGCATCGAAGACTTCGGCGACGGGTTTGCCGATGCGGCCAGAAACCCTGAATCCAAGAGACATATCCACAGCTCCTTCCTTGAATGGCTCAAGGATATGTTATAGAAATATAACATGTCAAGCCAATCGCGGGACGACAATGTTTTCAAGGCGCTGGCGCATCCGCGCCGGCGTGCGTTGCTCGACCGGCTGAAGGATGCGCCGCAGACCACCGGCATGTTGTGCGATGCCTTCCCCGACATGGACCGTTGCACGGTCATGCTGCACCTGAAGGTGCTGGAGGAGGCCGACCTGGTCGTGGCGCGGCGCGAGGGGCGCGAACGCTGGAACCATCTCAACGCGCTGCCGATCAAGCACATCCACGACCGCTGGATCAGTCAATATGCCACGCACGCGATCGGCATCCTCGACCGGCTGAAATCCGATCTTGAGGGATGAAAGGTTTGCCGAAGCCTGCCGATTTTCGGATCTTGAAAGCCTTGCGTGCCGGCAGCAATGGCGCGGCTGGACGAATTGAGCCGATTTATCTATAAGCCGGCCATTCCGACAGCGAGCGCCGTCCGTCCGTCAGGGACGCAGCAGGACGTTCTGAAATTTTGAATTCGAGCATTTTTGCAAGATGCCGGGTGGTTCACCAGGCGGCAGATGCTCTAGCCGAGAAGATGACAGGGGTGCCATGGCTGGCCATTCGCAGTTCAAGAACATCATGCACCGCAAGGGCCGCCAGGATGCGGTGCGGTCGAAAATGTTTTCCAAGCTGGCGCGCGAAATCACCGTCGCCGCCAAGAGCGGCACGCCCGATCCATCGATGAACCCGCGCCTGCGCCTTGCGGTGCAGAACGCCAAGGCGGTGTCGATGCCGAAGGACAATATCCAGCGCGCCATCAACAAGGCGTCGATGGGCGATGCCGAGACCTACGAAGCCGTGCGCTACGAGGGTTACGGGCCAGGCGGCGTCGCGCTGATCGTCGAGGCGCTGACCGACAACCGCAACCGCTCGGCGTCGAATGTGCGTGCTGCCTTCACCAAGGCGGGCGGGGCGATGGGCGAGACCGGCTCGGTATCGTTCATGTGGGACCGCGTCGGCGAGATCTACTATCCGGCATCGGCCGGCAGCGCCGAGAAGGTGATGGACGCGGCGATCGAGGCCGGCGCCGACGACGTCCAGTCGGACGAGGACGGCCACACGATCTACTGCGCCTTCGAGAATCTCGGCGAGGTGTCGAAGGCGCTGGAAGGCGCGCTCGGCGAGGCTGAATCAGTGAAGCCGATCTGGAAGCCGCAGACCAATATCGCGGTCGACGAGGAGCGGGCACAATCGCTGATGAAGCTGGTTGCGACGCTCGAGGACGACGACGACGTGCAGAGCGTCTACGCCAATTTCGAGGTCGACGAGGAGACCTTGGCAAAGCTCAGCGCGGCATGATCCAACACGCGCTGCCCACCGTCCGCATCACCTATTGCATCCAGTGCCAGTGGCTGCTCAGGGCCGGCTGGATGGCGCAGGAGCTGCTGTCCACCTTCGGCACCGATCTGGGCGAAGTGACGCTGGTGCCCGGCACCGGCGGCATCTTCACCATTTCCTGCAATGACACGCTGGTCTGGGACCGCAAGCGTGACGGCGGTTTTCCCGACGCCGCAAAGCTCAAGCAACTGGTTCGCGACGTCATCGATCCGGATCGCGATCTGGGCCATGCCGACCGCAAGGGCCATAAGTCAAAAGACCCTGCCTGACGGCCTTTTAGGACTTCCGTCCTGCATTCACCGCCATGCGAAGATGAAGCAGCCCAGCGCCACGATGGCGGTGATGGTGCGGACATGGTTCCACATCACCCAGTCCCTGAGATAGGTGGCCCATACCGCGGCGCCGTTGGCGCTTGCCGGATCGACCGCGGCCAGGGCGTTGTTGAGCGGCACGTTGAACATCATCGTCACGATCGGGTTGCCGACGAGGTAAATCAGGGCGCCGGCGAGAAGCCAGAACGAACCCGGTTGGCTCCAGCCGATAAGAGCGCCGGCGGCAAGGACAAGACAGACCAGCCCGGTGCCGAAAAGCGCGGTCATGAATGCCGGCGTAATCACGGTGATGTTGATCGAATTCATGGCGGCGATGCCGCCTCCGGCAGGCAAGCGGGCGAGCGCCGGCATGATAAAGTTGGAGAAGGCGAAGAAAACGCCGCCGACAACGCCTGAGCCAATGGCAGCGACGAAGGTGAGGGTGGGAAGCAGTTTCATGATCATGTCAGTTCCTCCGGTTTCGGGGTTCGAGCAATTTGATTGGCACGCCCACCAAATGTGAATAATCCTCATGTTTGCAAAACGTGATAAACCCTCGTATTTTGCAAGTCAAGGCAATTTGTTGATTGTTCGTCTGGAGACAGTGATGGGAGGCTCTGCCGTATCGGATTCACAGAACGGCCAGATCGCATCGCCGCGCCGGGCGCCGAGCCAGCAGCGCAGCCGCGAGCGGGTCGAGCGCATGCTGGCCGCCGCCTCGGCGCTGATCGCCGAGCAAGGCAGCGACGCCATGCGCATGGGCGAGGTGGCCGAGAGGGCCGGCGTGTCGATCGGCTCGCTCTACCAGTTCTTCCCCGACAAGAGGGCGATCATCTGGGCGCTGGCCGAGCGCTACACCGCCGAAAGCCAGGCCTGCATTGCGGCAGCGCTAGCCGAGGTCAATGACGCCGAAGGCCTGCGCCGGGCATTTTCGGAACTGGTGGATATCTACTACGGAATGTTCCTGGCGGAGCCGGTGATGCGCGACATCTGGTCGGGCACGCAGGCCGACAAGGCGTTGCGCGAACTCGAGCTTGCCGATAGCCGGGCCAACGCCGAATTCCTTACAGCCGTGCTGAAACGGCTGCGGCCATCCGCCGATCCGGAAGCGCTCGAAACGACGGCGTTTCTCATCTGGCAGATGGGCGAGGCCGCAATGCGGCTGGCGATCTCGGTCGGGCGGCAAGAAGGCGACCGGCTGGTTGCTGCCTACAAGCGGATGGCCCTGCGCGAGTTGCTCGGCGAGTAGGGCCGTATTTTCCCAACAAAAAACCCGCCACGAAGGCGGGTTTCTCGATCTGCGAAACGCCAATGCGGCTTAGAGGCCGAAGCCTTCGAAACGCTTCTTGAACTTCGACAGGCGGCCACCGCGGTCGAGCAGGGTCTGCTGGCCGCCGGTCCAGGCCGGATGGGTGGTCGGGTCGATATCGAGGTTCATCGTATCGCCTTCTTTGCCCCAGGTCGAACGGGTCATGTATTCGGTGCCGTCGGTCATGACGACCTTGATGGTGTGGTAGTCGGGATGGATATCGGTCTTCATGGGTCTGTTCCTGGCTTGCCGGGTGCTGCCGACGGGCTGAAGCCTGCGTCGATGCGCCCCTTTTTAAAACTCGAAGCCGCAGCTATTGAGGAGCCACGGCTTCTAAAACGGTCGGCGAGCCTATACATCAGCCGGAATTGAATCACAAGGCCGCGGCAAGCGCATATTGATGGCGCAAGCCTCAAAGGGCCAAAGGAAACGGTCATGGCGAACATCAGCGGCGATGCAGACGAGCGCAGGCGCTCGCTGAGGCCGCTGCAGCGCCTGTTTCCCTACATCACGCATTACCGCAAAATGGTCATCGGCGCGATCGTCTCGCTGGCCATCGCTGCGGCGACGACGCTGGCGCTGCCGCTGGCCGTGCGGCGGATGATCGACCACGGTTTTTCCGCTTCCGATTCCAGCTTCATTGCCGAATATTTCGCCATGCTGGTGCTGATGGCCGCCGTTCTGGCGGCGGCGTCGGCCAGCCGCTACTATTTCGTCATCACGCTCGGCGAGCGCGTCGTTGCCGATATCCGCCGCGATGTCTTTGCCCACGTCACAACACTGTCGCCATCCTTTTTCGACACGGCCCAGTCGGGCGAGATCGTCTCGCGGCTCGCCGCCGACACGACACAGGTCAAATCGGCCGTCGGTGCCACCGCCTCGGTGGCTTTGCGCAACGTCATCCTCGGCCTTGGCGCCGTGGCAATGATGGTCTTCACCAGCCCAAAACTGTCCGGCCTGGTCATCGCGGCCATTCCGCTGATCGTGCTGCCGCTGGTCGCCTTCGGCCGCTCGGTGCGGCGCAAGTCACGGCTGGCGCAGGATACTCTGGCCAATGCCACCGCCTACGCCAGCGAGCAGATCGGCGCGGTGCGCACCTTGCAGGCCTTCACCAACGAGAAGCTTGTGACCGGGTATTTTTCATCCGCCGTGGAAGCAGCGTTCGAAGCGGCGCGGGCCTCGATCTTTGCCCGCTCCTTTCTCACCTTCTTTGCCATCTTCATGATCTTTTCCTCGGTCGTGGCGGTGCTGTGGTTCGGTTCGCGCGACGTGCTCGACGGCACGCTGTCGCCAGGCACGCTTGGCCAATTCCTGCTCTATTCGGTGTTCGCCGCCGGCGCGCTCGGCGCCCTGTCGGAGGTCTGGGGCGAACTGTCCCAGGCAGCGGGCGCTGCCGAACGGCTGACCGAGATCCTGGCCGAGAAACCCGCGATCCAGGCGCCCGCCGATCCGAAGCCGCTGCCGGCAAAGGCGACAGGTGCGATCAGCTTCGACGATGTCTCCTTCTCCTATCCGGCCCGGCCCGACCGCGCCGCCGTCCATGGCCTGAGCTTTCAGGTCAAACCCGGTGAGACGGTGGCGATCGTCGGGCCATCCGGCGCGGGCAAGAGCACGGTGTTTTC
Organism: Mesorhizobium sp. M0018; assembly: GCF_040323955.1. Taxonomy (NCBI): domain Bacteria; kingdom Pseudomonadati; phylum Pseudomonadota; class Alphaproteobacteria; order Hyphomicrobiales; family Phyllobacteriaceae; genus Mesorhizobium; species Mesorhizobium sp. M0018. Next base: position 297,900 of record NZ_JAMYVL010000005.1, on the reverse strand, counting down.
GCTGCTTCTGCGCTTCTACGATCCGGAGGCCGGCAGGATCGTCATCGACGGGGTCGATCTGCGCGAGGCCGATCCGGCGGCGATCCGCGCGCGCATCGCCATCGTACCGCAGGACGTCACCATCTTTGCCGCAAGCGCGCGCAACAATATCGGCTTTGGCCGGCCTGACGCCAGCCAGGCCGAGATCGAGGCGGCGGCGAAGGACGCGCTTGCCGACGAGTTCATCCTGAAACTCGAAAAGGGCTATGACAGCCAGGTCGGCGAGCGCGGCGTGACGCTGTCGGGCGGCCAGCGCCAGCGCGTGGCGATCGCCCGCGCCATTTTGCGCGATGCGCCCATCCTGCTGCTCGACGAGGCGACCTCGGCGCTAGATGCCGAAAGCGAGACGCTGGTGCAGACGGCGCTGGACCGGCTGATGCAGGGCCGCACCACGATCGTCATCGCCCATCGGCTGGCAACCGTGCTGAAGGCCGATCGCATCCTGGTCATGGATGGTGGCCGCATCGTCGAGGAAGGCACGCATCAGAGCCTGGTCGCCAAGGGCGGCATCTATGCACGGCTGGCCAAGCTGCAGTTCGATACCGGGGCGAATGCTTTCAGGGGCGCGGCAGAGTAGCATCGCTCCATCCCGATGAAATCGGGATGAGGCTCCATCTTCTTGTTTGACCATGATCTCTTCCGAAAACCGGCAGCCACTTTTCGGGATCATGGTGCCCAGCGGCCGCCGAGATTCTTCAGCTACCGAAAGCTCGGCGTTTGCCGCGTCGATAGGCGATGAACAGGGGAACGCCGACAAGCAACGACAACAAAAGCATGCTGGCGACGGTCTGTCGCTGCTCCTTTGCCGGATCGCTGAGCTGCACATCGGCAGGCGGCTCTTCATAGGTAAAATCGTACTGCCAGCGAACCTGGTCTGCGAGGTCATCGACGGTTTTCAGATAATCGGCAATCGCCTTGGCCGGTACTTCAGTCGCCAGCGTCTGAAAGTTCCATTCAACTTGAAATTCGGTGGGCGTGTTGGACCAGGATGCCTTGAGAGACAGATAGGGCGCCACGACGTTTTTCATCGACTCGCCGGAAAACCTCGCCTTGAGGTTGCGCACGGTCACCTTGTGGCGGCGGTAGAACTGCGGGCCGAGGGAGACGGGCCCGGTTCGGTCGACGATTGTCGGGGTTGGAAGAGAGTTGTTGCCGAGATCGGCCGCGCGGATCGGGAAATTCTTTGCCAGATCGTTGGCCGTCAGCGCTTCCGCCGGCAAGCGATAACTTTCCTTCACGCTCACTATGTTGCCGTCGCGGCGATCCACGATTTCCGGCTTGGCGATGGTTTGGATGCCCGGATATTGCTTGTTGTAGTATTTCAGGTAGGCGTCCGACACCTCGCTCAGCGACCTGCTGGCGAAATTGCCGCGCATCCAATCGGCATCGGCGTCCTCATATGTCGAGAAGACCGTCAGCACGAGGGGATCGCCCGGTTTCCGCGGAAAGTCGAATTCCTCGGCGATCTGGATCGATGGGCTGCTAAGCACAGGGCTCGGCATCTTCTCCAACCCGCCGGTGCTGGAAAGCGGCAGCGCGAAGCCGTAGTCCGGCTGTGCGAGATTGTGCGCCCTGCCGCCCTGAAGATAGTTCGTGGCGTCCAGCCAATATGTCTTTGCTCCGATCCTTGCCTTGACGATGGCATGGTCGAAATCGCGAAGCGCCGGCAGATGCTGGTCCAGAGCCCGCCCCTCGTCGAGATCGGCCAAGGCAACCTCGGCAGCAATGCCAAGCCGCACAAGCGACGAAACCAGCAGCAGTGCCTTGTCCTTGCAGTCACCGAACCCGCTCAGGATAACCGTCGCGGGATCACGCGGAACGTAGGAACCGGCACCCATCGACAGGCTTACATAGCGGATCTGGTCCTGCACCAACCGCATTGCCTCGACCATCCGGTCTTCGGGCACCGGATGCCGCAGAGCGATGTCGTCGAGCTTTGCGGCAAAAGCCGGGGGAAAAACGGTCGCTGGCTTGTAATAGGGCGCAACGGCATCGACCACACTTTGCCAATTCGCGCTAGACGCGACATCGATGGAGCCCCAGCCTGGATAGGTCACGGGCAGGTTGTCCTCGACATTGACCGGTTTCGGGTTTGGAATCTCCCACAGATAGGTGGTGTCCGGCCCAGTCGGGGAGATTGAGGGCTTGAGTCGGGTTCCCCTTGTCTTGATCTGGAGCGGCTGGTCCGAAGGCCAAATGATGCTTGTGCGGATAAGCGCTACCGGCTCTTCCCATTCGGTGGAGAAATTCTTGAAGAAAAGGTCCTTGCCGACCAGCGGCGTTATCTCATAGGTCGACCCGTAGTCGACGGTGTCGCCGGTGCGCACATCATCGATGTTGACATGTGCTGTCAGCCAGCCGTCGAAGACACCCTTCTCGGCGTCTCTTTCCCTGCGGAAGATGTCGAATTCGACGCCTTCCAGCCGGTCCAGAACGGCACCATCGCGGATGATGTGAAGATGGTTGAGCGTGACCTTGTGCTGGGACGGATCGAACTGCAGATCGATACTCGCGCCACGATCCAGGCCGGGACGGTCGACGATCTTATAGACGGTGCGCGAGTACTCGACATAGCCGCCGGCGCGATGCTTGATCTGGTCGTCCGAGAGCAGCCATGAAACGCCATTCTTGATTTGATCCGATCGGGTGGGATCGGCAGCCGGAATATCAAGCTGCTTTACCCAGCTTTCTGCCGGACCCTTGAGAACCATGTCGTCGGCCATGGCCGGAGAACTCAGGCCGATCAATAAGATGAAAAATACCAAGCGGGGCCAGAAAGACTTCATCCTATGAAAACTGTAACGGACAGACATCTACGCTCGCCCAACTTGGAAGAACTCCTTTTTCAGAGGCTTTCCCACCAAAGTAAAGGCCAGTTTCGCGGATTTCTGCAGTCACCGCGGCAAGAACCTGGAATAGACGAAGCGGCTCAGTTCCCGTACCGCTTCTTCAGGTGATCGGTGAAATGCACGGCATTGAGCTTTTCGCCGGTAGCGCGTTCGAGCAGTTCCGGTGTCGACCAGCGCGAGCCTTGCGACCAGATCCTTTTGCGGCGCCAGTCGTTGATCGCGGCAAAATCTCCGTTGGCGAGGTCTTCGTCGGCTGAAGGATGATCCCTGGTCAGCGCCGCCCATTGCTGCGCCGCCATCATGGCGCCCAGCGTGTAGGAGGGGAAATAGCCGAAGGCGGCACCCGGCCAGTGGACGTCCTGCATCGGACCGTCAGCCGGATTGTCTGATGTCGACAGGCCGAGATAATCGCACATCTTGGCATCCCAGGCTTCGGGCAGGTCGGCTGCTTCCAGCCGTCCCGAGACAAGCTCCTGCTCCAGCTCGTAGCGCAGGATGACGTGCAGCGGATAGGTGACCTCGTCGGCATCGACGCGGATCAGGCCGCGCTCGACCCGGTGCACATGCGGCAGGATGTCGTCGATCGTCCAGCGCTCGCCGAGGTGTCTTTCGACCACCGGCAGCGCCCAGCGCCAGAATTCTGGATTGCGGCCGATCTGCTTTTCGACGAACAGGCTCTGGCTTTCATGCACCGCCATGCCGCGCGCTCTACCCAGAGGCCAGTGCGCCCACGCCTTCGGCAGGTTCTGCTCGTACAGCGCATGGCCGGTCTCGTGCAGCACGCCCATCAGCGCCGACAGGAAATCCGAGGTCTTGTAGCGGGTGGTGATGCGCACGTCGCTCGGCACGCCGCCGCAGAAGGGATGGTGCGAAACCGACAGCGAGCCGTGGGTGAGGTCGAAGCCGACTGCCGCCATCATGGCGAGGCCGAGCTCGCGCTGCTTGTCCAAGGGGTAGCTGCCGGAAAGCGGCTTCAGCGGATGTTTCGCCAGCCGCTCTTCCTGCACGGCCAGTGCCTCCGGCACGAAGCCTTTCAGGAAGGTCTTCAACTCGACAAACACAGGCGTGATGTCGGCGGCGCGATTGCCCGGATCATATTGCTCCATCAGCGCGTCGTAAGGCTCGAGCCCGAGCACCTCGGCGCGAAGGGCCGCCTCCTCGCGGACCAGCGCCACGACGCCTTCCAGCGCCGGCAGGAAGCCGGCCCAGTCGTTCTTGGCGCGCAGGTCGCGCCACAGCTGCTCGGAGCGCATGCGCGCGGTCGTCTGGCGCTCGACGAACTCGACCGGCAGGCAGGTCAGGTTGGTATATTGCCGGCGGAATTCCCTGACCGCGGCCTGCTGCTCTTCGTTCAGCGCCTCCTGCTCGGCCGCCGCGATCCAGTCGGCAATCTCCGGCGCAGTCGCCCGGGCATGGTGCATGCCGGCAAGCACCGACATTGCCTCTGCGCGCTTCTCGCCGCCGCCGACCGCCATATGGGTCGCCTCGTCGGCGCCGAGGATGGCGAGGGCGTGTTCCAGTGCTTCGAGCTTGTGGCCGAGGTCGTCGAGTTTTTGAAAGGACATTGTGGGTTCCGCTGATTTGACGGCGGGAAAAGATACCAATGCAAAACTGTTGGCAACCCCTGAAGACCGTCCGCGACCGATGCATCGACTGCCGGCCGCAACGGTCGAAAGGCACCTCGCGGAAGCGGTGGCGTGCGTGATCAATGTCGTCCGGCGGCGGCAGACCGCGATGGGGGAGACGAAACGTGATCGCCAATGTGCTGGTCGGGCTGGTGGCCGTGATCCACCTCTGCATCGCCTATCTGGAGATGGTGCTGTGGGACACGCCGCGCGGCCATATGGTATTCAGGCTGACGCCGGAATTCGCCAGTGCCTCGAAAGTCCTCGCGGCCAATCAGGGCTTTACGACGGCTTTCTCGCAGCCGGCCTGACCTGGGGCTTTACCTCGGCGAAGCCGGTTTTCAGTAGTCTTCTTCTTGCTCTGCGTCGCCGTCGCCGGCCTTTACGGCGGCAACGGCGGGCGCAAAATCCCTGTTCATCGAGACAGTGCCGGCAGTACTGGCGCTGATTGCGCTGGCGTTGGACTAGCGCATGATCCCTGAACCGAAAGCTGGAAAAGGATCATGGGCAAAATCAATTGCCACAGCGCCCGGCACTGCGGCCGATTTCAGCCGCCTGGATAAGTTGGGCCATAGCCGTTGGGATAGTATCCGCCATCGGCGCCGTTGCCGATGAGGAAGGCACTGCCGGTGTCAGCGCGCAGCTTTTGGCTGATATCGTCGAGCTGCGCCATCAACTGCTGATATTGCGTGCTCGGCATCGTTCCACGGCGAGCGGCCCTCTGGGCGGCCCGATCGAGTTGAGCGACCTGCGTGCGCAAGTCACGTGCCTCGCCCGGCTCGAGCTTGTTCGCCCGGATGGCGCCCTGGATACCCGTCTCCACACTCTGGATCTGATTGATCAAGGCCGTCTCACGCGGGCCGGCGTAAGCGCCAGCAAATGGAACGGCGAGGAAAAGTGTGGCGAGCGTAGCAGTCCTGAGATTCCTGGGAGCGAAGAAGCGCATGGTTGCGTCTCCTTTACTGGGGAAGGCGGTGGTTGGGAGGGTCCTGCCTTCCGGCCGCGGGCCGTCAGGTTCCGTCGCGTCGCGATGAGCGGTTCCACCGCCGGCGGTTCTCGGCCCATGACCAAGGCTAAAGGTCACGGCGGCAAAGTGTAATTAAAAAATGGTAATTTTTTCAGCTCTTGCCGCTGCCGCACCAGTGCCCTAAATGCCGCCGACTTGAGCCGGCTCGAGCCGGCCCGACCTGGCGCATGATACAAGCCAAAGGCTTGCAGATCACCGCTCGGTCAGCTTCAACTCGATGCGGCGGTTCTTGTTGCGCGCCTCTTCGGTATCGGCGGGGTCGAGCGGCTGGAATTCGCCGAAGCCGGCCGCGACCAGCCGGTTGGCCGGCACGCCGTTCTCGATCAGGAACTTGACCACCGATGTCGAGCGCGCCGTCGACAATTCCCAATTGTCGCGGTAGCGGCCGGTGCCGGAGAGCGGCTTGTTGTCGGTGTGGCCGTCGACGCGCAGCACCCAGCTGATCTCCGGCGGGATTTCCTTTTGCAACTCGATGATGGCATCGGCAAGCTTCTTCATCTCGAGCTTGCCGGCATCGTTGATCACCTCGGAGCCGGTCGGGAAAAGCACTTCCGACTGGAAGACGAAGCGGTCGCCGACGATGCGGATGTTCTCGCGGTCGGCAAGAATTTCACGCAAGCGGCCGAAGAAATCGGAGCGGTAGCGGTTTAGCTCCTGCACGCGTTGCGCCAGTGCGACGTTGAGGCGGCGGCCGAGATCGGCGATCTTGGTGTTGGATTCGCGGTCGCGCGTTTCGGACACGTCGAGCGCTTGTTCGAGCGCTGCGATCTGCCTGCGCAGCGCCGAAATCTGCTGGTTGAGGATCTCGACCTGGCTCAGCGCCTGCTGGCTGATCTGGCGCTGGCTGTCGAGCTCGCCGGAAAGTGCCGTCGCGCGCTGGTTGGCGGCATCGCCGGCACCGGCGCCTTGCGCCAGCAATTGCTCGAGCCGGCTCTTTTCCGCCTCCGATGCAGACAGCGATGCCTGCAAATTGGCAAGGGTGTCCTCCTTGTCCTGCGTCGTCGAGCGCTCCAGCGCCAGAAGCTGGGTCAACTCGTTGATCTGCGAATTGAGGCGGTTGAGCACCGTGTCCTTGCCGGAGATCTCGCGGCCGAGCAGGAACTGCGCCAGCACGAAAACAGTCAGCAGGAACATGATCGCCAACAGCAGCGTCGACAGCGCATCGACGAAGCCCGGCCAGTAATCGATGCGGCGGTCGGAGCGCCGGCCTCGTGCCAACGCCACGTCAATGCACTCCAGGCTTCTTCAAGGCGTCGGCGATCTTCTCCAGGGTGTTGCGCATCGCCTTCTGCTCGTCCGACTGGGCCTCGACCCAGTCGCGCATGATCTGCTGTTCCGAGCGCATGTTCTTGACCAGGCCGGAAATGCCGTCGGCGAGATTGGCCATGGCGGTGGCGACGCGCGGATTGGAGCCGCCGCCATTCTCCTGCAGAGTGCGCAGCTTTTCCGACAACAGCCGGATTTCCTCGGAGGGTTCGGTCTTGGCCGTGTCGGCAACGACGATGTCGGAGGACAGGTCGGTGACCGAGGACAGCCAGTTTTCGAGTTCGGTATAGAAGCGCGTCTGGGCGCGGCCGGCCTGCAGGTCGAGGAAGCCGAGCACCAGCGAGCCGGAGAGGCCGAACAGCGAGGACGAGAAGGCGGTGCCCATGCCGGCCAACGGAGCGGAAAGCCCCTGCTTCAGGGATTCGAGCACGGCCGCGGCATCGCCGGTGCCGGGATCGAGCGACTCGATGGTTTCGCGGATCGAGCCGATCGTGTTGAGCAGGCCCCAGAAGGTGCCGAGCAGGCCGAGGAACACCAGCAGTCCGACAAGGTAGCGCGACGTGTCGCGGCTTTCGTCGAGCCGGGTGGCGATCGAATCCAGCATGGTGCGCATCGAACTGGTCGAGAAGGCAATCGTCGAGGAGCGGCCGATCATCGCCTTCATCGGCGCCAGCAGCACCGGTTCGGTGGTTTCGGAGCCGGCGCGGAACGAGTTGACCCAGCGCACCTCGCGGAACAGCCGGCCGACCTGGACGAAGGCCAGCAGGATGCCGACCGCCAGCACGCCGATGATCAGGCCGTTGAGGCCGGGATTGGTGACGAAGGCGGTCGAGATCTGGCGGGTCAGGATGGCGGCGATGAAGGCCACGATGAACAGAAAGATCACCATGGTCAGCAGAAACACCTGAGGGCTCGACAATTTGTGCGGGTCGTAGATCAGAACGTCGGAGCGCCTGCCCATGCCGAAGGATCTGAGAAGAGTCATCCGTGCCCCGTTTCCGATGCCGTCGCCGCCGATCAATTTGTGTTTGCGACTCTAAACGGAATTGTGACGAAATTGAATGGCGCTTGGCAATATTGCCACTGTCCGCGACCGGAGGTCAAAGCCGGTTGATGACCAGGCAGTCGACCATGGCGGCCAGATGCAGGCCGGCGCCGGTGACGACAAAGCCATGCCACAGCGCATTGTGGAAGCGCAGGCCCTTCCAGGCGAAGAAGATCACGCCACAGGAGTAGACGATGCCGCCGGCAACGATGAGCGCGATCGATGTCGCCGGCAGCGTCCGCACGAGCGGCTCCACCAGAACGATACCGCTCCAGCCGATGGCTAGGTAGAAGACGATCGCCAGCCGGTCGAAACGGCCGGGAAGAAAGACCTTGATGGCGATGCCGACCGCCGCGGCGGTCCAGACCAGGACGATCATGGAAACGGCCAGCGGCGAGCCGCCGAGCTGGGCCAGGAAAGGCGTGTAGGTGGCAGCGATCAGCAGATAGATCGCGGCATGATCGAAGCGCCGCAATATCCATTTCGCCGGCGACGAGACCGGCCAGACATTATAGGCCAGCGAAACCGACAGCACGGTGAGCAGCGAGACTACATAGAAGGCGGCGGCGACGTATTCGCCGGGGCCGGTTCGATAGGCGGCCAGTGCCAGCAGCGTCGAGCCGGCAGCGATCGCTAGCACGATGCCCACGGCGTGGACAATGCCGTCGGCGATGATCTCGGCGCGCGAGTAATGCCAGCGCCCCATGAAGGGAATGTCGAGCTGGGAGAGTTCGCTCTGGGGTTGGGGCCGGCTGTTCGTCATCGATGATCCTGCGCCACCGTATCTGGGCGGCCGCGGGACAGTATTTCAAGCTTTGGTTGCGGTTTTGCGACTGCGGCGGTTCAGCGCGGCGTGCCTCTATCAGCCGACTGAGAGTGGCTTTTTGATAGTCTTCAACAGCGCGCGCTGGATGAGTTCGTTGCCGGCGACCAGTGAACCGGCGTTCAGCACATCCTGTCCCCCGGCGAAATCGGAGACGAACCCGCCCGCCTCGCGGATCAGCAAAATGCCGGCGGCGACATCCCAGGCCGACAGGCCGGTTTCCCAGAACCCGTCCATGCGGCCGGCGGCGACGTAGGCAAGATCGAGCGAGGCGGAGCCGAGACGGCGGACGCCAGAGACCTCGGCCATGACATTGCGCAACTCGATGAGGAAATTGCCGTGCTGGCCACGCCCGAGATGCGGCATGCCGCAGCCGATCACCGCATCGACCAGCTTGGTGCGGCCGGCGACGCGCAGCCGGCGGTCGTTCATGAAAGCGCCGCCGCCGCGCTCGGCGGTATAGAGCTCATCCATCGCCGGATTGTAGACGACGCCGGCGACGATCTGGCCCTGGCGCTCCAGCGCGATCGAAACGGCAAAGAGCGGAATGCCGTGCAGGAAATTGGTGGTGCCGTCGAGCGGGTCGACGATCCAGCGGTGCTGGCCGTCGTCGCCCTCGATCACGCCGCGTTCCTCCATCAGGAAGGCGTAGCCGGGCCGCGCCTTGGAGAGTTCGGCAAAGACGATGTCTTCGGCCTTGCGGTCGGCCTGGCTGACATAGTCGCCCGGCCCCTTCATCGAGACCTGCAGGTTCTGCACTTCGCCGAAGTCACGCGACAGCGAGCGGCCGGCCTTCATTGCGGCCTGGACCATGACATTGAGGATCGCGGAACGCGCCATTGCTGTTCTTCCTGTCGCTGCGCCTATTTGCCTTGACGCATGATCTTATCCAAAAAGTCTGCAACTCTTTGGGATCACGCCTTAGTCGGCGCGGCGCACGTAAGTGATTTCGTTGGTATCGACGATGATGCGCTCGCCCGAGCCGATGAACGGCGGCACCAGCACGCGGATGCCGTTTTCGAGTATCGCCGGCTTGTAGGACGAGGCTGCCGTCTGGCCCCTCACCACCGGGTCGGCCTCGGTGATGGTCAGCGTCACCTGGTCGGGCAGCGAAATGCCGATCGGCCTTTCGTCATAGAGCTGGACCGTCACCATCATGCCGTCCTGCAGGAAGGCGGCGCGATCGCCGACGAACTCCTTTTGCAATTCGAGCTGCTCGTAGCTTTCGGTGTCCATGAACACCAGCGCGTCGCCCTGCTCGTAGAGGAAGGAAAAATCCTTCAGATCGAGCCGGATCTGCTCGACCGTCTCGGCCGAACGGAAGCGCTCGTTGAGCTTGGTGCCGTTGATCAGGTTCTTGAGTTCGACCTGGTTGTAGGCGCCGCCCTTGCCGGGCTTGACGGTGTTGGTCCTGACCGCCACCCAAAGGCCGCCATCATGCTCGATGACGTTGCCGGGACGGATTTCGTTGCCATTGATCTTGGCCATGGTGAGGTGATCCGGAAATGAGATGATCGCCGCAAAGGGCAATTTGGCGCCTCCAAGACCACAAATCGCCAGCAGAGGCAAGGAGCGCCTTCCGATGAAGCGGGAACGAAGCTGGCCCGGCAGCGCGGCGTGGCGGCCTCAGTCCGCCCTGACAGTCGCGGTGACGGCCTCGGTCACTGCGTCGGCGACCTCTCTCAAAAGATGCAGATGCGGCGAACGCAAGACGACAATTCGCAGCGACAGCTCGAGGCCGGGAGCGTCGACCAGGGCAATGCCCTCCGGCAGCTTTTCCCGCAGCAGCCGCGTGGGCAGCAGGCCAAGGCCTTGGCCTCGATGAACCCAGTCGATCTGCAGCGCGCTGTCCTGAATCTCGGCGCCGACCATCAACCTGTGGCCGCCCTCGGCCAGGGCAGCCGCCAGCCGCCGGCGCGCGTCGCAGGGTTCAGGGCTGAGGACCCAGGGCATGGTCTTGACGTCGGCTTGCCGACTGGTGTTTTCGGCAGCGATGATGCCGAGGGGCTCGGTTCCGACAACGCCGTCTCCAGTTTTGGAATTGCTGCCGTCCAGGATGAAGGCGAGGTCGAGCTGTCCGCGCTTGTGCTGGTCGGCCAGCTCAAGACTCCAGCCGCTCTTCAGACGCAGCGAAACCTTCGGAAACCGCGCCACGGCATCAGCAATGGCGGCGGCCACGGCTTTGTCGCAAAGTCCATGCGCGAGGCCGAGCCGCAGCAGGCCCTCCGGCTCGTTGCCCTTGGCGAATGATCTCAGCGCGTCGACGGCGGCGAGAATTTCCTTGCCGCGTGCCAGCACCTCTACGCCGGCCGGGGTCAGTCGCGACGGCTTTAGCCGGCGGTCGAGCAATTCCGTGCCGAGCACCTCCTCCAGCCGCTGGATCTGGCGGGTGACGGCCGGCTGCGTCAACGGCAGGCGTCGAGCCACCTTCTGAATCGAACCCTCCTCGGCAAAGAGGGCCAGTGTTTTCAGTTCTTCAAGCACGACACACCCGAACATGTCACAGAAGCATAATTATGCTGAACATTATGAATTTGAAATCCGGTGGATGGCAAGCGATTTTCCTCTGGCAGGACCCAGCTGAAAAGGAACGACGATGAAAGCGATCGAATTGCAGAGCCCGGGCGGCCTCGAGAGCCTCAGAATGGTCGAGCGGCCGATGCCTGAACCGGGGCGCCAGGAGATGATTGTGAAGGTCAAGGCGACGGCGCTGAACTACCGCGATGCCGAGATCGTCCGCGGCAGCTATCACACGAAGTTTGCATTGCCGCTGGTGCCGCTGTCGGACGGCGTCGGCGAAGTCGTTGCCATCGGCGCCGAGGTCAGCCGGTTCAAGATCGGCGACCGGGTCTGCGGCACGTTCTGGCAACGCTGGGTCGGCGGCAGTTTCGCGATGGCCGAGCCCTCCTATCAACGTGGCGGCCCGATCGACGGGCCGCTCAGCGAGTTTGCCCGGCTCGACGAACAGGCGGCGGTGCTGGCGCCGGCCAATCTGAGCGACCTCGAGGCGGCGACGCTGCCATGCGCCGGCGTGACGGCATGGCACGCGCTGTTTACGGAGGGCAGCGTCAAACCCGGCGACACCGTGCTTTGCCTCGGCACCGGCGGCGTTTCGCTGTTTGCGGTGCAGTTCGCCGCCGCTGCCGGGGCGCGCGTCATCGTGACGTCGAGCAGCGATGAGAAGCTTGCGCGGGCAAAGCAACTTGGCGCGCAGGATGGCGTGAACTATCGCAGCGTCCCCGATTGGGCATCGGCCGTGCTGGGATTGACGGATGGCCGCGGCGCCGACCATATCATCGAGGTTGGCGGACCGCAGAGTTTTGCACAATCGCTGAGGGCAGCGGCGCGCGGCGCCCAGATCAACGTCATAGGCTATCTCGGCGGCAGTGACGGCGCCATCAACCCGCTCGACATCTTCCGCCGGCAGGTCCGGGCGCGAGGCATACCGGTGGGCTCACGCGAATCCTTCGAGGCGATGAACCGCGCCATTGTCGTCAACCGGTTGAGACCGGTGATCGACCGGGTCGTGCCATGGAGCCGGGCCGCCGAAGCCTTTCGGTACCTTGAACACGGCTCGCCCTTCGGCAAGGTCGTGCTCGATCATACCCAATGAGCCCGCCTGACGAGCCCGGTGCGATGAGTCTCGAGACCGCGGTCAGGGCAGGCGGTTGGCCCGTTGCAGCGCCTGCTGCGTCTGCTCGTCGGTCAGGCCCTGCAGGAAATCGTCCATCTCTTGGTCGATGAGCCCGGCGCGGCGGGCGACAACATACCAGGCGCCGGCGAGGATCAGATCCGGGTCGGTGCCGATGCCGTTCATGTAGAGCTTGGCGAGACGGTTCTGGGCGGCGACATTGCCGCCCTCGGCGGCCTGCTTCATCCAGTTGAAGCCGGATTTCAGGTCGCGGGCGCCGCCGCGCCCCTCGATCATCCAGGTTGCGAGATCGATCTGTGCCGTGTCGTAGTTCTGCCGCGCGGCCTGTGCCAGCAGGCCGCGGGCGCGGACATCGTCGCGCGGCTTGCCGCCGGCGCCATTGGCGTAGACCTGTGCCATCGCATATTGTGCGTCGGCAAGCCCGGTCGCGGCAGCGCGCTCGTAATAGGATACGGCTTTGGCAATACCGGCATCGCCGGGCTCCTGTTCGACCATCAGCTGCGCAAAATTGAACTGCGCCAGGCGGTTGCCGGCCTCGGCGGCGGCCTGCATCAGCGCATAGGCCTCCTTCTCGTCCTTTTTGACGTAGCGGCCGTCGAGCAGCATCAGCGCATACTGGAATTGCGATTCCGGGACGCCCTGCTCGGCGGCAAGCGCATACCACTTCGCCGCCCCTGCCGCGTCGACCGGCACGCCGAGGCCGCGCGACAATATCTCGGCCACCAGCGTCTGTGCCGCCGGATCGCCGTTTTGAGCGCGCGAAAGCGCAAGGTTGTAGGCCGTCTTGTAGAGCCCGCGCTGAAAGGCGCCGTAGGCAGCATCGGACGGCTTTGCGCCGAAGCGGTCGGGGTTGATGGTATCGGCCGACGGCAACGGGGCGGTAGTGGCGGGCTGCGGCAATTGTGCGGCGATCGGCTTGTCGGCAGGTTCGCTGGAATCCGGCCTGGGCTGCGGCAGAGGAACGGGTTCCGCCGCTATCGCCTGCGTCACGGCCGTTGCGAGAAAGGCGCTGAAAAGGATTTTCCGCGAGAGCACGTCAGTCCTCGAAGCGCGGCGCGGTTTCGTCGAGCAGCGCGTTGGCGGCGGCAACCGCCATCTTCGGATCGACGTCCTCGGCGAAGACGGCGCTGGACAGCGCCACGAATTCAGCGCCGGTGGCGGCGACCGCTTCCACCGAGGCAAGATCCGATCCGGCCATGACGATGCAGGGGATCTGGATGACGTCCGCCCACCATTGCCCGAGCGACAGGTTGCGCGGGTGCGGCTCAGGCTTGTTGTCGTAACCGAAACGGCCGAAGAAAATGTAATCAGGCCTGACCTCGCCGAGTTCCAGCGCATCATCGCGGGTCTTGGCGCCGCCGGTGCCGACCATCATCCTGGCCTGGAAGTGTTCGATCGTTTCGGCGAGCTCGTCCTTGCCGACCTCGACATGAATGCCGTCGGCCTGGACGCGGCCGGCGATGCGGGTGTCGCCGGCAATGATGACGGCAATGCCGGCCGCTTGCGCCACCGGCACGATCTGCTCGGCAAAGGCTTGGAAAGAGGCCTCGTCCATACCGTTTTCCGGCAGGATAAGCGAGGCGACGTCACCGCCCTCGAAGGCCGCGGCGATGCGCTCGGCCGGCACGTTCGGCGGCGCGATCAGCACGATACGGCAGCGGTTGGGCGGCGTTGCGTCATTCATTGGTGTTCGATCCCGGTTATCGCCTATGCCGGGCGAAGATGGTTGCATTGCGGCATAGAGCAAAGTGCGGGGATTGAACAGGCGGCAGGGGGATCACGATTGCCGTCAACGATTCCATAGGGCTCGGCGCATGACTGCCGTTGGCCGAAATTCTCCTCGCCTGGTCGCCTGCGGCCCTACGCAGGCACCTTCGATTTCCACAGCGACCAGCCGAGATTCATGCCGGCCGCGGCGACCAGGATGGCGGCGGCGCCGACGATCTGCGCCGGATGCAGCCGATGGCCGAAGGCGACGACATCGACGAGGATGGCGACGACGGGATAGATGAAGGACAGCGATCCCTGCAGATGCGTCGGCAGCTTCTGGATGGCGCCGTACATGAGGATGTACATCAGGCCGGTATGGACGATGCCGAGCGTCGCCAGCATGACCCAGCTCCGCGCATCGGCGGGAAGGTGGGTGAGATTGGCGAAAGGTGCCAGCATGAGAACGCCGACGCAGACCTGGATCAGGGCGATCAGGTGCGGCGGCGTGCCTTTGAGCTTCTTGGTGACGATAGCCGCAACGGCCCAGAAGAAAGCCGCGGCCAGCGCCATCGCAATGCCGGTAAAGTAATCCGTACCATGATCGCCTGCATCGGGCGCGGCCTGCACGATCAGCAGCATGCCGGCAAAGGCGATGCCGAGCCAGGTCAGCTTGGTCACCGTCAGCCGTTCGGAGAAGAAGAGCGCGCCAAAACCTACCAGCATGAAGGGCTGCGTGTTGTAAACGGCCGTGGCGATCGAGATCGACGCGCGGGAAAACGCGCTGAACAGCAACAGCCAGTTGATAACGATGGCAGCACCGCCGAGAGCCGCGATCGCGACGATGCGAAGCGACAGCCTGCCACGCAGCAGTCCCAGCGCCGCGCAGATGATCAGCAGCGTTACCGCCCCGAAAGCACAGCGCCAGAACACCACGTCCATGATGGGCTGGCCGGAAAGCACGACGAACCAGCCGATCGTGCCGAGGATCGCCATCGCCGCCGTCATTTCGATCGTGCCGCGTACCGTGTTGTCCATGGATGCTCCTGAAACCCGTTGAGATTTTATAATCCCACGGCGGATCGGGTATTTCCATGACTTGCAGCTGGTGATATGCAGGACGAACCTCATTTAATTAGGTAGACATCGGCTTTTTCTTGGAATTGTAAAATGCTGGACGAACTCGACAGAAAGCTCCTCGATATCCTGGTCAAGGATTCACGGACCTCGCTGAAGGAACTGGCGCTGCAGGTCGGGTTGTCGTCGCCAAGCGTTTCGGAGCGGCTTCGGCGGCTTGAGGATCGCGGCGTCATCCGCGCGTTCACCATCGACATCGATCCGCAGGCGCTCGGCTACGCCTTGCAGGCGATCGTTCGCATCCGGCCATTGCCGGGCAAGCTGCACATCGTCCAGAAGCTGATCGAGGAAATCCCGGAATTCGGCGAATGCGACAAGGTGACGGGCGATGACTGCTTCGTTGCCCGGCTGTTCGTCCGCTCGATCGGCGAGCTCGACGGGATTCTCGACCGCATTGCCGACAAGGCCGAAACCAGCACCGCCATCATCAAGGCGCAGCCGATCCGGAGACGCCCGCCGCCGCTCGACATGCCAAACATGTGACGGGTTTCGGTGGCGTGGCCCACATATTTGCGGTCGCGGTCTGGCCATTTCTGGTCTATTCCAGAGTTCAACTTTCCCTCCAGCGTCCCTTCCCCATGTCAGGCCTGCTCGTCGATCCCTGGTTCTATGCCGCGGCCATTCCGGCCGTCATCCTCGTCGGCCTGTCGAAAGGCGGCTTCGGCGGCGCCGTCGGCTTTGTCGGCGTGCCGTTGATGGCGCTGACCATGCCGCCGGTTCAGGCTGCCGCAATTCTTCTGCCAATTCTGTGCCTGATGGACATTGTCTCGGTATGGACGTGGTGGGGCATCTTCGACCGCAAGATGCTGGCCGACATGATGCCGGGCGCCGTGATCGGCATCGCCCTTGGCTGGCTGACGGCGGCACTTGTAACCGAAGAGATGGTGCGGCTGATCGTCGGCGCGGTTGCCCTGATCTTCGTGCTGCGCTGGCTCTATTTGCAACTCCGCCACGGTGCCGGCCACGCGGCGGAGCCCAACCGCGTCGCCGCCGGCTTCTGGGGTACTGTTGCCGGGTTCACCAGCTTCGTCGCCCATGTCGGCGGCCCGCCTTTTCAGGTCTATGCGCTGCCGATCAGGCTCGATCCGAAGGTGCTGTCGGGCACCGCGGCGATCTTTTTCGCCGTCACCAATGCGCTGAAGCTCATCCCCTATTTCGCGCTCGGCCAGTTCGACACCACCAATTTGACCGCGTCGGCGGTGCTGATGCCGCTGGCGCCGCTGTCGACCATCGCCGGCGCCTGGCTGGTGCGGCGGATGCGGCCGGAGCTGTTCTATCCCTTCACCTATGCGACCGTGGCGGTCGTCGCGGTCAAGCTTCTGTGGGACGGCATCGCCGGCCTCCTGTAAGACGGCGGCCCCATTCGGCCGCCGCCGGATATCCTTACACCTCAGGCGGCACTCGGCAGCAGCTGCCGCGTCCTGCCAAGCGCCAGGGCAATGCCGGTTGCGAGTACGAGCGCCATGCAGCCCAGAATGGTGATGTCGTGCAGCGTCGGCTTCAGCACCATGTCCGCGATGATCACCAGCATCACCGAATAGTCGAAGCGCGCGGCGCTGAGGACGCGCTGGCCCTGGGCAAGCACTGCCGGCGTCACGCCATCCTTGGCGATCATGCCTGCCATGCGGTCGGCAGTCGGCTTGAAGATGAACATGCCGATGCAGAAGGTCGTCGCATAACCGGCAAGGCCGATCAGCACCCACAGATCGGAAAAGCCGACCCAGAAGCCGCACATGATGAGGCCGAAAAGCAATGTCAGCATCGACATCGGCGCGAAGAACCGGTTGCCGAGCTCGCCGGTGGCGCGCATCGCCTGCAGCATGCCTTCGACGTTCCCGGCGCGGTCGGCGCGTACCGCGAGCAGCATCAGCGTGAAGCCGCCGCCGACCCAGAGGATCGCCGAGACGACATGCAGAAATTTAACGGCCGAGTACCAGTCCATTATTCGCTCCTTGAGAGATTTGATGATTTGCCGGAGCGCAAGGTTTGCTCCGCCTCGTTGCGAGGAGCGGGCGTTTACCGCGGCGCCTGTTTCGGAACGATGTCGCGCGGCGAGCGGATCTGTTTCGATATGTCGGTCACGATCTGGAGGAAACATGGCGCAAGCGCGTCGCCCCGACTTTCCAGCCGGTAGTGGGAACGGGTGCCGTGGCCAGTCAGCTGTGCTGTTACGGCACAGATGCTGGGCGCTTGATCGAAAAATATGCCCTGCGTTAAGGCTTCGTTAAGCTTTACAGGCGTTTACTATGTCCATCCAGTGATCTGGATTCTTACCGAGTGGTTGGAGCCACTTTGTTTGACGCCTCCCTGTTAAACTCCTGAGAGCCGCCTTATCCGCGGCTCTTTTTTTGTGCGCCGGCATGGGCGTCCTTCCGGCTAAATGCGGCCGTTAACCGTTTGTTAAACATGTGCTTGCCTTCGCTGGCAGCGAAGCGCATTTTCAAGCTTCAGTCGTTTAGGCTGCCGGATATGGCGGCCAAGAGCCGAATCGGCCGGCTGTCAGGCAAGTGCAGGGGCGTAGCGATGAACGAGCCTTCGAAGGCGAGCGCGAAAACCATCAAGCTGGCGGAGCGCCGGGTTTTCTCCCAATCCTTCAAGCCGCTCTATCAGGAAGGCATGGGCCTGGTCGAGCAGGCGGCCGAATATCTCGACGGCAAGGGCCGCGCCGAGGCCAAGAAGCTGTCGAGGCTGGCGGCGACGCTTTATGCGGCCGAATCGATGCGGCTGACCACCAGGCTGATGCAGGTCGCCTCGTGGCTGCTTTTGCAGCGGGCGGCGAATTCCGGCGAGATGACCCGCGATCAGGTGGCCTCAGAAAAATCCAAGGTGCGTCTCGATACTGCCTCGGCGCATGACGAGGCGCCCGGCTGGGCCGAGCTGCCGAAGGATTTCATCGACCTCGTCAACCGTTCGCTGCGGCTGCAGGCGTTGGTGCGCCGGATGGACGAGGAGATCTATGGCGGCCTTGCCGAGGTGCCGCCGTCGAGCCGTCGCCTCAATCCGGTCTCCGACCAGATCACGCTGCTCAACACGGCTTTCGCCCGCGGCTGAGAGACCGTTTCATAATTCTACTCCGGCGGCCATCTAGACTAACCGCGAAGGGATGGGCCCGCGATCATCAGGCGGGGAGAATCACGCAGCAGCAGGCGCGATCCGACCTCCACGATAGACCTGATCGCTGGGAGCAGCTCCTGCCCCAATGACGTCAGCTCATACTCCACGGTCGGCGGCGATGTCGGCATCACGTGGCGTGCGAGGACGCCACGCTCCTCGAGATCGCGCAACCTGCCGGTCAGCACCTTCGCCGAAATGGCTGGGATATCGCGGCGCAATTCGGAGAACCGGCGCGGGCCGTCGCTCAAGGACCAGAGCACCTCGGGTGTCCAGCACCCGCCAAGCAGCGCCATGCACCTCGACATGGGGCAGCCGGGAAGCGCCTTCACCTTCGTTCGCATCCTGAGGACCATCGCGCATCTTCCATGAGAGTTTCCAGTTGGTTACCGGAAAATGATGGTAACTACAAGATACGTGGTTTCCGCGGGTAACGAGAGCCGCTATCTGAGGCTCTCAATCCATCCAACCACGAAATGGACAGAACGATGTACGCAATAACTGGAGCAACAGGACAGCTTGGCCGTCTCGTGATCGACGCACTGCTGAAGACAGTTCCGGCCAGCCGGATCGTTGCGGCGGTTCGTGATCCCGCAAAGGCCAGCGATCTTGTCCAACGCGGCGTAGTCGTGCGGGAGGCGGACTATGATCGTCCCGACACGCTCCCGATGGCGCTGGCCGGCGTCGATAGACTGCTGCTGATTTCCTCGACCGAAGTCAGCGGCCGCTTGCCGCAGCATCGGTCAGTGATCAAGGCCGCCCAACGGGTGGGGGTTTCGCTGATCGCTTACACAAGCATGCTGCATGCGGACACGTCTCCCGCGAGGCTCGCGGTCGAACATCGGCAGACGGAGGAGGTCATCGCGGCCTCCGGCCTACGCGCCGTCATCCTGCGCAACGGCTGGTACACCGAGAACCATCTGATGGCGCTCCCGGCGGCTCTGGAGCACGGCGCCTTCATCGGCGCCGCAAATGAGGGGCGCTTCTCGTCCGCGGCGCGGCAGGATTATGCCGAGGCCGCGGCCGTGGTGCTGACGAGCGAGGATCAAGCAGGGAGGACTTACGAGCTCGCCGCGGACCAAGCCTTCACGCTCGCCGAGCTTGCGGCGAAGGTCTCGCGGCAATCGGGCAAGGCGATCGCCTACAACGATCTTGCCGGGGCGGCCTATGAGGGCGTGTTGACAGGCGCCGGGCTGCCCGCCGATCTCGCCGCTATCCTGGCCGATGCCGACATTGCAGCCTCACGCGGAGCGTTGTTCGATGACGGCGGCGCCATGAGCCGGCTGATCGGTCGACCGACAACGCCACTGGAGAGCGTCGTTGCGGCAGCATTGCGCGGTTGAAACCGAGATGGCTGTCACATCCGCCAAAGGATCAGAGGACCGTCTGTCGCTCGCGCCAACAGTTATTCAAACGACTAGACTAGCGCAGCCTTCTGCGCTTCCGGTGCTCGCGTACTTATGTACGCTCCGCTCCGGTTCTCGAAAACCACGCTATCTGTCTCGCCAGAGCGAATTCTCAAAGATTCTCTAGACCAGACTCGGTTGCTGTTTCTGGTTTGTTTCACATTTCGCTGGCATCGCTGTCCCCCGAAGGTAGACTTGACGGATGGGGGAAGCGATTCGCATCATCGGCATCGATCCGGGGCTGAGGCGCACCGGCTGGGGCATCGTCGAGAGCCTCGGCAATTCGCTGCGCTTCGTCGCTTGCGGCACGGTGCGGTCCGACGACAAGGCCGCCCTGGCGGTGCGTCTTTGCCAGTTGTATGACGGGCTCGCCGAGGTCCTGCATGCCGCGATGCCGCAGGAGGCGGCGGTCGAGCAAACTTTCGTCAACAAGGACGCCGCAGCGACGCTGAAACTCGGCCAGGCACGCGGCATCGCCATGCTGGTGCCGGCGCGTGCCGGCCTTGTCGTAGCCGAATATGCGCCAAACGCCGTCAAAAAGGCGGTGATCGGCGTCGGCCATGGCGACAAGAAGCAGATCCACATGATGGTCAAGGTGCTGATGCCGAAGGCGACTTTCGACAGCGATGACGCCGCCGACGCGCTGGCCATCGCCATCTGTCACGCGCATCACCGGCAGAGCATCGCCTACAGGATGGCGGCGCTGGCCGGATAAGTATGTTCTTGACTTGTTCTCCATGGGCAATAAGTAATACCAACGAGGTATTACCATGCGCGTTACCACCAAGGGCCAAGTGACCATCCCGAAGGAAATACGGGATCATCTGGGTATCGGCCCGGGCTCGGAGGTGGAGTTCGTCCCCACCGAGGACGGGGCTCGTGTTATTGCGGTCGACGAAAACATGTCGGAGGAGGAAGCCTCGCGCAGATTCAGCCAGATGCTCGGCCGTATGGCCGGTACGCTGGATCTGGGAGGCATGACGGCGAACGAATATATGGAATGGCTGAGGGGCCCACGTGAAGATCTCGACATTGATTGACACAAATGTCCTGATCGACGTTTGGGGTCCTGCCGGACGGGAGACGAAATGGTCGGCATCCGCGATTACCGCATGCCGGCGCGACGGCGCACTCGTAATCAATGCAATCGTCTGGTCCGAGCTCGCGCCGTTGATTGCGACCGAACAGGCCCTTCGCCAAGCAGTCGACATGCTCAAGATGGATCGCGAATTCCTGCCGTGGGAGGCAGCCTTCCTCGCTGGTGTCACGCATTCCCGCTATCGCCGCGCCGGCGGCATTGGCGAACGAACGCTGCCGGATTTCTTTATCGGCGCCCATGCGGTTGTCGCCGGGCATCGGCTGCTGACGCGCGATGCCGCGCGCTATCGCAGCTACTTCCCGGACCTCGATATCATCTCTCCGGAAACCCACCCGGCATGATCGGCACGCTCAAATGATCGGCAAGCTAAAAGGCACGCTGGACGAGATCGACGAGGATTTCTGCATCGTCGACGTACATGGCGTCGGCTACGTTGCCTATTGCTCGGCGCGCACGCTGGCGGCATTGCCGCCGCCCGGCGAGGCGGTGGTGCTGTTCATCGAGACCTATGTGCGCGAGGACATGCTGCGGCTCTATGGGTTCCAGTCGGTGCTGGAGCGCGAATGGTTCCGGCTGTTGATGAACAATGTGCAAGGCGTCGGCGCCAAGGTGGCGCTGGCCATCCTGTCGACGCTGGCGCCGGCCGACCTCGCCAATGCGATTGCGCTGCGCGATATCGCCATGGTCAGCCGTGCTCCCGGCGTCGGCAAGAAGGTCGCCGAGCGCATCGTCACCGAATTGAGGAACAAGGCGCCGGCCTATGCGGGCACTGCCTCCGGCACCATCGGCCTGAAGCAGGAGCTCGGCGAGGGCGTCGCCTCGGCGCCGATCACCGACGCCGTCTCGGCGCTGGTCAATCTCGGCTATTCGCGCGACACCGCGGCCAATGCGGTGGCGGCAGCGCTGAAGACGGCAGGCGAGGAGGCGGACGCCTCGAAGCTGATCCGCTTCGGGCTGAAGGAGCTGGCACGGTGAGACGTTGCTTGTCCGGTCCCTTGCCATATGCAAGGAAGGCGGCATGAGCCTTTCGCCACGCCTCATTGCTCCCGACAGACGCGGCGAGGACGCCGAGCAGACCTTGCGGCCGCAGACGCTTGGCGACTTCGTCGGCCAGGCGGCGGTGCGGGCCAATCTCAAAGTGTTCATCGAGGCCGCCAAGGGGCGCAGCGAAGCGCTCGACCATGTGCTGTTCGTCGGCCCGCCCGGCCTCGGCAAGACGACGCTGGCGCAGATCATGGCGCGCGAGCTTGGCGTCAATTTCCGCTCGACCTCGGGTCCGGTCATCGCCAAGGCCGGCGATCTCGCGGCGCTGCTCACCAACCTCGAAGACCGCGACGTGCTGTTCATCGACGAGATCCACCGGCTCAACCCGGCGGTCGAGGAAATCCTCTATCCGGCGATGGAGGATTTCCAGCTCGACCTGATCATCGGCGAGGGGCCGGCGGCGCGCTCGGTCAAGATCGACCTTGCCCGCTTCACGCTTGTCGCCGCCACCACCCGGCTCGGCCTGTTGACCAACCCGCTGCGCGACCGGTTCGGCATTCCGGTGCGGCTCAATTTCTACTCGGTCGAGGAACTCGAGCAGATCGTGCGGCGCGGCGCCCGCATCCTTGCCATGCCGCTCGGCGACGACGGTGCTTTGGAGATCGCCCGGAGGGCGCGCGGCACGCCGCGCATCGCCGGCCGGCTGTTGCGCCGGGTGCGCGACTTCGCCAGCGTTGCCGGCGACGGCCATGTCGACCGCAAGATCGCCGACGAGGCGCTGACGCGGCTGGAGGTCGACGGGCTCGGCCTCGACGCGCTCGACCGCCGTTATCTGTCGATGATCGCCCGGAATTTCGGCGGCGGGCCGGTCGGCATCGAGACCATCGCGGCCGGGCTTTCCGAGCCACGCGATGCCATCGAGGACATCATCGAACCCTTTCTGATCCAGCAAGGCTTCATCATGCGTACCCCGCGCGGCCGCGTGCTGGCGGCCAATGCCTGGCGGCACCTCGGCCTCGACGCGCCAAAGGACCTGGCGCAGCAGCAGATCAGCCTGTTCCTGGAAGAACCCTAGGTTCCGCTGCTTATGGCTTCGGTGCTGGCAGTCCCCGGCCCAGCCCTCCAGGTCTTGATCATCGCCGGTCTATGCGCAAAACAGGTGTTGCTTGAAACAGGGCCTGTCGGGCCAAAAGGACAGCGCAATGGACGATCACGGTGAATCGGCATTGTCCGCCGGACTTTCCGGCGCGCTGACGGAATTCGGCCATCGACTGATGGCGCGGGTCTATTATGCCGACACCGATTTTTCCGGCGTCGTCTACCACGCGCGCTATCTCGAATTCTTCGAGCGCGGCCGGTCCGACTATCTGCGGCTGGCTGGCGTCCACCACACCGAGCTTGCCGACGGCAAGCATGGCGAGAAAATAGTCTGGGTGGTGCGGCGCATGGAGATCGACTTCCGCGGTTCGGCCCGCATGGATGACATCCTGACCATCGATACGCGCACCGACGAGATTTCCGGCGCGCGCATCGTCATGGCGCAGCAATTGAAGCGCGGCAGCGAAGTGCTGGTCGAGGCGCGGGTCGAAGCGGCGATCGTCGGCGAGAATGGACGGCCGCGGCGCTTTCCCAAGGATTGGGTGGCAGCCTTCATGCCCGGAACGCGCAAATAAGAGTTCAGAGGCGGAAGATCCGGAGCTCCCGGTCGAGGCGAGGATCGCCGGGCTGGTCGTCGGGGCGCGGCAATGCGCCGCGCTGTACGTCCTAACCCATCCTTAACCATAACGGTCCATGAAGGGATTGGTTAAGATTGGAAGAATCCAAGCGCCTTCCTTTCACCAATATTTGCCCCGAAAAGGCCGCCAACGGTGCATTTGGGGTTATTCCGCAAGCTTAACGCGAACGGACCACAAGGGATGCCCATGGGCCAGCCGCCAGCCACGCCCCGAAAATCTTTAAGGACGTAACATGGAAAACATCGCTCTCGCCGAACCGGGCGCGCATTTATCGATTTGGGCCTTGTTCATGCAGGCCGGTTGGGTGGTCAAGCTGGTCATGATCGGGCTGCTTGGTGCCTCGATCTGGACCTGGGCGATCATCGTCGACAAGCTCGTCGCCTATGCCCGCATGCGGCTGGCGCTCAACCGCTTCGAACAGGTGTTCTGGTCGGGGCAGTCGCTGGAAGAGCTTTACCGCACGCTCGCCGACCGCAAGACGACCGGCATGAGCGCGATCTTCGTCGCCGCCATGCGCGAATGGAAGAAGAGCTTCGAGAAGGGCGCAAAATCGCCGCTCGGCCTGCAGACCCGCATCGACAAGGCTATGGATCTGGCGCTGACCCGCGAGATGGAAAAGCTGGAAGGGCGGCTCGGCTTCCTCGCCACCACCGGCTCGGCGGCGCCCTTCATCGGCCTGTTCGGCACCGTGATCGGCATCATGACCTCGTTCCAGGCGATCGCCGCTTCGAAGAACACCAGCCTGTCGGTGGTCGCGCCCGGCATCGCCGAAGCGCTGCTGGCGACGGCCATCGGCCTGCTCGCCGCCATCCCCGCCGTCATCGCCTACAACAAGCTGTCGTCCGACGCGAGCAAGATCGCGGTGCGCATGGAAGGGTTCGCGGATGAGTTCTCCGCCATACTCTCGCGCCAAATCGATGAAAAAGTCGCGCAGAAGGCCTGAGGAACGATCATGGGAATGTCCGTAAGCGCAGGTGGCGGAGGACGCGGCGGGCGCGGCCACAGGCGGCGCGGCCGCCATCACGCCTTGATATCGGAGATCAACGTCACGCCGATGGTCGACGTGATGCTGGTGCTGCTGATCATCTTCATGGTCGCGGCGCCGTTGCTGACGGTCGGTGTGCCGATCGACCTGCCGGATACCCAGGCCAAAGCGATGAACGCCGATACGCAGCCTATAACCGTGTCCATCAACTCGGCCGGTCAGATCTACCTCCAGGAAACCGAGATCCCGATCGAGGAGCTGGTGGCAAAGCTGCAGGCGATCTCGAAGACCGGCTATGACGAGCGCATTTTCATCAGGGGTGACAAGTCCACCGACTATGGCACTGCCATGAAGGTGATGGCCCGCATCTCGGCTGCTGGCTACAAGAATATCGGCCTGGTTTCACTGCAGGAACAGGATCAGTAGACGCAAGATGAGGACCGGCCTCACCACATCGGTGATCTTGCATACGGTGGCGATCGCCTTCGGGCTGTTCACGTTGTCCTCGCCGCCTGCGATGCCTGCGTCCGATGCGGAATCGGTGTCGGTCGAGATCGTGCCGATGGAAGCGACGGCACAGGTCCTGCTAGGCGACAAGAAGGCTGTAATGCACGACAAGCCGGCGCCGGTACCGACGCAGCGTCCCGACATCGTTCCCGATGCCCAGAAAGTCGGCGATAACAGCGTCGACACCGACAAGCCGCCGACACCGGAGTCCAAGCCCCAGCCAGTCGACATGACGGCGGCTCCGCCACCCGCGCCGACGCCGGTCGAAAAGCCCAAGCCCGAGGACGTGCCGAAGCCGAAGGAAGAGCCGAAGCCTATTCCTGCTACGGAGGTGGCGCCGGTGCCGCAGCCGAAGGAAGAGGTCAAGCCCGAACCTGTCAAGCAGACCGAGCCCAAGCCGACGCCGGCCAAGGAGCCGACGCCCACGCCGCCGCAGGACAAGACTGCCGCGATCGATCCGCAGCCCGAGGTCAAGCCGGATGCCGTCGCCGAGGCGATTGCCAAGCAACCGCCAACCGAGGAGGCGCAGCTTCCCGACTCGGCGCCGGCACCCGAGGCTCGGCCAAAGCCGCAGCCGGCCCAGGCCGAGAGCGCGAAGGCACCGGAGCGCAAGGACGCCGACAAGCCGGTCAAGGAAGCCTCATCCAGGCCGAAATCGGACGACAAGCAATTCAACGCCGACGAGATTTCGGCTCTGCTCGACAAGCGGAAGCCGTCCGGCGGCGGCGCCAAGCGCTCGACCCAGCAGGCATCGCTCGGCGGCGAGAAGGATCAGGGCCAGAAGCTTTCGAAATCGGAGCAGGGGGCATTGGAGGCCCAGCTTGGTGGTTGCTGGACGCTTCCGGCAGGGCTCGAGGGTTCGGAGAATTTCGTCGTCGTGGTCCGGTTTAATCTGGACGCCTCCGGCAAGCTGGATGGCCGGCCGAGCGTTGAAAAGTCGAGCGGAAACCGCCCGTTTGACGAAAGTGCAGTGCGCGCGGTTCAGAAATGCGATGTGGCCGGCTTGCAGGTTCCGGCGGGCAAGCAAGACATCTGGTCCGACGTTCGGGTCACTTTTGACCCCAGGGAGATGCTCGGTCTTTAGGCCTGGCGCTCACAGAATCAGCGAAAGAAGCGAGAAGACATGAAATCCATCCTCAAGCCGCTCCTGACGATCGCAGCGATGGCGCTGGGTATGACCGTTGCTGTCACCCTGCCGGCGCGGGCGCTCGTTGAGCTCAACGTCAATAAGGGCAATGTCGAGCCGTTGCCGATCGCCATCACGGACTTCCAGGGCGGCGATGCGCTCGGCGCCGAGATTTCTGGCATCGTCAGTGCCGACCTGAAACGCTCCGGCCTGTTCGCGCCGATCGACAAAAGCGCTTTCATCGAAAAGATCTCGAACCCGGATGCAACGCCGCGCTTCGAAGACTGGAAGGTGATCAATGCGCAGGCGCTGGTCACCGGCAGTGTCGGCAAGGAGGCTGACGGCCGCATTCGCGCCCAGTATCGGTTGTGGGACACGTTTGCCGGCCAGCAGATGTCGGGCGAGCAGTTCTTCGCCAACGACGCCAATACCAGGCGCGTCGCCCATATCATCGCCGATGCGATCTACGAGCGGCTAACCGGCGAGAAGGGCTATTTCGACACGCGCGTCGTCTTCATCGACGAGTCCGGCGCCAAGAATGCGCGCAAGAAGCGGCTAGCCATCATGGACCAGGACGGCGCCAACGTCCGCTATCTCTCGAACGGCAAATCGATCGTGCTGACGCCGCGCTTCTCGCCGAACCGGCAGGAAATCACCTACATGTCCTATGAAAGCGGTCAGCCGCGGGTGTACCTGCTGCAGATCGAGACGGGGCAGCGCGAGCTGGTCGGCAATTTCCCCGGCATGACGTTTGCGCCGCGCTTTTCGCCGGACGGCCAGAAGGTGATCATGAGCCTGCTGCGCGATGACGGCAATTCCAACATCTTCGCCATGGATCTGAGAAGCCGCTCGACAACCAGGCTCACCAACTCGACCGCCATCGACACCTCACCATCCTACTCGCCTGACGGCAGCAAGGTGGTGTTCACCTCGGATCGCGGCGGCCGCGCGCAGATCTACGTGATGGGCGCCGACGGCTCGGGCCAGACCCGCATCTCGTTCGGCGACGGCGTCTATTCGACGCCGGTGTGGTCGCCGCGCGGCGATCTCATCGCCTTTACCAAGCAGACCGGCGGCGAATTCCAGATCGGCGTCATGCGCACCGACGGTTCGGGTGAGCGCATCCTGTCCACCGGCTTTCAGCAGGAGGGGCCGACCTGGGCGCCCAACGGCCGGGTGCTGATGTTCTTCCGCGATTCCAATGGTGGACCAAAACTTGTTTCGGTCGATCTCACCGGCCGCAACGAACAGTCGATCCCGACGGCGAACTTCGCCTCGGATCCGGCCTGGTCGCCGCTGCTGGAGTGATGGAAGAAGAATTGAGGAATTGAAGAACTGAGGAATTGAAGAGTTGAAGAACTGAAGAATGGAGAAGGCAGGGGGGTCTACATCGAGCACGCGAGGGATTTAGAAGTCTATAAGCGTGCCTATGCGGTTTCCCTTGGGGTACACAGAGCCACGCTTGCTTTTCCGAAAATGGAGCAATACGCGCTCGCCGATCAACTACGTCGTTCCAGCAAGGCGATCTGCGCCACTTTGGCCGAAGGCTTTGCCAAACAGGCTCACTCCAAGCCCGAATTCGCACGCTTCATTTCAATGGCCATAGGATCATGCAGTGAGGTGGAGACCTGGAGTTCGTATGCGTTCGACCTCGAGTACATCACACAGGCGCAACGCGACGATTGGTTGCAATCCTATGCCCGCATCTACGGAATGCTGGTCAATCTCATAGAGAAGCTGAGGTGATCTCTTTCCTCAATTCCTCAGTTCTTCAGTTTCCTCAATTCCCTCTTTTTCATGTTTTGGCCGCATTTCCGCCTACGGTCCGCGCTCATTGTCGCCCCTCGGCAGAACGGTTGCGGACGGCAGCCGAAACCAAATTTTAACCGTGTTTCTTGAGCGTCGGTTAACCCAAACGTGGTTACTGGACGATCAATGAAATCACTCGAATTGCGAAGGAGAGGCGGCATGGGCCGTATCGCAGCACTTACCACAAACCCGGTCATGATCGCTCTGGTCGCTATGCTCGCGATCACCGGTTGCGCCTCGAAGAAGACGCCGAACAGCGCCGCCGATCTCGGCCTCAACGGCGCTGGCGCGGCAACGCCCGGGTCGGCCCAGGACTTTACCGTCAATATCGGCGACCGCATCTTCTTCGACACCGATTCGTCCTCGATCCGCGCCGATGCGCAGACGACGCTGTCGCGCCAGGCGCAGTGGCTGAACCAGTACAAGCAGTATGCCATCGTCATCGAAGGCCATGCCGACGAGCGCGGCACGCGCGAATATAATCTGGCGCTCGGCGCCCGCCGTGCTGCCGCCACACGCGACTTCCTGGTCGCCAAGGGCGTTTCGGCGCAGCGCCTGAAGACCATTTCCTACGGCAAGGAGCGTCCGGTCGCGGTTTGCGACGACATCTCCTGCTGGTCGCAGAACCGCCGCGCCGTAACCACACTGGGCGGCGCCGGTTCTTGATCGGCATAAATGCAACACCTGGTGCGAAAGGCGGCCAAAAGGCCGCCTTTTTCATATCTGCCCGCTCCAAACAAAATTTGGCCGAAGTCTCACGTCCTGTTAAGAGCCGAGGGCGCCTGGCCACTTCGGTTGGAAAGGGCGCGCAACAGGCTAACGGTTTCACGGCGAGAGGCACATGCATTTCAGATCGGTCTTGAGCGGCACGCTTGCGCTGCTGCTCGTATCAAGTATCGCGGCACTTGCTGACGGGGCAAACGGCACCGGGCAGTCATCGGAAAGCGGTTTTTCCTTCCACCTGCCGACGATCAAACTGCCCGGCATTTTCGGCGAAAAGAAAAAGCCGGATCAGGTTCAATTCGCGCAACAGGATGGTACCGGCACTCCGGCGCTGGAGGAACAGCTCCGGCAGATGAATGGCAAGATCGAGGAACTCAATTTCCAGGTCCTGCAGATGCAGGAGCAGATCCGCAAGCAGCAGGAAGACAACGAATTCCGCTTCCAGCAGCTGGAAGGCGGTCCGCAAGGCGCGCAGCAGCCGGCGGAGCAGAAGAAGTCCGAGGCCGCGCCCAGCAGCGACAGCCCCAATGGCGACGGTAACGTGGCGGAGGCGCCGGCAACGCCGGCTCCAGCCGCTGCGGACGCGCCGCCAGCAGGCGATAAGAGCGTCGAGGACGTCATCGTCGAATCGCCCAACGGCGATCCCGGCAAGCTGATCCCCGGCGCGCCGCCCAAGACGTTCGGCACCATCACCGTCGACAAAAACGGCAATGTCGTCGAAGCCGATGGCAATGCGCAAGCGAATGCGCCGCGGCAGAATACGGCCCCAGCCAACGGCGCCAGCGCAGCCGGCAACAAGGCCGGTAAATCCGATGATACGGTGGTCGCGGCACTCCCGTCGACCAACGATCCGGAAGAGCTTTACCGCAATTCTTACCAGTTCATCCTGTCGGGCGACTACAGCACCGCCGAACAGGGCTTCCGCGACCATATCGCCCGTTTTCCCAAGGACGCCAAAGCAGCGGACGCGCATTACTGGCTTGGTGAATCGCTGCTCGGCCAGCAGAAATACCGCGATGCGGCCGAGACTTTCCTCGCTGCCAGCAAGGACTATCCCAAGGCCAAGAAGGCGCCAGACATGCTGCTGAAGCTCGGCGTTTCACTGGTCGGGCTGAAGCAGCGCGACGTGGCCTGTGCCACTTTCAGCGAGATCGGCAAGCGCTACCCCGATATTTCCGGCGCGCTCAAGGAGCGGGTCAAGCAGGAAAGGGCACTCGCGGCGTGCTAGTTTTTCCGTTGCGTGTCGTTGCCGCAAAACCGGGCCCACGCTTGGGCGACATGCATGACGCTCGACAGCGAGCCTGACCTTTCGGATTTTTCGCGGATCGACTTTTCCAACGGCGCTGTTGCGGCCGTGTCCGGCGGCAGCGACTCGACCGCCCTTCTCCTCCTCCTCAAAGCCCATCTCGATCGTAACGCCCCGGCAACGAAATTGCTGGCGGTAACGATCGATCATCAATTGCGGCCGCAAGCGGCAGCGGAAGCGCAAGCCGTGGCCAGGCTGTGCGCGGCGCGCGGCATTGCCCATCGCATCCTCGCCTGGTCGGGGCACAAACCATCGACCGGCCTGCCCGCCGCCGCGCGCGAGGCGCGCTACCGGCTGCTCGCCGAGGCCGCCGAAGCGGCAGGCATCGGCCTGATCCTGACCGGCCACACCGCCGACGACCAGGCCGAGACCGTGCTGATGAGGCAAGCACGTGACGACGGGCCAGGTGAGGAGAGGCCGCGCGAGGAAGGGCGGGGCCTTGCCGGCATGGCGCCGGCAACCCTCTACGAGTGGCGGCACTGGATCGTGCGGCCGCTGCTCGGCATAAGGCGTGCTGAGCTGCGCGAATTCCTGCGGCGTGAACAGGTTGTCTGGATCGAAGATCCGACCAATGCCGACACCGCTTTCGAGCGGCCGCGCGTCCGCGCAGCACTTGTTGAAGGCGACGATGCGCCTCGCATGGCTGAAGCTATGGCGCTGGCCAGAAAGGCGGCGGTCGAGCGTGAGCAGCTGGGACATCGCGCGGCCATGCTGATCCGCAGCTTGGCCTCCAGGCCGGCCGCCGGCCTCGTCCGGCTCGATCGGGATTTTGCGACGGCCGCCGACAGCCGGTCGGCCATTTATGCGCTGCGCATCCTGCTGGCGGCGACCGGCGGCACCGCCTTCCTTCCCGACCAGGCCCGCAGCGAAGCCCTTTTCGGCCGGTTCCGCACCGGGCCGCTTTGTGCCACATTGTCGCGGACCGTGGTCGATGCCCGGCGTACCGGCATCTTTCTGCACCGCGAATTGCGCGATCTGCCGCCCGCTGTTGCGGTTTCCGGCAATGCCCTGTGGGACGGCCGCAGACGGATCACATTGGGCGACAGCCCAGGTGCATTGTTGATCGCGCCGCTGTTGGTAGCACCGCTCGGGGCGGCTCTTGCCGCAAAGCGGGCAATTGAAGGGCATGGCACGCCGGCAAGCCTTGTGCGTGCCGCCTTGGCCGCCGAGCCGGCGCTCTGGCGGGACGGCGAATGCCTCGGTTTGCTCGGGGAAGGCCGGGGTTTGCCCGGGGAAGGCCCGATGCAGGCGGCTGTCGCCGCATATCCGGCAGTCGCGCCCTTCGCCCGTTTCCTGCCGTCCTTCGATCTGGCGCCGGCCGATGCCGTCGCCGCGTTGCTTGGCGCGGCGCCCGTTCCAGCCGTGCCGTTCGGCGGCCACAATGCCGGCCTACCACGGGCGAAAGCTTAACCGAGACCTGCTGTTATGCTTGGCAATGGGAGACGCTCTCCCTATGTTAGGGCCAAGTTTCCTCTCACGACGCGTGTCCGCCCAGCGGGCGCCAACGGGACAATTGATGAATCCGAATTATCGCAACCTCGCGCTCTGGGCGATCATAGCGGTCCTGCTCATCGCTCTCTTCAATCTTTTCCAGACGCCGCAGACGCGTGGAGCCTCGAGCGATGTTCCCTATTCGCAGTTCCTGCAGGAAGTCGCGGCGGGACGGATCAAGTCGGTGACCATCGCCGGCGCCCGTATCTCCGGCAATTACACGGACAGTTCCAACGGCTTCCAGACCTATTCGCCTGGGGACCCGTCACTGGTTTCGCGGCTGCAGGACAAGAACGTCACCATCAATGCGCGTCCTGAATCCGACGGCTCCAATTCGCTGTTCGGCACCCTGATCTCCTGGCTGCCGATGATCCTCATCCTCGGCGTCTGGATATTCTTCATGCGCCAGATGCAGTCCGGTTCCGGCCGCGCCATGGGCTTCGGCAAGTCGAAGGCCAAGCTTTTGACCGAAGCACATGGCCGCGTCACCTTCCAGGACGTCGCCGGCGTCGACGAAGCCAAGGAAGATCTGGAAGAGATCGTCGAGTTCCTGCGCGACCCGCAGAAATTCCAGCGGCTGGGCGGCAAGATCCCGCGCGGTGTGCTGCTCGTCGGTCCTCCTGGAACCGGCAAGACGCTGCTCGCCCGCTCGGTCGCGGGTGAAGCCAACGTGCCGTTCTTCACCATTTCGGGCTCGGACTTCGTCGAGATGTTCGTCGGCGTCGGCGCAAGCCGCGTTCGCGACATGTTCGACCAGGCCAAGAAGAACGCGCCTTGCATCATCTTCATCGACGAAATCGACGCGGTCGGCCGCCATCGCGGCGCCGGCCTCGGCGGCGGCAATGATGAACGCGAGCAGACGCTGAACCAGTTGCTGGTCGAGATGGATGGCTTCGAATCCAACGAAAGCATCATCCTGATCGCCGCCACCAACCGGCCAGACGTGCTCGATCCGGCGCTGCTGAGGCCGGGCCGCTTCGACCGCCAGGTGGTGGTGCCGAACCCCGACATCGTCGGCCGCGAGAAGATCCTGAAGGTGCATGTGCGCAACGTGCCGCTGGCGCCCAATGTCGACCTCAAGGTGATCGCGCGCGGCACGCCGGGCTTTTCCGGCGCCGATCTGATGAACCTGGTCAACGAATCCGCCCTGATGGCGGCGCGGCGCAACAAGCGCCTCGTCACCATGGCCGAATTCGAGGACGCCAAGGACAAGATCATGATGGGCGCCGAGCGCCGCTCGTCGGCGATGACACAGGCCGAGAAGGAGCTGACCGCCTATCACGAGGCTGGTCATGCCATCCTGGCGCTCAACGTGCCGTCGGCCGATCCGCTGCACAAGGCGACCATCA
This sequence comes from Mesorhizobium sp. M0018, assembly GCF_040323955.1. NCBI lineage: Bacteria > Pseudomonadati > Pseudomonadota > Alphaproteobacteria > Hyphomicrobiales > Phyllobacteriaceae > Mesorhizobium > Mesorhizobium sp. M0018. The sequence continues at coordinate 265,098 of NZ_JAMYVL010000005.1, read as the reverse complement.
TTCCGCGCGGCCGGGCACTCGGCATGGTCATGCAGCTGCCGGAAGGCGACCGCTATTCGATGAGCTACAAATACATGATCTCGCGCCTCGCCATCATGATGGGCGGCCGTGTCGCCGAGGAGTTCAAGTTCGGCAAGGAGAACATCACCTCCGGCGCCTCCTCCGATATCGAGCAGGCGACCAAGCTGGCGCGTGCCATGGTGACGCGCTGGGGCTTCTCCGACAAGCTCGGCCATGTCGCCTATGGCGACAACCAGGAGGAGGTGTTCCTCGGCCATTCGGTGGCGCGCACGCAGAACATCTCGGAAGAGACGGCGCAAATCATCGACGCCGAAGTGCGCCGGCTGATCGACGAGGCCTATTCGACGGCAAGGTCCATCCTGACCAAGAAAAAGAAGGAATGGATCGCGCTGGCGCAGGGCCTGCTCGAATACGAGACGCTGTCCGGCGAGGAGATCAAGCAGCTGATCGCCGGCAATAAGCCCGCGCGCGACCTTGGCGACGACACGCCGCCGAGCCGCGGCTCGGCCGTGCCGAAGTCCGGCCGCCGCAAGAAAGGCCCCGAGCCCGAAGGCGGCATGGAACCTCAGCCGTCAAGCTAGGCTCCGGCCCGGCACAGATCGATTTCGAAACGCCGCGGCTCTAACCGCGGCGTTTTCTCTTGGGGAATGCGACCCTTCCTGCATCGCAGGAAATTGGCGAAAGTGACGATGACGGCCAATCTCCCGCCTCGCGGGGGGATGTCCGGCAGGACAGAGAGAGGCGCGAAGGAATGGAGCCTTCTATCGGCCTCGTTGACGACTTCGGGAAGATCGACAAAGCGCGCCGGAGAATGAAGCTCGCATTTTTTGCCGGCGGCGCCACATTTTGTTCTTGCTTTGTGCCGGCAGCTATGCTATCAATTTGGGTGTGGTGCCAATTGGCGCTGAATGACCCGCCCGCCGAGGCGGGTTTTCTGCTTCCGGCTATGAGAGTTCCGGTGGTGCCGAGATCGATGTCGGCCGGACAGAGCCAAGAAACACGATCTGACAGTTGGTTCGACCTCGGAAGGCCCTCTCACTTGTTCGGCAGCAACAAAAAGCCCGCGAACCTTGCGGCTCGCGGGCTCATGTCGTCGGATGGTGGCGCCGGTCAGCTCTTCAGCTTGGCGTTGCAGAGGCTGTAGAAGCCGCCGCCCTTCTGGATCCACCTGAGGCCGCCCAGCGTGTTGGCGTCCTTGTTGGCGTAGTAGAGGTCGAGACAGGTGTGCATGCGGCCCTTGGCCGGGGTCTCGGTTGCATACTTCTTGGAGATCGCCGTCGGGAATTTCACGCCCTGGGGGGCGGTGATGGTCGGCGGTTGCGGATCGCCGGTGTATTTGGCATCGGGAGCCGGCAGGGTGTCGTCGTCGGCTGCGCCGGCGCCGCATTGGCTCTTGCGGAAGTCGTTCCACTTCATGCCGTTCAGCGTGTTGCCGGCCTTGGCAGCCTGATATTTGGCGCTGCAATCCGCCATGCTGACGCCTTTGCCGGTATCGGTCGCGGCGGCTGTCGTCGCCTTGGCAGGTGCCGCGGCGGGTTGTGCGGCTGCAGTTGCGCCGGCGGCGCATTCACTCTTGCGGAAGTCGTTCCACTTCATGCCGTTGAGCGTGCCGGCAGCCTTGGCGGCCTGGTATTTGGTGCTGCATTCCTTGGCCGTCAGCCCAGGCGCTGCGTCATCGCTGCTGGCCGCCGCTGCTTTGGTCTTGGCGGCGGGTTGTGCGGCTGCCGTCGCGCCGGCGGCGCACTGGGTCTTGCGGAAATCGTTCCACTTCATGCCGTTGAGCGTGCCGGCAGCCTTGGCGGCCTGGTATTTGGTGCTGCACTCCTTCGCCGTCAGGCCCGGCGCCGCATCGTCGGCGGCGGCTGCCTTGGTCGTGTCGGCAGCCTTGGCCGTGGCTTTGGCTGGCGCGGGTTCGGTTGTAGCGGCGGAAGCATCGGTGCCGCATTGGGCCTTGCGGAACTGGTTCCAGTTCTGCCCGCCAAGCGTTCCCGCGTCCTTGGCCGCATTATACTTGGTGCTGCACTCGGCCATGGTCAGCGCGCTGGCAGGCGCCGCCAGGAATAAGGTCGCGACGGCAAGACCCGTCAAAGTGGCAAGTCGGTGGATGAGCATGCGTTTTCTCCCTGCGGCGGTTCATGATATGTCCCAGTGCAGCAATAGCGCTCAACGGCTGGTTGCGCCAGATGCTAAGTAGCGTAGAGACAAATTTAGAAGTGCATTCTTTTCTTTAAGGTGATGAATTCGTTGCCGGGACCGTCTCCCCGCCAAGTTCGTCCGGGTGCATTGCACGGAGCGCGCGCCTATGGCTGGTTCCCAGCGAGGACACTGCGTCGAATGACAGCCAGTCAAATCGGCGGCTGCGGCGGACCTGAGCCACCGCTGTCTGGAGCAGCACGATGCGGATTCGGGTTCAAGGCCACACTGCCACAGCCCAAAGGAACCAGATGAGGTTTGAGTTGATGTTTCTGATGCTGCTGCCGCAACAAGGGCTCGGAACTTGAAAATCAACACACTAGCGTGACGTAAAACACACAAAACAACAATTTTCTAAGGATTGGTCGTCCATAATCATACAATGTGATGACGGGGCTTGGGCCATTTTATGGCATGAGATGCTCGGAAAGAACCATCGGGAAGCTGGCGAACATGGCAGGACATTATTTCGGTACGGACGGCATTCGTGGGCGCGCCAACAAGTTTCCAATGACGGCGGAGGTCGCCATGCGGGTCGGCATGGCCGCCGGCCTCTCGTTCCAGCGCGGCAGCCACCGCCACCGCGTCGTGCTCGGCAAGGATACCAGGCTTTCCGGCTACATGATCGAGAACGCCATGGTGTCGGGCCTGTGCGCCGCCGGCATGGATGTCTTCCTGCTCGGCCCGATCCCGACGCCGGCTGTTGCCATGCTGGTGCGCTCGCTGCGCGCCGATATCGGCGTGATGATCTCTGCCTCGCACAACCCCTATTACGACAACGGCATCAAGCTGTTCGGCCCCGATGGCTACAAGCTGTCCGATGAGATCGAGGAGCGTATCGAGGGGATGCTCGACAAGGATATCGAACTGGCGCTCGCCGATTCCGATGGGCTCGGCCGCGCCAAACGCGTCGACGGCGTGCATGACCGCTATATCGAATTCGCCAAGCGCACGCTGCCGCGCTCGATGTCGCTGTCGGGCCTGCGCATCGTCGTCGATTGCGCCAATGGCGCCGCCTACAAGGTGGCGCCCGACGCGCTGTGGGAACTCGGCGCCGAGGTCGTTGCCATCAATGTCGAGCCCAACGGCTTCAACATCAACAAGGAATGCGGCTCGACTCATCCGGCCGGTCTGCAAAAGAAGGTGCACGAGGTGCGCGCCGATATCGGCATTGCGCTCGACGGCGATGCCGACCGTGTCGTCATCGTCGACGAGAACGGCGCGATCGTCGATGGCGACCAGATCATGGCGCTGATCGCCGAATCCTGGCAGCAGAGCGGACGGCTGGCCGGCGGCGGCGTCGTCTCGACGGTGATGTCCAATCTCGGCCTCGAACGCTTCCTCGGCGACATGAACCTGCAGTTGCATCGCACCAAGGTCGGTGACCGCTATGTCGTCGAGCACATGCGTGCCCATGGACTCAATGTCGGCGGCGAACAGTCGGGCCACATCGTGCTGTCCGATTTCTCGACCACCGGCGACGGCCTCGTCTCGGCGCTCCAGGTGCTCGCCTGCATCAAGCGGCATAACCGACCGGTCAGCGAACTGTCGAAGAAATTCGAGCCGGTGCCGCAGCTTTTGAAGAATGTGCATATTTCCGGCGGCAAGCCGCTGGAGGAGGCGCCGGTCAAGGCGGCGATCGAAGATGCGCGCAATCGCCTCGGCAAGGCCGGGCGCCTGGTCATCCGGCCATCCGGCACGGAGCCGCTCATCCGCGTCATGGCGGAGGGCGACGACCCGCAGCTTGTCGAGTCCGTGGTCAACGACATCGTCGAGGTCATTTCGGAACCGCGCAGCGCCGCCTGATCTCCCTCCAACATCGGTTCAAAAGCCCGCCTTGCCGGCGGGCTTTTTTATTGGGTCGCGGCCAGCTCCGCCTGCAGCAACGGCCGCCAGGTTGCTCCACTTTTAGAGATTCGTGGTTAATCAATACGGTTAAACGCCTTTTAACCTTTCCGATTCATTATCCACAACTGAGGTCAATCACATTTCGGGCGCGTTCGCCGTTCGAGGGTTCTCAGGGGTGATAAGCATGTTCAACACAGCTAGAATGGCTCTTCTGGCCGCGCTGTTTGCCGGCGTCGGACCGGCATTCGCCGCCGATTTCGTCGAGCCGCCCGTCGTCGAGGAGGCACCGCCACCGGTTGCCTATGAGCAGCCGGCCGAATTCGGCGGCTGGTATATCCGCGGCGACATCGACTATCACTGGTCGAGGTTTCGTGGTGGCGACTACATCACCTACGGTGTGGCGCCCCAGAATCCCGGCAAGTTCGATACAGGCAAGCTGGATGGCGCCTTCTCGGCCGGCGGCGGTGTTGGTTACCAGATCGACGAGCATTTCCGCACCGATCTCACCCTGGACTGGATGAGCAAGTCCAAATTCCGCGGCTCGACCAACGGCTTCTGCGGCCCACAGCAAACGCCTTGCACGTCCGTCGATACCTCGTCCTATTCGGCGCTGCTGCTCTTGGCCAACGCCTATGTCGATATCGGCACCTGGCATGGGATCACGCCTTACGTCGGCGCCGGCATCGGCGGTGCCTGGGTCAAGTGGGATGAACTGCACAACGTGGACAGCGACGGTTCATTTGATCATGCCGGTGGCAAGGGCTGGCGGTTTGCCTATGCTGCCATGGCGGGCGCATCCTACTGCTTGACTGACCGCGTCAAACTAGATGTCGGCTACCGCTTCAGCCACATCAACGGCGGTAAGATGTTCGACTATGCCTCCCTCCCCAATGTCGGCCCCGGCTATGACAAAGGTATCAACGTTCACGAAGTGCGCGGCGGCCTGCGCTACCAGTTCGGCAGGTCGGACTGCGCGCCGCCGGAGCCTTACGTCCCGGAACCCGAGCCGGTCTACACGAAGTAGTCGCTTCGAAATCGAGGAATTCGTCGACCGCCCGGCTGATGCCGGGCGGTTTCGTTTGGCTGCCTAAAGATGCTGCGTTGCCCTGTAACACCGTCCGGCTCGAGGAGCGAAAACGGATCAAATCAATTGCTAACGCCTTGTTATCCTTAACCCGCACTTAACCACTATGGTTAACAATGCTGTCTGAAACGGCGCGCGCGATCGCGAATGCGCCAAGTTCGGGAGCCGGGACCATGACATCCAAATCGCCTGTAGTGCTGGCGCTTGCAGCAATCGTCCTGATGCCGCTGACGCCGGCACTTGCCGCCGACTACGATCCGCCGGTCTATGTCGACCAGGCGCCCGACTATGTACCGGTCGAGGTTGGCTCGGGATGGTATCTGCGCGGCGATGTCTCCTATCTGGTGCAGAAGAGCTTCAAGGATGAGGATTTCGCCTTCACACCCGCGAGCTTCGACGAAAAGGAAGATCCCATCTTTGCCAGCATTGGCTTCGGCTACCATTTCAACGACTATCTGCGCGCCGATCTCAATGTCGGCTATCTTCCCGGCAACAAAATCGACGTCGGCTATAACGACGGAACGACCGTGGCATCGGCGACCCTGAAGAACTATGCCTTCTCAGGCATACTCAACGGCTATGTCGACCTTGGCACCTATGTCGGAATCACACCTTATCTCGGCGCCGGTGTCGGTATCCTGCAGAGCAAGCGTCGCCTGTCGGCGAGCTACTTCACCGACAACGCCGACCCCACCGACGATTTCGTCCGGCATGACAACAAAACCCAATACTCCTTCGCCTACACGCTGAATGCCGGCCTTGCCTACCAAGTGTCCAAGAACGTCTCAGTCGATCTGGGCTATCAGTATTTTTCCGCGCCAGACGCCGAATATGTGACTGCCGAGAGCCTGACTTCCTTTCCGATCCGCAAAGGAATCAACAATCATCAAGTCAAAGTCGGACTACGCTACGATCTGTGGTAGGCTCGATCGAAGCCGAGGCGTTGACAATCGTGGGTCGCAGGCCCGCTGTTTGCGTTTCGCCCCCGGCAATATCCTGACAGCGACAAAAACTTTCCCCTTGACGCCGAAAGCCTGAACGCATATCGCCGTCCGTGGGCCACCCCTCCCCAACGAGGGGCCACTATCTGGAAGGATAGACCACGATGACGACGCATACGAAGCCCGGATTCCGTCCGGCAAATCCCAATTTTTCCTCAGGTCCCTGTGCAAAACGCCCCGGCTGGTCGGTCGAGGCGCTCAAAAATGCCGCGCTCGGGCGCTCGCACCGCGCCAAGATCGGCAAGACCAAGCTCGAACAAGCGATCGAGCTGACGCGGGAAATCCTCCAGGTTCCGGCGGACTACCGCATCGGCATCGTGCCGGCCTCGGATACCGGCGCGGTCGAAATGGCGCTGTGGTCGCTGCTCGGCGAACGCGGCGTCGACATGGTCGCCTGGGAGAGCTTCGGCTCCGGCTGGGTCACCGATGTGGTCAAGCAGCTGAGGCTCGCCGATGTTCGCAGGTTAGAGGCGGACTACGGCGCACTGCCGGACCTGACCAAAATCGACTTCGACCGCGACGTGGTCTTCACCTGGAACGGCACGACGTCGGGTGTGCGCGTGCCGAACGGCGATTTCATCCCGGCCACCCGCAAGGGCCTGACCATCTGCGACGCGACTTCGGCGGCCTTTGCGCAACAGCTCGATTTCAGGAAGCTCGACGTCGTCACCTTCTCCTGGCAGAAGGTGCTGGGCGGTGAGGGCGCGCACGGAATGCTGATCCTCAGCCCGCGCGCCGTCGAACGCCTGGAAAGCTACAAGCCGGCCTGGCCGTTGCCGAAAATCTTCCGCCTCACCTCGGGCGGCAAGCTGATCGAAGGCATCTTCAAGGGCGAGACTATCAACACGCCGTCGATGCTGTGCGTCGAGGACTATCTCGACGCGCTGCGTTGGGCGAAGTCGATCGGCGGCCTCGACGCGCTGGTCACCAGAGCGGATGCCAATGCCGCTGTTCTCGATCGCTTTGTCAGAAAATCTTCCTGGCTCGGCCATCTTGCCGTAGACCCGGCGACGCGTTCGAACACGTCGGTCTGCCTTTCCTTCACCGACCGGCAAGTCGCTGCACTCGACGCCGATGGACAGGCTGCGTTCGCCAAGGCAATTGTCTCGGCGCTCGACAAGGAAGGCGTCGCCTACGACATTGGTGCCTACCGCGATGCACCGCCCGGCCTGCGCATCTGGTGCGGCGCGACAGTCGAGACCTCCGATCTCGAAGCGTTGCTGCCCTGGCTCGACTGGGCCTTTGCGGCGCAAAAGGCGTCGCTCAAAGCGGCGGCCTGACTCCCTCCCCCTCGAGGGGAGGGTGGCCCGAAGGGCCGGGTGGGGTCGCCTCCACCCGTTCAACGATCCGCCATCCAGAAAGAAAAAGATTTGGCCGCATCCGGCCGCAACGACCCCACCCCGGCGCTTCGCGCCGACCCTCCCCTCAAGGGGGAGGGACGCCAATCGCAAAGGACCAAGCCAATGCCCCGCGTTCTCGTCTCAGACAAACTTTCCACCACCGCCGTGCAGATCTTCAGGGATCGCGGCATCGAGGTCGACTATTTGCCGGATCTCGGCAAGGACAAGGAAAAACTGCTCGAAGTGATCGGCCAGTATGATGGGCTGGCCATCCGCTCGGCGACAAAGGTCACGGAGAAGCTGATCAATGCTGCAACCAGGCTGAAGGTCGTGGGCCGCGCCGGCATCGGCGTCGACAATGTCGACATCCCGGCGGCGAGCCGCAAGGGCATCATCGTGATGAACACGCCCTTCGGCAATTCGATCACCACCGCCGAGCATGCCGTCGCCATGATCTTCGCGCTGGCCCGCCAGATACCGGAGGCCAACGCCTCGACCCACGCCGGCAAATGGGAAAAGAACCGCTTCATGGGTGTCGAGATCACCGGCAAGACGCTGGGCATCATCGGCTGCGGCAATATCGGTTCGATCGTCGCTACGCGCGGCGTCGGCCTGAAGATGCATGTCATCGCCTTCGATCCATTCCTGTCGGACAGCCGCGCCGAGGAGCTCGGCGTCGAAAAGGTCGAGCTCGACGAGCTGTTCGCCCGCGCCGACTTCATCACGCTGCATACGCCGCTTACCGACAAGACGCGCAACATCATCGACGCCGCGGCGATCGCCAAGATGAAGACCGGCGTGCGTATCATCAACTGCGCCCGTGGCGGGCTGATCGTCGAGGCCGACCTGATCGCGGCGCTGAAGAGCGGCAAGGTGGCCGGCGCCGGCATCGACGTGTTCGAGGTCGAACCGGCGGAGAACAACGCACTGTTCGGCATGGAGAATGTGGTGGCAACGCCGCATCTGGGGGCCTCGACGATGGAGGCGCAGGAGAATGTCGCGCTGCAGGTCGCCGAGCAGATGTCGGACTATCTGATCAAGGGCGCCGTTTCCAACGCCATCAACATGCCGTCGATCACCGCCGAAGAGGCGCCGCGGCTGAAACCTTTCGTCAAGCTTGCCGAAGTGCTCGGCGCCTTTGTCGGACAGGTCACCGAGGATCCGATCAAGGAGGTCGAGATACTGTTCGACGGCTCGACCGCGACGATGAACACGCGCGCGCTGATCAGCGCCACCCTTGCCGGGCTGATCCGGCCGCAGGTCTCCGACGTCAACATGGTGTCGGCGCCGATCATGGTGAAGGAGCGCGGCATCATCGTCGCCGAGGTCAAGCGCGACAAGTCGGGCGTGTTCGACGGCTATATCAAGCTGACGGTCAAGACCGAGCACAGGACGCGCTCGATCGCCGGCACCTGTTTTTCGGACGGCAAGCCGCGCTTCATCCAGATCAAGGGCATCAATCTCGACGCCGAGGTCGGCCAGCACATGCTCTACACGACCAATGCCGACGCGCCCGGCATCATCGGTCTGCTCGGCACGGTGTGCGGCGAGAACGGCGTCAACATCGCCAACTTCCAGCTCGGCCGCAACCGGCCGGGCGGCGATGCCATCGCATTGCTCTATCTCGATGCGCCATTCCCGGAAAACGTGTTGGCGCAGGTACGCTCGCACAAGTCGATCGACTCCGCCAAGCGGCTGCATTTCGATGTTGGGATAGCCTGAAATTCGGTCGCCCCGTGTGCAGCAGCACGCGGGGCGGTGGAACGTCGCGGCAAGCGACTTCATTCAGCAGCGGATGCCGCCATCTTCCGTCCGCTGTATTCCGCGAGGCTGATGCCACCGAGCACCAGCGCGAGAGCCAGCGCCTGATAGAGCTGGAATGTCTCGCCGACAATCAGCACCGATAGCAGCGTACCGAAGATCGGCACCAGATTGATGAACAGGCCGGCGCGGTTGGCGCCGATCAGCTCGTTGCCCCTGATGTAGAAGATCTGCGAGATGACCGAAGCACCGATGGCGGTATAGAACGCGACCGCCCAGCCGCGGGCATCGGGGACGATGACTTTGCCGGCGGCAATCTCCCACAGGAAGAAAGGCAGCGATGTGACGAGTGCGGCAACCGACAGCGCCAGCATCAGGCTCTGCCAGCGGATTATCGGCTTCAGCCGCAACCCCACCGAATAGAAGGAGTAGCAAAGCACGGCGACCAGCATGATCGCGTCGCCAAAGTTGAGATCCAGCTTGAGAAGCTGGCGCAGGTCGCCATGGCTCGCCGTCACCGCGACGCCAATGATGGTCAGCACGACGCCAGCGATCTGCACCCGGTTCACCCGCAGGCGAAACAGCACGAAATTGGCGATGATGATCACGATCGGTATCGCCGCCTGCTCGATCGAGACGTTGATCGCCGTCGTGTAGTTGAGCGCCGTGTAGAAGATCGCATTGAAAAAGGCGAAGCCGCAAGCGCCGAGCCCGCCAAGCAGCAACCAGTGCCTGCGCACCACCGGCCAGTCTTGGCGTAGCGTTCCCCAGCCGATCGGCAGCAGGATCAGAACCGCCAGCAGCCAACGCAGGAAGACCAGCGTCATCGGCGAGATATGACCGACCGCCAGCTTTCCCGCCACGGAGTTGCCGCCCCACAGCAAGGTGGTGAACAGCAGGAACAGATAGGCGGCTCGATGCATCGTGAACTCCCGGCCAGGCAGAGGGAATTTGGCGGTCGGTGTGGGCCTATTGCGACCGCCAGCCCAAGTAAATGATGTCAAAGGCGAAAATTGTTGTGCCTCGGAGCGTTTTCGGCGGCAAAGAGTGGTCGCACTCGCCGGGTCTTGACGCTATAGAACGACGTGCGTGCAATTGGACGCTACAAAGTACGCGTCGGAAGGCTTTAATCCTCGCGTCGTGCTTTCCGAAAATCGATTCCGATTTTGGGGGCCGATGCGATAGAGGCCCGTCGTTTCGAACTGTTTCAAGCTGCTCGTGCGGCGTCTCAAGGGAAAAGAAATATGGCCAATGTGGTGGTCGTCGGCTCGCAATGGGGCGATGAGGGCAAAGGCAAGATCGTAGACTGGCTGTCGGAGCGCGCCGATGTTGTCGTGCGCTTCCAGGGCGGCCACAATGCCGGCCATACGCTGGTCGTCGACGGCAAGGTCTACAAGCTGTCGCTGCTGCCGTCCGGCGTGGTGCGGCAGGGCAAGCTGTCCATCATCGGCAATGGCGTCGTCTTCGATCCGCACGCTTTCGTCGCGGAGGTTGCGAAATTGAAGGCACAGGGCGTCGAGGTGACGCCAGACCGCCTGAAAATAGCCGAAAACACCGCGCTTATCCTGTCCTTGCACCGGGAGCTGGACGGATTTCGCGAGGACGCCGCTTCCAATTCCGGAACGAAGATCGGCACGACCCGTCGCGGCATCGGTCCCGCCTATGAAGACAAGGTGGGCCGGCGCGCGGTCAGGGTGATGGATTTGGCGGATTTGGAAACGCTGCCCTTGAAGGTCGACAGGCTGCTGACGCACCACAATGCGCTGCGGCGTGGGCTCGGCCATGCCGAGGTCACGCATGAGGCGATCATGAGCGAGCTGATCTCGGTGGCCGACGAGATCCTGCCCTATATGGACCGCGTCTGGAAAATCCTCGACGACAAGCGCCGCGCCGGCGAGCGCATCCTGTTCGAGGGCGCGCAAGGGACGTTGCTTGACATCGACCACGGCACCTATCCGTTCGTCACCTCGTCCAATACGGTTGCCGGCCAGGCCGCCGCCGGGTCGGGTGTCGGGCCGGGCGCCATCGGCTATGTGCTCGGCATCACCAAGGCCTATACGACGCGCGTCGGCGAAGGCCCGTTTCCAACCGAACAGAAGAACGAGATCGGCGAGTTCCTGGGCACGCGCGGCCATGAATTCGGCGTCGTCACCGGCCGCAAGCGGCGCTGCGGCTGGTTCGATGCCGTGCTGGTCCGCCAGGCCGTCGCCGTCAACGGCATCAAGGGCATTGCGCTGACTAAGCTCGATGTGCTCGATGGGCTGGACGAGATCAAGGTCTGTACCGGCTACCGACTCGACGGCGAGGCGATCGATTACCTGCCGGCCAGCCAGGGTGCGCAGGCCCGCGTCGAACCGGTCTACGAGACGCTGGAGGGGTGGAAAGGCACCACTGCCGGCGCGCGCAGCTGGAACGACCTGCCGGCCCAGGCGGTGAAGTACGTCCGCTACATCGAGGAGCTGATCGGCGCGCCGGTCGCACTCCTTTCCACCAGCCCTGAGCGGGACGACACGATACTTGTGACCGATCCGTTTCAAGACTAGTTTCTCAGCCTTTCCGGGCATTGCGGCTGATTTGCGGGGGCCGGCCCAGAAACAAATGCAGGTCGACTGACGTATGGTAGATTTTGTTCCTATTCTGAAAAAGGCGCTCGATAAACTCGGTGAGCCGTCGGCGGAAGTGCGCGCCAGGGTCTATGACAGGGCCCGTTCGTCAATCGCGAAACAACTCGCAGAGAAGGCCACGATGACGCCTTCCGATGTCGACCGGCAGATGCGTGCACTGGAAGACGCCATCGCCAAAGTCGAGCGGGACTATGCCAAGCCTGCGCCGCCACCCGACCCGCTGGCGGAACTGGAGGACATCTTCTCCTCCATCGACCGCAACAAGAACCAGTCCAGCCATATCCGACAGCCGGCAAAGACGGAGCCGGCATGGCAGCCGGCCAAGACCGAGCCGGCAAAGACGGAGCCAGCAAAGACTGGGCCGGCCTGGCAGCCCACGCCCGCCAAGGCGGCGCCGAACTGGCAAAAGCCGCAGCCCGTCGCTCTTTCTCAGGAGCGCGCTGGTCCGCCGCCGTCCGATATGGAACTTCCGACGGCTGACGGCCAAGACGGCGTTTTTCCGGGCGACGACTTTTCCAACGACGGCGGCCCCGCGGAGGACAGGTTCCAGCGGCTCTATCCTGCGGAGCGCAGGCGCAGCTATGGCGGTGTGATCGCCGCCGCCATTGCCTTGCTCGTCATTGCCGGTGGTGGCTATGGCATCTGGCTGAACAAGGATGCGTTCGGCAGCATGCTCGGCCTCGACTCGACCACAGCCGTCGCCACCGAACCGCTGGTAAAACCAGCCCCGGCCAAGCCGGTGGCCGATGCGGCCGTACCGGCCGCCGCGCCTCCGACGGATGACGGCGAGGGCGCGAAGTTCACGCAGCGCCTGACGCCCGAGGGCCACGAAGTCGATCCCGGCCCCGCGGCCGGGCAGGCGGGCATCGGCGAAGGCGAATCCGTCGCCGCACTGACCACGCCGCCATCGGCCGCACAAGCGCCGACCACCCCGGCACCGACCACCCCGGCACCGGCCGCGCCGGCTCCGGCCGCACCCGCCGACACGCAAGCCACGGCCAATGCTCCAGCAGTCGATGGGTCCGCTGCACCAACTCCCGCAACGCCGCCCGCCAACGGGGCAGCAGCGCCTGCAGCGGCCGCCCCGCCGCCAGCACCGGCAGCGGCACCAACGGCAGTTCCGCCGCAAGCCACGTTGGCCGTCGGCCAGAAGGCGATCTTCTACGAGGAGCGCACCAGCACCGCTCAAGGCTCGGCCGAGCCCGGCAATATCGTCTGGTCGCTGGTGCAGGAATCGCCCGGCGGCGACCTGCCGCCCGAGCCGGCGATCCGCGCCGAGGCGACCATTCCAGGCAAGGATATCCAGTTGCGCATGACGATCCGTCGCAACACCGACCAGACGCTGCCGGCCAGCCATATTATCGAGATGATCTTCCTGACGCCTGACGGCTTCGAGGGCGGCGGCGTCGACAACATCCTGCGTGTCGCCATGAAGGGCTCCGAGCAGGATGCCGGAAGCCCGCTGATCGGCATCCCGGCCAAGATCGCCGACGGTTTCTTCCTGGTTGCGCTCAACGATACCAAGGCGGATGAAGACGCCAATCTGACCTTACTCAGAGGTCAGGACTGGATCGACGTGCCGGTCGTCTACAAGACCGGGCGGCGGGCGCTGCTCACCATGGAAAAGGGCATTCCAGGCGAGAAGGTGTTCGACGAGGCGCTTAAGGCCTGGCAGACTAAGACGGCGGGGTGAAGACGGTCCGCCACCCCGAAGCTCCCCAGCAGTTCAGAAGCCCTGGAACAGCATATCGAGCGCGGCCACGATCTCGTCGTGATGCCTCGTCAGATTCAGTCGGCTCTCGCCCAGTTCCGTCGCCGCAACCGTGGCGATCAAATGGGTGGCCATGACCAATTTCCGACCATTGATCTCGAAAATCGGATGGAGCTTTCGCATTGGTGATGGCGCCATCGCCGCCGGCAGAAGCGGGACGACCACCCGGGTCTTGAAATGGTCTAGCAGATCGGCCTGGACGTCGAGGAGATAGCCGCCTTCGATGCTACCCGCGAAGACGTCGTAGCGGGCCATCAGAATTGCCGATGTTCTGCCAGCGGAATACCGTGTTTTTCGACATATTCGTTCCACGCATCTATCGTCGCGCGGTTCTCAAGCTTCCACAGCCGCGTCTTTTCGGCGGCCACGGCCTCGGCGATGCCGGCTTCAGCGGCGCGCGAGACATTCACATCGAGCCCCTTGGCTTCCTTCATGAGCTTTGAGTCGATCGACAGATTTGCCGGCTGGCGAACCGCATTCACAGCTATCTTGCGCATGATCACCTCCGCAGTATGCGCATAATATATGCGCATTCCTCTCTAGTCGCAATGACAAGATGCTTGAACTCGTGAATTACCCCTCCATCTCCTCGCGCAGCATTTCCAGTTCCAGCCATTCCTCCTCGAGCGCTGCCAGTGTGACGCGCTCCTTGTCGAGCGCGGCAATCGTCTTCTGGAACGAGGCCGGATCGCGCTCGTAATAGGCCGGATCGGCGATGTTGTTCTCCAGCCGCGAGATCGAGGCCGACACCGCCTCGATCTTCTTGGGCAGCGATTCCAGCGCGAATTTCTGCTTGAACGACAGTTTCTTGGCCGGGCCCTTCGGTGCGGCCGCTTCGTTCCTGCTTGCCGCCGTCGCGTCGCCCGTCTCGGCCTTTGGTCGCGCCTTGCGGTCGTCCAGTCTGGTGCCGCCGCGCTGCGCCAGCATGTCGGAATAGCCGCCGGCATATTCGATCCAGCGGCCGTCACCATCCGGCGCGATGATGCTGGTCACGGTGCGGTCGAGGAAATCGCGATCGTGGCTGACCAGGATCACCGTGCCGGCAAAGCCGGCGACCAATTCCTGCAGCAGCTCCAGCGTCTCCATGTCGAGGTCGTTGGTCGGCTCGTCGAGCACAAGCAGGTTTGCCGGCCGCGCCAAAACGCGGGCGAGGATCAGCCGCGCCCGCTCGCCGCCCGAAAGCTCGCGCACCGGCGTGCGCGCCTGTTCCGGCTTGAACAGGAAGTCTTTCATGTAAGAGACGACGTGGCGCTGCTCGCCATTGATGACGAGGTTCTCGCCGCGCCCGTCGGTGAGATACTGCGCCAATGTCTCCTGCGGGTCGACGGCTTCGCGCTTCTGGTCGAGCGTGGCGATCTCCAGATTTGTGCCGAGCCGCACCGTGCCCGCGTCCGGCTTCAATTCGCCGATCAGCATCTTCAACAGCGTCGTCTTGCCGGCGCCGTTCGGCCCGACCAGACCGACGCGATCGCCGCGCTGGATTCGGGTCGAGAATCCCTTGACCACGGTCAGATCGCCAAAGGTCTTCTCGATGTTCTTGGCTTCGATCACCAGCTTGCCGGATTCGGCGGCGTCGCTGGCTGTCATCGTCGCCGCACCCTCGGCGCCGCGATGACCACGAAAGCGCTGGCGCATGGTCTGCAACTCACCGAGCCGGCGCATGTTGCGCTTGCGCCGCGCTGTCACGCCATAGCGCAGCCAGTGCTCCTCGCGCACGATCTGGCGACCGAGCTTATGCTGCTCGCGCTCTTCCTCCTCCAGCACCGTGTCGCGCCATTCCTCGAAATAGCCAAAGCCCTTGTCGAGACGGCGGGTCTGGCCGCGGTCGAGCCAGATTGTGGCGCGTGACACGCGCTCGAGAAAACGGCGGTCATGCGAGATGACGACCAGTGCCGAGGAGGTGCGGGCAAGCTCCTCCTCCAGCCATTCGATGACCGAAAGGTCAAGATGATTGGTCGGCTCATCGAGGAGGAGAATGTCGGGCTCCGGCGCCATGACGCGGGCGAGGGCGGCGCGCCGCGTCTCGCCGCCGGAAAGGTCGTTCGGCCGTTCCTCGCCGGTCAGGCCGAGATGCTCCATCAGATAGGTGGCGCGGTAGGGATCGTCGGCGGGCCCGAGCCCCGCCTCGACATAGGCGCGGACGGTCGCAAAACCGTCCATGTCGGGCATTTGCGGCAAGTAGCGCACGGTTGCCGAGGGCTGGCGGAAGACTTCGCCATCCTGCGGTTCGATCAGCCCGGCGGCGATCTTGAGGAGCGTCGACTTACCAGAGCCGTTGCGGCCGACCAGGGCGATCTTGTCGCCAGCCGAGGCCGTCAGGGCGGCACCGTCGAGCAACGGCGTGCCGCCAAAGGTCAGCTTTATCCCGTCGAGATTGAGAAGTGGCGGCGCCATATCAGCTTTCTGGGCTCAGCTTTCCGGAAGAGGGTAGGGATGCGCGAGCAGCAGCGCGCGGCCGCTGGCCAGCGCGATTTCGAGCCGGCCATTGACCTCGTTGGAAATGGTCAGCGACGAGCCGAACGCAACCTCGACATGGTCGAGCGGCCATTTGGCGCCGGTGACGCTCAGGCCGGCGAGATCGGAGAAGCCGAGCACCGAAAACAGCGTGCCGTCGGCATAGTCGAAGCCAGTCTTTCCCGGCAGCAAGGGAATGCCTTCCTGCACGCCACTGGTCAAAAGCACTTTCGTCCCGCCTTCCGCCAGCCGGACGCTCAGCGCCAGATGCAGGAAGATGTGGTCGGTACGTTTGCCGCCGAAGGCGCCTGCGAGCACAAGGCTGGTCGCACCGCGTTCGAGCGCGGCGGCGATAGCGAGTTCACCGTCGGTCTTGTCTTTTTCGGCAGGAAACACCTGCCGTGGCACGGCGGCCAGATCCTCCGGCAACTCGGCAGGCACGGAATCGAAATCGCCGACCCAGAGTTCCGGCCTCAGGCCCAGCATGCGGGCATGGCCGATGCCGGCATCGGCGGCGATGACGCGCGAGCCTTCGACCTGGCGGTCGAGCAGCGGCGTGCGGATGAGATCGCCGCCAAGCAGGATGGTGAATGTGCTCATATCTCGTGGCCCTTACCAGCCCTGCCCCGGAAACGGAAGATGAAACGGCAGACGAAACGGAAGGCTGGGCTTTGGATGCCCGGCAAACTTCCGCTTGCGCAGCACTTCGGCCGGGCCTATGTGTCGCAACGCTCTAACGGGGTGCCGGACGCGATTTTCGCGGACCGGCTGAGAGGCAAGACTGCCAACCCGCTGAACCTGATCCGGTTTGTACCGGCGGAGGGATTAGACGTTTCGGACAGCCCGACGCCTCAATTCCTTTCAACGCAAACGAAGGAGGCGCCGATGCGCAGTTTTTTCCACTCTCTTGTCTCAATTGTCCTGCTTGCGGCATCCGCGCTCGCCCTGCCAGGGCAGGCATCGGCACAGGATAGACTGACGGTCTATACCTATGAAAGCTTCACCGCCGATTGGGGTCCGGGACCGGCGGTGAAGAAGGCCTTCGAGACCGAATGCAGTTGCGTCGTCGAATTCGTCTCGGTCGCCGACGGCGTGGCGCTGCTCAACCGTGTGAAGCTGGAAGGCGCCGCGACCAAGGCCGATATCGTACTTGGCCTCGATACCAACTTAACCGCCGACGCCAAGGCAACCGGCCTGTTTTCGCCGCACGGCGCCGTCTCGGGCGTCAATGTACCGGGCGGCTGGAGCGACGATATTTTCGTGCCGTTCGACTATGGCTATTTCGCCGTCGTCTACGACACCGAAAAACTGAAGAGCCCGCCGAAGAGCCTCAGGGAATTGGTCGAGGGCGATGCCGGAGAGAAGATCGTCATCCAGGATCCGCGCACCTCGACGCCGGGCCTTGGCCTGCTGCTGTGGGTCAAGTCGGTCTATGGCGACAAGGCGCCGGAAGCCTGGGCCAAACTCAAGGCGAAGGTGCTGACGGTAACGCCGGGCTGGAGCGAGGCCTACGGCCTGTTCACCAAGGGCGAGGCGCCGATGGTGCTGTCCTACACGACCTCGCCGGCCTACCACATGGTCGCCGAAAACACCGAGCGCTACCAGGCGGCGTCCTTCGAGGAGGGCGAATATCTGCAGATCGAGGTTGCGGGGATCACCACCAAGGGCGCGAAGAACCCGCTGGCGGAAAAGTTCATTGCCTTCATGACCGGACCGAAATTCCAGGATGTCATTCCCGAAACCAACTGGATGTTCCCGGCCGGCAAAACCGACAAGCCGCTCAACCCGGCGTTCGACAAGCTGGTCAAGCCGACCAAGACCTTGCTGTTCAGCCCGGAAGACGTCGCGGCCAACCGCAAGGCCTGGGTCGATGAGTGGCTTGCGGCGATGAGCAGGTAGGGCTCAAGCCTCGTCGGATGTTTGCGCCAAGCCACCCCCCTCTGGCCTGCCGGCCATCTCCCCCTCAAGGGCACGGCTATCGCAGATGGAACGCCGAGGCTTTCGCTCTACGATGGACCCCCACCCCTAACCCCTCCCCACAAGGGGGAGGGAGACTTCCGTTGGCGCTGACCTCGGCAAATTGCCTGCCTTTCGGCGCCAAAAGGGGAAGTAAGGGCGCGCGGCAGCATTCCCTCCCCCTTGTGGGGAGGGTTAGGGTGGGGGTCCAACTTCGTAAGAATCCAAATGCGATAGCCCTGCCCTCAAGGGGGAGATCGGCAGCTTTGTCGCCTCTCCTCGTCCTGCCACTTGTGAGATTGGCGAAGGCGGCTGAGTGCGCAATCTCCCCCCTTGAGGGGGAGATGTCCGGCAGGCCAGAGAGGGGTGGGCTCGGCCTTTGCCAGGTATTTCCTTCGATCAACACCTGTCGTAGTGTCGGGTAGCACGACATGCGTACGCGTCATCCGGCCGATCCCCGCGTCACTGCCGGCATCGTCGCGCTCGCCGCCATCGCGCTGCTGATCGGCGGTGCATTCGCCGGGCTCGTCGTCGAAGCCACACGCGACCTGTCCGGCGCCGCCTCCGCTTTCGATTCCTATCTCTTGCGCGTCGTCCGTTTCACGCTCTGGCAGGCTCTGCTGTCGACCCTGCTCTCCGTTGCACCGGCGCTGTTCGTCGCGCGCGCCCTGTCGCGGCATCCGCGTTTTTTCGGGCGAGGCTTCATCCTCCAGCTTTTCGCCGTGCCACTGGCGCTGCCGGCCATTGTTGCCGCACTCGGTGTCTTGGCGCTCTATGGCCGCGCCGGCTATTTTGCCGGCACGCTGGGCGCGCTAGGCGGCCAGAGCTGGCCCGGCATCTATGGCCTGTCGGGCATACTCGTTGCGCATGTCTTCTTCAACCTGCCGCTGGCGACGCGGCTGTTCCTGGAGGCGTTGCAGACCGTGCCGGGTAACCAATGGCGGCTGGCGAGCCAGCTTGGCATGGGGGCTGCGCCGGCCTTCCGGCTGATCGAATGGCCGCCGCTGCGTGCGGCCTTGCCGGGCGTTGCCGGGCTCGTTTTCATGCTGTGCATCACCTCCTTCACCATCGTGCTTACGCTCGGCGGCGGGCCGCGCGCGACGACGCTCGAGGTTGCCATCTACCAGGCGCTGCGTTTCGACTTCGACCCGGCGCGGGCTGTGACGCTGACCCTGCTGCAGATTGCCCTGACCTTCGTCGTCGTGCTGGCACTGACGCGGCTTGGCGCCAATATGACCGGCGACGCCAATCTGCCGGTGGCGCCGCGCCGGTATTTTTCAGCCGGTGCGGCCGAGACCGTGCTGAACGCGCTGGCGATCGGGCTCGCACTGCTGTTTGTCGCCGGGCCGATGGCGGCCACGCTGGCAGCCGGGCTTGGCGCCGATCTCGGCCGCCTGGCCGGCGAGAGCGCGGTGCGGCAAGCGACGGCGACCAGTGCCGTGCTCTCCCTCCTGTCGGCGCTGCTCTCTGTGGCGTTGTCGCTGTCGCTGGTGATGGCGCGCCGGGCGCTGGCGCTCACCCGGCGGAGCGGCAGGAGGACGCTGCTCGAACACCTGGCCGACACCGGTGCGGGGTTCGTCCTGGTGGTGCCGCCCATCGTCATCGGTGCCGGCTGGTTCTTGCTCCTGCGCACCGTCGGCGATGTCTTTGCGATCGCCCCTGTCATGGTCGTTGCGGTCAATGCGGTGATGGCGATGCCGTTCGCCATCCGCGCCATCCGCCCTGCCTATGACGCGGCGAGCGAACGCCACGAACGGCTCTGCGCACAGCTTGGCATCTCGGGCTGGAACCGGTTGCGGCTGGTCGATTGGCCGTCGCTGCGGCGGCCGCTCGCCACCGGCTTCGCGTTCGCCATGGCGCTGTCGCTCGGCGATCTCGGCGTCATTGCGCTGTTCGGCAGCGATTCCGTGCAGACCTTGCCCTATCTGTTGCTGGCGCGCATGGGCAGTTACCGCACCGAGGATGCCGCCGGCCTGGCGCTGCTGCTCGGCCTTGTCTGCCTGGCGCTGGTGTTGGCCGCGGACTGGCTGGGAAGGAGGGAGAAATCATGATGCCGATAAGCCCGGAACGGTCCATTTCGGTGGAAAAAGGCGCGGCCGTGCGGCTCGATAATGTCTCGTTCAGCTATGGTGAAACGCCGCTTATATTCGATGTCGATTTCCCGGTGTCGGAAATCACCGCCATCATGGGGCCGAGCGGTTCGGGAAAGTCGACGCTGCTCAATCTGGTGGCCGGTTTCGAGACGCCGCGGTCGGGCCGCGTGCTGATCGGCGGCGCCGACGTCAGCACTGCGCCGCCATCAGCGCGGCCGGTATCGATGGTGTTCCAGGAAAACAACCTGTTTGCCCATCTGTCGGTCGAGCAGAATGTCGGGCTCGGCCGCTCGCCTTCGCTCAAGCTGAGCGAGGCTGACGGCGCCGCAATCGCCGCAGCGCTGAAGCGCGTCGGTCTTGCCGGCAAGGAAAGCCGGCTGCCGCGCGAACTCTCCGGCGGCGAGCGGCAGCGCGTCGCGCTCGCCCGGGTCCTGGTGCGCGACCGGCCGGTGCTGTTGCTCGACGAGCCGTTCGCTTCGCTCGGACCGGCACTGCGCGACGACATGCTCGATCTGGTAGCCGACGTTCATTCGGAGCAGCGCATGACGGTGCTATTCGTCACGCACCAGCCGGACGATGCGCGCCGTATCGGCCAAAACATGGTTTTCCTGGATGGTGGCACGGTTGCCGCGACGGGCACCGCGGCCGATTTTTTCGTCGGGGCTGGACCGGAGGCATTCCGACGCTATATCGGCTCGGGTCCGTTTGCGGCTGGATCACGAGATGTTGCCCGGAAGCGGACATAATTTATGGTCAAACCGGCGGAAGGCGAAGCGGCGCTTGCTTGCCATGGTCGAGGTAGTGTGGCTAGGTCCGCCAGGAGCTGGTCCGGCCTAGGCCGTGATTTGCCCTTGCTGCCTCGTATCTGTCGGACGCACGAAGGACGCCGTAGCACTTGATTTGCGCGTGATGCTTTCCGGAAATCGCGCCCGATTTTCGCGGTCACGTGCCAGGACTTGAAAGGAAGCCGATCTGCCGACCGGCATCGACAATCGGAGGGTGAAACCGCTGGCGCGCTTTCTGGCGCTGGCCGGTCTTGCCGTGGCGCTGGCAAGCTGCCAGATGTTCACGCCTCCCGACGTGCAGGAATCAGGCTTTCAGCCCTCAGACAAGCCGATCACGGTCGACAATGTCGCCGCCAACGGCAAGCTCGCTCAACTGGCGAAGGCGCAGCACCCGCGCATCCTCGCCACCTATGGCGGCGAGTATTCCGACCCCAAGCTCGAGCGCATGGTGGCCAAGATCGTCGGCAGACTGACCGTGGTGTCGGCCAACCCAACCCAGACCTACCGCATCACCATCCTCAACTCGCCCAACGTCAATGCCTTCGCGCTGCCGGGCGGCTATCTCTACATCACCCGCGGGCTGCTGGCGCTGGCCAACGATTCCGCCGAGCTGGCCGCCGTCATCGCGCATGAGATGGGCCACGTTACGGCCAACCACGGCCTGCAGCGCCAGCAGCTGGAAGCCGAAGAGGGGTTGGCGACCAAGGTCGTTTCGGACGTGCTCGGCGACAACCCGACGGCCAAGGCGGCGCTGATCCGCGGCAAGCTGAGGCTGGCCCAGTTCTCGCGCAATCAGGAGCTGGAGGCCGATGCCATCGGCATCAAGTCGATCGGCGAAGCCGGTTTCGACCCCTACGCCGCCGGCCGCTTCCTGCAGTCGATGTCGGCCTATACCGATTTCCGCTCAATCAGCGGCGCCACCGACGCCAGCCTCGACTTCCTGGCGACGCACCCCAACACGCCGCAGCGTATCGATCTCGCGCAGCGCCACGCCCGCCAGTTCGGCGCGCCTGGTGTCGGGTCGCGCGACCGCGATTCATTTCTTGCCGGCGTAGACGGGCTGCTTTACGGCGACACGCCGGAGGAAGGCTACGTGCGCGGCGAAACCTTCCTGCACCCTGGCCTCGGTGTGTCGTTCTCGGTGCCCAACGGTTTCGTCATCGACAATTCGGCGGCGGCGGTGACGGCCACAGGCCCGGGCGACATGGCGATCCGCTTCGACGGCGTTTCGATCGACAAGAACCGCTCGCTGACCGACTACATCCGCAGCGGTTGGGTTGCCGGCCTCGACGACAGCAGCGTGCGCCAGGAGACGATCAACGGCAACGAAGCGGCAACCGCGCATGCCGGCGCCGATGGCTGGCAATTCGACATTGCGGTGATCCGCGCCGGCGGCCAGGTCTACCGCTTGCTGACTGCTGCACCGTCGGCCAGCACCTCGCTGAGCACGGTGGCGCGCTCGGTCAGCGGCTCGTTCCGCATCCTGAGTGCTGCCGAGAAGGCGGCGTTGAAGCCGCTGCGTATCCGCATCGTCACGGTGCAGCCCGGCCAGACAATGGGCTCCCTGGCCGCGCAGATGGTCGGCGTCGACCGCAAGCTGGATTTGTTCAGGGTGCTCAACGCGCTGTCGCCGGGTGCCGCGGTTTCGGCCGGCGACAAGGTCAAGATCGTCACCGACAAATAGCAGGCGACGCGATTCAGGCTGCGAGAAATTCCGGATTCTGCTTTACCAGCGCCGCCTTGAGCTTTTCCATGGCGCGCGCCTCGATCTGCCGGACACGTTCCTTGGAGATGCCGAGCGTCTCGCCGAGCGCTTCGAGCGTCGCGCCCTCGTCGCTCAGCCGGCGTTCCTCGATAATCCTGAGCTCGCGCGCATTGAGAGCGCCGAGTGCCGTCTTCAGCCACACCGAGCGGCGTTCGACGTCGATCGTATCGCCGACGACCTCATCGGGCAGCGGGTCATCCGAAACCAGGAACTCCATCCGCTCGGTTGCGCCGGCATCGTCGGCTAGCGGCGTGTTGAGCGAGCTGTCCGGCGCCGAAAGGCGGGAATCCATCATCGCCACATCGGCTTCCGATACCCCGAGAGCCGCCGACACTTCGCGGTAGAGCGTGGCATTCGACGTCTGCTCGGCGCCGTTTGCCAGGCGGGCGCGCAGACGCCGCAGGTTGAAGAACAGCGCCTTTTGCGCCGAGCTGGTGCCGCCGCGCACGATCGACCAGTTGCGCAGGATATAGTCCTGCATCGAGGCGCGAATCCACCAAGTCGCGTAGGTCGAGAACCGCACCTCGCGCTCGGGTTCGAAACGGGCCGCGGCCTCCAGCAGCCCGACATGGCCTTCCTGGATCAGGTCGCCCAGCGGAAGGCCGTAGTGGCGAAACCGCGACGCCATGGAAATGACCAGCCGCATATGCGCGACGGTGATGCGGTGCAGCGCGTGCTGGTCATTGTTTTCCTTCCAGCGCAGCGCCAGGAGATGCTCTTCGTCACGTTCCAGATAAGGGGCTTTCATCGCCGCGCGAACCATGGTCCGTCCTGCACTGTCTTCCATCATGCCGCGCTCCTGCTTCAGGCGTTGCGGTGCGATCGAATCGTGAGTTGGCGCCGATGGTTGAAATGGCGGCGCCGCGCCCTACAACAGCGAAGAACGTGCCATGCGGGGGAATGTTCCCCCGGACTGTCATGTCGATTGCGCTGTTCCAGGCGATTCGCCACCGGCCTTGACTCAGCCGGATGGCGCCGGAAGATGCTGGTTGAGAATTGGATTTCAAGGGCGCGGGATTTTTGAAATTCAGTTTCTTATTCTGGCATCGCGCATCTGTCATTTTCCGGCACTCGCAATGACGCCGGACACCGGCCAAGGACGGATCACAGAAAAATGAAATGGCTCAAATCGCTCATCATCGCCGGAACGCTGCAGGTTCTGGCCATCGCCGCCGGTCACGCCGGCGCCAATCTCGACCAGATCAAGCAGTCCGGCGTCTTCAAGGTCGGCACAGAAGGAACCTATGCGCCCTTCACCTATCATGATGCTTCCGGCGCGCTGGTCGGCTTCGACGTCGAGATCGCGCGGGCCATCGCCGAGCGCCTCGGCGTCAAAGCCCAGTTCCTCGAAGGCAAATGGGACGGGCTGATCGCCGGTCTCGATGCCGACCGCTACGATGCCGTCATCAACGAGGTCGGCATCACCGAGGCGCGCAAGGCCAAATATGCTTTCTCCGATCCCTACATCGCCTCCAAGGCGGTGCTGATCGTGCGTGGCGACAACACCGACATCAAGGGTTTCGCCGATCTCAAGGGCAAGAAGGCGGCGCAATCGCTGACCTCGAATTTCGGCAAGCTGGCTGAAACCAATGGCGCCGAGCTCGTCGGCACCGACGGCTTCGACCAGTCGATCCAGCTGCTTCTTACCGGCCGCGCCGACGCCACCATCAACGACAGCCTGTCCTTCCTCGACTTCAAGAAGCACAAGCCCGACGCCAATGTGAAGATTGCCGCCCAGGAAGAAAACGCCGACTATTCCGGCGTCATCGTGCGCAAGGGCGATCCGGAACTGGTGGCCGCCATTAATAAGGCGCTGGCCGACATCAAGGCCGACGGCACCTACAAGAAAATCGCCGACACCTATTTCGGCCAGGACGTTTCGAAGTAAAACGGCTTTCTCGTGTGGGCCGAACGCCGGCCCGCGTCGTTCATATCGCGGCGAGCTGTCTTTTGACGGCCCGCCGCTTTCGCGTGATATGAGCGACGGCAATCTGGCAAGGAGGAGCCTTCGTGCCGCACTGGCTGCAATTGATGCTGGAATCCCTGCCTACGCTGCTGTGGGCTGCACTGATCTTCACCGTGCCGTTGACGCTGCTGTCGTTTGCATTCGGTCTTGTACTAGGCCTGGTTGTGGCGCTTGTCCGGCTGTTCGGTCCCAAACCGCTGGTCGCCGTGGTCCGCTTCTACGTCTGGATATTCCGCGGCACGCCGCTTCTCGTGCAACTGTTCCTTATCTTCTACGGCCTGCCATCGGTCGGCATCCTGCTCGACGCCTTTCCGGCAGCACTGATCGGCTTCACCTTGAACATCGGTGCTTATTCATCGGAAATCATCCGCGCCGTCATCGGTTCGGTGCCCAAGGGCCAGTGGGAAGCGGCCTATTCGATCGGCATGACCTGGGCTCAGGCAATGCGGCGCACCATTCTTCCACAGGCGGGGCGCGTCGCCGTGCCGCCGCTGTCCAACACCTTCATCTCGCTGGTCAAGGACACTTCGCTCGCCGCCGCCATCACGGTGCCGGAGATGTTCCAGGCAGCGCAGCGCATCGTCGCCACCACCTATGAGCCGCTGATCCTCTATGTCGAGGCAGCGGCCCTCTATCTGATCATGAGCTCCGTGCTGTCGGCCTTGCAGGCGCGGCTGGAAACGCGGCTCAACCGTTATGGCGGCTTCCTGGAGGCGCGCGCATGATCGGCCTCACCAACATCGAAAAGCGTTTCGGCGACAATCTTGTGCTGAAGGGCGTGACCGTCACCATCGAGGAAGGCAGCGTTACGGCGCTTGTCGGACCATCGGGCGGAGGGAAGAGCACGCTTTTGCGCTGCATCAACCTGCTCGAGCTCCCGACTTCAGGCACGGTACGGATCGGCGACGATGCACTCGAATTCCGCCCCGGCGGCAGGGTCTCGACCAGGGATATCCAGCGGCTGCGGCTGCAGACCGGCATGGTGTTCCAGAATTTCCAGCTGTTTCCGCATCGCACCGCGATCGAGAACATCATGGAGGGGCTGGTGACGGTGCTGAAATGGCCCAGGGAAAGGGCACGCGAACGGGCGCTGGCCCTGCTCGAAAAGGTCGGCATGGCACACAAGGCCGATGCCTGGCCGGCGACGCTGTCAGGTGGCCAGCAGCAGCGCGTGGCGATTGCCCGGGCTCTGGCGCCTTCGCCGAAAGTCCTGCTCTGCGACGAGCCGACCTCGGCACTCGATCCGGAACTGGCGCAGGAGGTGGTCGATGTGCTCGGCAAGCTCGCCAGCGAGGGCACGACCATGGTGATGGCGACGCATGATCTGCGGCTCGCCTCCAAGATCGCGCGGGAAGTGGTGTTCCTCGATGCCGGCAACATCGTCGAACAAGGGCCGGCCGCGGTACTGTTCAGCAATCCGGAGCGCCAGCGGACCAAGCGGTTCATCGCCACGCTGAAGCACGAGGCGGAAAGGGAAGGCGGCGGCGAAGGTTAGATATGCCTCGTCGCCGGTCAGCTAAGACAAAAAAACCCGGCGCAAGGCCGGGTTTTTTGTGAATTCGAAGACGAGAAAAGCTCAGGCGGCTTCTTCCTGCTCGGCTTCCTCGTTGTCGGCCTTGGCGCCGCGCTTGGGACCCTTGTTGAGGTTCACCTCGATGAGGCGGACCGCTTCGGTCTCCGACATTCGGTTGACGGCCGCGATCTCGCGGGCCATGCGGTCGAGGGCCGCCTCGTAGAGCTGGCGCTCGGAATAGGACTGCTCCGGCTGGTTATCGGCGCGGTAAAGGTCGCGCACCACTTCCGAGATCGAGATCAGATCGCCGGAGTTGATCTTGGCATCATATTCCTGGGCACGGCGTGACCACATGGTGCGCTTGACGCGGGCGCGGCCCTGCACGACCTTCAGCGCGCGCTCGACATAATCCTCTTCCGACAGCTTGCGCATGCCGATCGAGGTCGCCTTGGCGACCGGCACCTTGAGGCGCATCTTGTCCTTCTGGAAGTCGATGACGAACAGCTCCAGCTTGTGGCCCGCGACTTCCTGCTCGTCGATCGAGACGATCTGGCCGACACCATGCGCCGGATAAACGATGTACTCGCCGGTCTTGAAACCGTGGCGCGCTGCGGTGGACTTCTTCTGCGGGGTGATCGTTGCCATTACGCCCTGAACTCCTTGTTGTGGTACCGGCATCGTGCCGGCCCGAACTCGTGCGACCGGGGTGACCGGTCCTCAGCCACACAACGATGAACTCACCGGAAAGGCCAGGACCGGCAAATCGCAACATTGCGACCGCCTGCCCCAGATCGCTCTGGTCCGGATTGAGAAATTCACCTTTCAGTGATTTGGGGCGTTTGCGCCATAAATCGACGTTGTGTCACCGGCATGTTTGGTTGATATAACACAAAAAGTCGGAAGAATCAAGGTTTTGCTGCACGCGCGAAGGCCACGCGCCGTCGCCGCCTGTCAAGGCGGTTAATGTATCACGGCTGTTACGCGGCGTCAGGCCACCGCAGCCGGCAGGCTCGTCAGTCGCCTTCGCCGGGCTCGGGGGAGAAATATTTCTCGAACTTGCCAGTTTCGCCATCGAAATTCTTAGCGTCGGCCGGCGGCTCCTTCTTGGCGGTGATGTTGGGCCATTTGTCGGCATATTCGGTGTTGATCTGCAGCCATTTGTCGAGGCCCGACTCGGTGTCGGGCTTGATCGCGTCGGCCGGGCATTCCGGTTCGCAGACACCGCAATCGATGCACTCGTCCGGGTGGATGACGAGCATGTTCTCACCTTCGTAGAAGCAGTCGACCGGACAGACCTCGATGCAGTCCATGTATTTGCATTTTATGCAATTGTCGGTCACGACGTAGGTCATTGGTCGGCTCCGGGACGTCCCATTTTGTTGGGCTTTTTTGGTGAGGTAACGCCTTTGTCCGCCGGTGGCAAGGGCGGCCCCTGCCAGCGGTGCCGCGGTTTCCGGAATGGAATTCCGGAAGGCCGGCAAAGCGGGCGTTCGACCTTGCTCAATCGTCGCCGAGCAGGTGGTCGGTCTGGCGGCGTTCCTTCTTCGTCGGGCGACCTCTGCCGGCCTCGCGCAACGGCGGCACCGCATCCGGAAGCGCCTCGCCCTTGGGCGCGGGGGGCGGCGACATGTCCTCGTAGAGCAGGCGGGCCTCTTCGGCCGGGCCACGCCGTACGCCGGTGCCAAGGACTTTCCAGACGAAGATCCGCCGCTCCAGCGTGATGGTCAAAACGTCGCCCGGCCGGACCGTATCGGAGGCCTGCGCTGCTTTGTCGCGATTGATGCGGACGCGTCCGGCGACGACCAGCTTGGCTGCCAGCGTGCGCGATTTTACCGCGCGCGAGAAGAACAGCCACTTGTCGATGCGCTGGCGGGCATCAGTGACCATTGGACGAGCAGCTTACTTCTTCAGCTGGTCGCGCAACGCGGCGAGCTTGGCGAAGGGCGAGTCCGGATCGAAGCGGACCGGGCGTTCCTCACGCGGCTTTGGCTGGAAGGCGGGTTTTGCGCCTTGGGCGCCGCCTTTGCCGTCCTGCCGGCCAGCCTTCCAGTCGGGCCGGTTTTCGCGCCGGTCCGGGCGTTCACCTTGCGGCTTGCCGGCGCGCTGCTCTGCCGCCTCGCCTTGCGGCCTGGGCTTGAACTTGCTGCGATCGAAGCGTGGCTTGCCGGCGCCGTCGCGCTGGTCGTGGCGCCCCTGACGGGCGGGCCGGTCGCCCGGCGTCGCTTGCCCGCCGGCATCTGTCGGCGCATCGCTGCGGCTGTCCGGCGCAGCTTGACCACTGCGCGCGCGATTGTCCCGATGATTGTCCCGGGGGCGGTTGTCATGCTGGCGATGACGCGGGCGCTGGTCGAAACGACCCTGCCGCCACAACAGGATGGGTTTTGGCTCCTCGGCTTCTGGAGCAGCTTCGCCGGCGATGGCTCCTGCCGTCGCTGCAGGTTCGGCCGGCGATGCTTCCGTAGTGTCGGAAACCGGCGGCTCTGCCGGTGCCGCAGCCTCAGTTTCCGCCCCAAGTTCCGCCGTTGGCTCGGCCGCTGGTTCCGCAGGCGCTTCAGCAGTCGCCTCCGCGGCGGGCCGGGTCTCTTGCGTGACTTCTGCCGCAGCTTCAGGGGCTGGAGCTTCCGCGACAGGCTCTGCCGTCGCTTCGGTCACAGCTTCGGCCGCCGCCTCCGCAACAGGAGCCGCATCCGACACAGGTTCCGAAGCCTCCGCCGGCGGCTCTGCCGCGGCAGATGCTTCCGCCATCCTCGCCTGCTCGACGCGCGCAGTCTCTTCCGCCGCCTGCTTTGCAGCGGCAGCTTCACGCGCGGCATTGTCCTGTGCTTCGAGCCGCGCCTTGACCTCGGCCGCCGGTTTGGCATCGGCGCGATAGCCGAGTCCCTTCAGGATTTCTTCCATGTCGTCGGCGGTGGCGCCGAGGATCGACATCATCGGCGGCGTCACCATGAAGGACTGGCCGTCATAGGCGCCGTCGGGGCGAGGGCCGAGGCCCGGCTTCCAGTTGGTCGCCGGCCGGATCAGGTCGGCCAGCCGTTCGAGAATATCGACGCGTACAGCACGCCGGCCAAGATTGCGGTAGCCGGCAAGCTTGTAGAAGGTCTTGTCGAAGGTCGGATCGATGACCACCGAGGTGCGGCCGGAGGCCAGTGCGTGAACGACATCGCCGAAGCCGGGCTTGTCCTTGCCGTCGTTTCTCAGCGCCCACAGCAGCGTTATCAGCCCGGCCGGCGCCGGTTTGATCAGCGCCGGCACGAAGACATGGTAGGCGCCGAAGCGCACTCCGAGACGGCGAAGCGCCGCGCGGCCTTCCTGGTCGAGCGACTTCATCTCGTCGGCGATGTCGCGACGGTTGATGAGGCCGAAATGCTCGACAAGCTGGAAAGCGATGCCGCGGCCGATGCCGGTGATCTGCTCGGCATTCTTGAGATCGACCAGCGGCTTCAGCAGGGATTCGATCTGGAAATTGACGAAGCGCTCGGCGCGCGCCGCAACCTTGTCGCGGGCCGGGCCGGTGAGTTGCTCGTCGGCCAGCAGAACCAGACGCGGCTTCAAAGCGTCTTCGCCGGCGACCAGCGTGCCGATCGGCGCGCCGATCCAGCGCAGCGTGCCATCCGAACCCAGCGCGATGTCGCCATTGGCCGAGGCGCCGAAGCGCTCGGCCCGCGCCTCGAACTCGGCGGCAAGCGCCTTCTGCGCCGCCGCCCGCACCGCCTTGGCGTCTTCGCCGCCGGCGCTCTGGTCGGCGGTGAAGCGGAAACCTTGCAACTCGCCGACGTGATGGCCTTCGACGAGGACGGTTCCGGTTGGGCTGATTTCGGCTTCAGGCATCGTGTTTTCTCTAAGGCGCCGCATGAGGACGGAAGTCCTGCGGTCTACAAAACGTTTCGTCAACCGCTCATGCAGCGCATCCGACAATCTGTCTTCGATTTCGCGCGTCTTTTCCTGCCAGTGTGCCCGATCGGCCAGCCAGCCGGGCCGGTTGGAAACGAAGGTCCATGTGCGGATCTGGGCAATCCTGTGCGACAGCGTGTCGATGTCGCCTTCGGTTGTGTCGGCACGGCGCACCTGCTCGGCCATGTAGTTCTCGTCGACATGGCCGTGCCTGGCAAGGTCCATGTAAATGGAGGCGATCAAGTCGGCGTGCTGGGCCGGCGCGATCTTCCTGTAGTCGGGCAGCGCGCAGGCTTCCCACAGCAGCGCCACGCGCCTGGCATCGGTGGTGAGTGCCCGGACGTCCTCGTCGCGCGACAGATGCTCGAGCGCCTGCGCGTCTACTGCCGGCAGCGCGCGCGTCAGGCCTTCGACCGGGGCGTTGGTCTCAATCGAGCGCTTCAGCGCATCAAGGTTGGCGAAATCGAAATGCGCGGTGCGCCACTGCAGTACTTTCACCGGGTCGAAATCATGCGCCTCGATTTTGTTGACCAGTTCATCATCCAGCGGATCGACCTGGCCGGTGACGCCGAAGGTGCCGTCGCGCAGATGCCGGCCGGCGCGGCCGGCAATCTGGCCGAGCTCGGCCGCCGTCAGGTTGCGGTACTGGTAGCCGTCGAATTTACGGTTCTGGGCGAAGGCGACATGGTCGAGGTCGAGGTTGAGGCCCATGCCGATGGCGTCGGTGGCGACGAGGTAGTCGACGTCGCCCGACTGGAACAGCGCCACCTGGGCGTTGCGGGTGCGCGGGCTGAGTGCGCCGAGCACGACGGCGGCACCGCCCTGCTGGCGGCGGATCAGCTCGGCGATGGCATAGACCTCGTCGGCCGAGAAGGCGACGATCGCGGTGCGCCGCGGCAGGCGGGTCAGCTTCTTCGAGCCGGCATAGGCAAGATGCGACAGGCGTGGCCGGGTCACCACCGACACGCCCCGCAGCAGGCGCTGCAGGATGCCGTGCATGGTGGCCGCGCCCAGCAGCAGCGTCTCCTGCCGGCCGCGCAGATGTAGGATGCGATCGGTAAAGATGTGGCCGCGTTCGAGATCGCCGGCGAGCTGGACCTCGTCGATGGCAACGAAGGCGGCGTCGGTCTCGCGCGGCATCGCTTCCACGGTGCAGACCGAGTATTTCGCGCCCGCCGGCTGGATCTTTTCCTCGCCGGTGATGAGCGCCACCTTATGGGCGCCGACCTTCTCGCAGACGCGCGTATAGACCTCGCGGGCAAGCAGCCTGAGCGGCAGGCCGATGACGCCGCTTTCGTGCGCCACCATGCGTTCGATGGCGAGATGGGTCTTGCCGGTGTTGGTCGGGCCGAGCACGGCCGTCACGTCTCGACCCGACAGGATCAGCGGTTCAGTGTGTTTCGGATGGATGTTCATCGGCCTGGAAATAAGGCTCTCTGCCTCGCATTGTCGGGAGCGCGCCCATATTGGCCGCGTATGACAGGCGACACATAGGGATTTCGGGCGCGAAGCGAAAGCGGAATATGCCGAGGGCAGGCCGATTGGTCGGTTCGAAGCCAGAAAATCTGTTCCCGATTAACAGTTGGAACGAGTCTGGAACGAATCAGCGACGAATCACTGACTCGCGCTGATTCAGGTTTTGTTCACGGCTACATCTGGGTTTTCTGCCGGCGTACCTCACCACATGCTGAATCACGGAAACTGGCCCGATTTATGCAAGCGGCATCAAAGCGAGCACTGCGGTTAACCTTTGCCGGTGAATGGTCGTGGCTGGCCAACCTGCTTCGCACAACATTATGAAATTATTGATGTTTCCTAATGCGCTTTAATCATTTCGCAGGTGTTTTCAGCTCTCGCCGTTAACGCTCCGCTCAAAGCCGGAACGAATCGGCGACGAATCAGCGATAGCTGAAGTTTCTTGGTTTGTTCACCGCAACATGTTGTGTCGTGAACAGCTTTTCCACCGAGAATCCACAGGCTGCCGGGCGGCTTTTGCACAAGCTGCGAGTTTGCCGTTAACCTTTGCGTGCCGGATTGGGGCAGCGTTGCATCGAGATCTTGCAACGGGAAGACCGCTATAGAAACGGGCCGTTTTGCAGGCCCGTTCGTCCAAGCGAGGATCTGTCTCAACGTAAAGACAAACGATCAGGCGACGTACTGGCCGCCATTGGCTGATATGGTCGAGCCGGTGATGAAACCGGCATCGTCGGAAGCGAGGAAGACGACGCAGCGCGCGATCTCCTCCGGCTCGCCGAGACGGCCGACCGGGATGTGCGGGATGACGCGCTCGTTGAGGACCTTCTCGTCCATTGCCTTGACCATCTCGGTGGCGATGTAGCCGGGGCAAATGACGTTGACGGTGATGCCGGCGCGCGCGCCTTCCTGGGCCAGTGCCTTGGTGAAGCCGATATCGCCGGCCTTCGAGGCCGAATAATTGACCTGGCCGACCTGGCCTTTCTGACCGTTGATCGAGGAGATGGTGATGATGCGACCGAACTTGCGATCGCGCATGCCGCCCCACAATGGATGCGTCATGTTGAAGACGCCGGAAAGGTTGGTGTCGAGGACCTCTTTCCATTGCTCGCGCGTCATCTTGTGGAACATCGCGTCGCGAGTGATGCCGGCATTGTTGACCAGCACCGAGACGGGACCGAGATCGGCCTCTATCTGTTTGATGCCGGCGGCGCAGGCCTCGTAGTCGGCGACCGACCATTTATAGACCGGGATGCCGGTCGCGGCGTTGAACTTTGCCGCCGCTTCTTCATTGCCGGCGTAGTTTGCGGCGACCGAATAGCCGGCGCTTTTCAAGGCGACCGATATCGCCGCGCCGATGCCGCGCGACCCGCCTGTGACGATTGCAACCTTTGTCATATGTCCTCCCGGGAAATGCAGATGACTGAGCGTTGAAGCGGTGGGGGTTTGCCCTCTATTCCCTACTCGCTTTGCGCCAGCATCCTATTCGTATCGCTTATCTCATCACAATGCTTCCACGCACATGGCAACACCCATGCCGCCGCCGATGCACAGCGTGGCAAGGCCTTTCTTGGCACTTCTGCGGCGCATCTCGTAGACCAGCGTGTTGAAGATGCGGGCGCCCGAGGCGCCGACCGGATGGCCGATGGCGATGGCGCCGCCATTGACGTTGACGATGGCCGGATTCCAGCCCATGTCCTTGTTGACGGCGCAGGCCTGCGCGGCAAAGGCCTCGTTGGCTTCGACCAGATCGAGGTCGCCAACCGACCAGCCGGCCTTGGCCAGCGCCTTGCGCGAGGAGGGGATCGGTCCCGTCCCCATGATCTGCGGGTCGACACCGGCGGTCGCCCAGGAAACGATGCGCACCAGCGGTGTGATGCCGCGCCTTGCGGCTTCCGCTTCGGTCATCAGCACCACGGCGGCGGCGCCGTCGTTGATGCCGGAAGCATTGGCAGCAGTTACCGTGCCTTCCTTGTCGAAGGCGGGCTTGAGCTTGGTCATGGCATCGATTGTCGCGCCGTGGCGGATGTATTCATCCTGGTCGACGACGGTGTCGCCCTTCCTGCCCTTGACTGTAAAGGCAACGATCTCGTCCTTGAATTTCCCGG
This sequence comes from Mesorhizobium sp. M0018, assembly GCF_040323955.1. Lineage (NCBI taxonomy): Bacteria > Pseudomonadati > Pseudomonadota > Alphaproteobacteria > Hyphomicrobiales > Phyllobacteriaceae > Mesorhizobium > Mesorhizobium sp. M0018. The sequence goes on along the minus strand of NZ_JAMYVL010000005.1, from coordinate 231,451 downwards.
CTTTCTGCGCGGCCTCGGCCTTGTTCTGGGAAGCCAGTGCGAACTGGTCCTGGTCGTCGCGGGTGATCTGGAACTGGCGGGCGACGTTCTCAGCGGTGTTGCCCATATGATAGCCATAGAAGGCATCGGTCAGGCCGTCCTTGATCATGGTGTCGATCAGCTTGAAATCGCCCATCTTGACGCCACCGCGCAGATGCTGTGCATGCGGAGCCATCGACATCGATTCCTGGCCGCCGGCAACGATGATCCTCGCGTCGCCCTGGGCGATCTGCTGCATGCCGAGCGCGATGGCGCGCAAGCCCGAGCCGCAGAGCTGGTTCAGGCCCCAGGAGGTCGCCTCCTGCGGTACGCCGGCAGCCATTGCCGCCTGCCGCGCCGGGTTCTGCCCTTGAGCCGCGGTCAGAATCTGGCCGAGAATGACCTCGTCCACCTCCTTGCCGTCGACGCCGGCACGGACCAGCGCTTCCCTGACGGCGACGGCACCCAATTCATGGGCTGGGGTGTTGGCGAAGGCGCCGTTGAAGGAGCCGACGGGCGTGCGCGCTGCACTGGCGACAACGATGGCGTTGGAAGCGGACATGTTCTTCTCCAGGCTTTCGGGGAACGATTTCGGGTGCCGTCGGGGACTTTTCTTGCCCTTTCCACAACCCGAGTCAAACCCGAAATGGGCATGGCGTCCCACTCCCGCAAGCATGCCGCCCGTCGCTGCGACGGCGGCCCGTCCGTGCTGCGCAGCATAAAATGTTCCCGCACTGCACAAACTGCTTGGATTCATGGCGCTTTTGCGCATATCCTTTAAAAAGGCGCAATCGTTACCGGCGGCTTACTTAAGCTGCCCGGTGTCCGGGGAGGATGCAGATGGCCGCAAAAGACGAACCTATTGTTATCAAGAAATATGCCAATCGCCGTCTCTACAATACGGGCACCAGCACCTATGTGACGCTCGAGGATCTCGCTGAAATGGTCAAAAGAGGCGAGGACTTTACTGTCCAGGACGCCAAGACCGGTGACGACATCACGCATCCGGTACTGACCCAGATCATCTTCGAGCTGGAGAACAAGGACGGGCAGAACATGCTGCCGATCCCGTTCCTGCGTCAGCTCATCGCCTATTATGGCGACCAGATGCAGATGATCGTGCCGAGCTTTCTCGAGCAGTCGATGCTGGCCTTCTCGAAGGAGCAGGAGCGCTTTCGCGAGCAGATGAAAGATGCCCTCGGCAAGTCGCCGATGGACATGATGAAGATCGCTACGCCGATCAAGGTGCTGGAGGAGCAGACGCGGCGTAACATGGAAATGTTCCAGAACGCCATGCGGCTGTTCACGCCGTTCCCGCCCGCGGGCTCGGCGCCGGCAGCGGCGCCGGCCGAACCGGCCAGGAAGGAAACGCCGGAAAAACCCGACGACCTTCAGGAGCTGAAGGAGCAGATCGCCGCGATGCAGCGCAAGCTCGACACGATGTCCTGACTGCCGGCTGGCGAAGTGCAGGGTCGAACCTTCCTTCAGGTGCCGCTGAGACTTCGCAAGCAGCGCGGCTAGAGCTGCTCCGGCAGCGGTCCCTGGTAGCGGGCGCGTGGCCGGATCAGGCCGCTGCTCGTCACCTGCTCCACGGCATGCGCGGCCCAGCCGACGCTGCGGCCGAGCGCGAACAGGCGGAACGGCGCATCGGACGGCAAACGGAGACCGCGCGTCAGCGCGGCCAAAGCGAAATCGACATTCGGGCGCATGCCCGTTGCCGCAAAGGCCGCATCGCAAAGCCGTAACAGCCCATCATCGACATCTATCGCGGCCAGCAACGGTTCCGCACGCGGATCGCCGTCGGGATAAAGCGGATGGCCAAATCCGGGCAGCGGCCTGTCGTGACCGAGCCAGCGTCCGACAGCCGCATCCGGCCCCAATCTCTGCGCATCTTCCGCCAGGATCATGACCGCCTCCGCGGCGCCGCCATGACGCGGCCCGGAGAGCGTGGCGAGGCCGGCAAGCAGGCAGGCCGAAACAGGTGCGCCGGTGGACGCGGCGACCCGTGCGGCGAAGGTCGATGCGTTCAATTCGTGATCGGCCAACAGCACCAGCGAGCGGCGGATCAAGGCTGCGCCGGCCGCATCGAGCGACCATCCCCGCGCCAGCCTTTCGTGCACGGGACCAGTTCCGGGAATCGCGCCGAGCACCTGGGCCAAAGCGGCGATGGCGCCGGCCGCATCGTGGTTGAGCGAAGCCGCCCTGCGGCCGAGCGAAGGCCGGCCGTCGGCCGCCAACGCGGCCAATTCCGCGAAGGCAGCCGGCCGGCCAGTTGCGCCGTTGCCATGGCGGCTCGCCGAGACGAACGACACTGGTGCGTCAGATGCCCAAAGCAGGTTTGCCGTCTGCTCCAGCGTGGCAGCCTCGCAGAGAGCAACCGCATCCTGGCCGCGATAGACAAGGCGGCCATGCAAAACGGTCGAGATCGTGGTGGCGATCGCCGGCTCACCCCAGGCAATTGCACTTTCGGCGATTGCCTGGGGATTTCGGCCACGAGCCCGGCGGCTCGCCAGCGCCGCGATGTCGTCGGCGCGATACTGACTGCGGCGTGGATCCGCCCGGTCCGGCCGCACGCCGATGCGTCCGCGGCTGACATAGGCATAGAGGGTCTGGGCGCGCACCTTGAGACGCTCCAGGGCTTCGTCCCGCGTCAGCCACTCCGTCATGTCAGCCTTGGCATATTGATTCAGTTGATCAAGATTGATGGTCCAGTCACCAACCCTTATCTTCCACCCGGAAAGGGTCAAGGAGAAAACCAATGGCGAATGGGCTCGATGATGTGGTGGCGGCGGAAACGGTGCTCTCCGATGTCGACGGTCTTGGTGGCCGCCTGACCATCCGGGGCCATTCGTTGCCCGAACTGGCAGGCCGCTGGAAATACGCCGAGGTGGTTCATCTGCTGTTCGACGGCTTTTTCGACGATCTTCCCGACGGCAGGGAGCTGGCGAACGCGATCGGTCGGGCGCGCAGCGAAGTGTTCGAGCAGATCAAACCCTTGCTGCCGTTTCTCGCATCCGTCGATATCTACAGCGCGATGCGCGCCGGTATTGCCCTGCTGCCGGATGGTGACAAATTGTCGGACGCGCTGCGGCTGGTTGCGGCACCCGCCGTGCTGACGCCGGCCTTGCTGCGCTTGCAGCGCGGCGAAAGCCCGATTGCGCCCGATAGCAAGGCCGATCATGCAGCCGACATGCTGCGGATGCTGACCGGCATTGTGGCCTCTCCTAAATTGGCGAAGGCGCTCGATGCCTATCTCGTGACGGTTTGCGACCACGGCCTCAACGCATCGACCTTCGCCGCGCGCGTGGTCGCTTCGACGCAGGCCGGACTTACTTCGGCGGTGCTGGCCGGGCTCGGAGCGCTTAAGGGGCCGCTGCATGGCGGCGCGCCAGGTCCGGTGATCGAGATGCTGGATGCGATCGAGGCGCATGGCGACGCCGCCGGCTGGCTGCGTGGCGAGATCGCGCGTGGCCGCCGCATCATGGGCTTCGGGCATCGCATCTATCGCGTGCGCGATCCGCGTGCCGACGTGCTGAAAGCGGTGGTGCGGCAGCTCGGCGCCAAGGGCGAAGCCGGCCACCGGCTGGCGTTTGCCGAAAGCGTGGAGCAAGCGGCGCTCGAAGTGCCCCGCATCGCCAAGCCGTCGCGCTCGCTCCAGACCAATGTCGAGTTCTTCACAGCGCTCCTGCTGGAAGCGGCGGGCTTTCCGAAAGAGGCGTTCACCAATGTCTTTGCTGCCGGGCGCGTCGCCGGCTGGATTGCCCATGCGCGCGAGCAGCAAACGAGCGGACGGCTGATCCGGCCGCAGTCGCGCTATATCGGGACGGTGCCGGACCTCGTCGCCTGACGAGCTTTCAGCGCATGCTTTGCGAAACGAGGCAACGACCTCTCTTAGGGGACGAGAGAGGTCTACATGACAAAAATTTCATGTCATTGCTCCACACATCCGCTGTTCTTGGGTGACAGAGAGCCTATATGCTGCAGTGCAGCATGGTTCCACGGGAGCCCGCCTCGAAAGGAATAAAGCCGCCTTGACCGCCAGAAAAACCGCCATCATCACCGGTTCCACCTCGGGCATCGGCCTGGCCATTGCCCACGCGCTCGCGGCCGAAGGCTGCAACGTCGTCGTCAATTCCTTTTCCGACACCGCCGACGACCGCGCCATCGCAGACGCGATCGCGAAGCACCACAAGGTGAAGACCGCCTATGTCAAAGCCGACATGTCGAAGCCGGCCGAGTGCCGGGCTTTGGTGGCGAAGGCAGCCGAGGCATTCGGCTCGGTCGACATCCTGATCAACAATGCCGGCATCCAGCATGTCGCGCCGGTGGAAAGCTTCCCGATCGAAAAGTGGGATGCGATCATCGCCATTAACCTGTCATCGGCCTTCCACACCATCGCAGCCGCCATCCCGTTGATGAAACAGGCCGGTGGCGGCCGGATCGTCAACGTCGCCTCGGCCCACGGCCTTGTCGCCTCGCCGTTCAAGTCGGCCTATGTCTCGGCCAAGCATGGCATTCTGGGCTTGACCAAGACTGTCGCCCTGGAGCTGGCGCGCGACAAGATCACCTGCAATGCCATTTGTCCGGGCTATGTGTTGACGCCGCTGGTCGAGGCGCAGATCCCCGACCAGATGAAGGCCAACAAGATGGACCGCGAGACGGTGGTCCGTGAGGTCATGCTCGAAAAGCAGCCTACCAAGGAGTTCGTCACCGTCGAGCAGGTTGCGGCGGCCGCGGTGTTCCTATGCTCGGATGCGGCGGCGCAGATCAACGGCGCGCACATCTCTGTCGATGGCGGCTGGACCGCTCAGTGAGGCTTCCAGCGGTCAAGGGCCACGCCATGCCGAAAAATGGCAAGGCGGAAGAGCCAAAGAAGATCAATGTCGCGCTGCAAGGCGGCGGTTCGCACGGGGCGTTTTCCTGGGGCGTGCTCGATCGGCTGCTCGAGGACGGGCGCCTCGACATAACGGCGGTTTCGGGCACCAGCGCCGGCGCCATGAATGCCGTGGCGCTGGCCGACGGCTTTGTCCGCGGCGGTGTCGAGGGCGCGCGGCGGAAGCTCGACGATTTCTGGCGTGCGGTGGCGGCAAAGGGCCGCTTCAGCCCGGTACAGCGCATGCCTTGGGACGTCGCCTGGGGCAATTGGTCGATCGAGAACACGCCCGGCTATTTCCTGTTCGATACGATGTCTCGGGTATTTTCGCCCTATGTCGCCAATCCGCTCGCCATCAATCCGCTGCGCGACGTGGTCGAACGTGAGATCGATTTCGACAATGTGCGCGCCTGCAAGTCGATGGAACTGTTCATTTCCGCTACCAATGTCGAGACCGGCCAGTTGCGGGTCTTCTCGGACGGCGAGATCGACCTCGACACGGTGATGGCGTCGGCCTGCTTGCCGCAATTGTTCCGTGCCGTCGAGATCAAGGGCGTGCCCTATTGGGATGGCGGTTTTGGCGGCAACCCGGCACTGTTCCCGTTCTTCAAGACGGCGGCCACCGAGGACGTGCTTTTGGTGCAGATCAATCCGGTGGTCCGCGAGGGGACGCCGAAGAGCGCCAATGAGATCCAGAACCGCATCGACGAGATCACCTTCAATGCCGGGCTGTTGCGCGAATTCCGCTCGATCGCCTTCGTCAAGGAACTGATCGCCGCCGGCCGATTGCCGCACGGCGAATATCGCGACATCCGCATGCACCGCATCGATGCCGACGAAGCGTTCAAGGATCTGTCGGCATCGTCCAAGGTCAATGCCGAATGGGCGTTCCTTGCCTATCTGCGCGACCTCGGCCGCACCGCAGCCAGTGATTGGCTGGAAGAAAATTATGACGCCGTCGGCAAGCGGCCGACGATCGATCTGTCCGGCGAACTCGACGACGGCTTGAAGCCGGTGCGCGGGCCGGCGCCGGGCCGGCGGGTCAAGGAATTTCTTGCGGCGCGCAAGCAGCCCGAGGCCGCCCGCCGTCCGGCCTAGCTGCTTCGCAAAGCAGATGGCATTCGCAATCTGTCCAATCATCCTGACACTTGCTGCCATGCCGCTGTTTTGGCAATCAACAGCCGATGCTGCGGCCGCATCTTTGCGGACAAAGCAACAATCCATCAACTTTTCTGACTATATTGCGATGCAACTTTGAGGTAGAAGCGCGCTTCGCCGATCACGGCAATTTGAATACGGCCTCGCGCGCACCCATATCGGCGACGCGCCCCAAGTAGAAGATGCGGCCTGGCCGAACCCCGCGCACTGGAAAAAATGACGATGCCGAAATTCAGGTTTCACAAGCTTGCAGCCATTGTTGTGCTCATCGGGTTCGCTGGCTGGATGGCGACAGGCGAGTTCTCGTCCGTCGGCAGCGCGTCCGCCGACAACAAGCCCAAGGCAGGAGAGGTCGAGCAGCCCAAGGCAGCCGACGCAGGCAAGCCCCAAACTGGCAAACAGGGGGCTGCCAAGCCGGGGACTGCCGAGGCGGAACAGCCCAAGGCGCCGTTACGCACGGTCGCGATCATAACCCCGCCGCGGCGCACCTATGCACGCGCTATCCGCATTTCCGGACTGACCGAAGCCGACAAGCGCGCCGTCCTGGCGACACGCGTCGCCGGCGTCATCGACAAGCTGCCGGTCAAGCAGGGTCAGCATGTCAAGACCGGCGACCTGATCCTGATGCTTGCCGCCGAGGAAAAAATCTCGGCGGTCGACAACGCCAAGCAGCTTGTCGTGCAACGTGAGGCAGAGCTGGCAGCTGCCCTGCGGCTGATGAAAACCGGCAATCTGCCCAAGCTGCAGCTCGACACGGCCCGCTCCAACCTGACGCTGGCCAAGTCGCAACTGGAGGCCGTGCAAGCCGAGCTCGACCGCAACGAGGTGAAGGCGCCCTTCGACGGCGTCATCGACCGGGTGCCAGTGGAGCTTGGCAGTTCCGTCATGCAGGGCGGCGAAGTGGCGACCATTCTGAAGCTCGATCCGGTGATCGCCCGCGGCGAAGTCAGCGAACGCGATCTCGGCTATCTGAAGATCGGCGACAAGGCAAATGTGCGTCTGGTCAGCGGCCAGAATGTCGAGGGCACGGTGCGCTACATCAGCCGCGATGCATCTTCGGCAACCCGTACCTTCCGCGTCGAAGTCGCCATCCCCAACGCCGATGGTTCCGTACCGGCCGGCATGACGGCAGAAATTGCGCTCAGCGCCCAGCCGACCGACGCCGTCATGCTGCCGCGCTCGGTGGTGACGCTCGGCGACAAGGGCGATCTCGGCATTCGCGCCGTCGACAAGGACGACAAGGTCGTGTTCTTCCCGATCGACCTGGTCGACGACACGCCGACCGGCCTGGTGCTCGGCGGCATTCCGGCCGACGCCCGCATCATCGTCGCCGGCCAGGAGCTGGTGAAGGAAGGCGAAGTGGTCAAGCCGGTCGAAGCCGACCAGGCGACCATTCAAAAGCTGTTGGGCGAAGCGACGGCCGGGACGCAGTAATCATGGACATCGTCAAACTTGCAATCAGCAATGCCCGGCTGACCATTTCGGTCCTGGTCTTTCTCATCCTTGCCGGTGCGGTCGCTTACCAGTCGACGCCGAAGGAAGCGGAACCCGACGTTCCGATTCCGATGATGTATGTCAGTCTGATCTACCAGGGCATCTCGCCGGAAGACTCCGAACGCCTCCTGCTGCGGCCGATGGAAGCCAAGCTGAAGAGCCTGAAGGGCCTGAAGGAGATGCGGTCGGCCGCCTTCCAGGGCGGCGGTTATGTGCTCGTCGAATTCCAGCCACAGACGGACCTCGCCACCGCGCTGCAGGACACACGCAGCAAGGTGCAGGACGGCAAGGCCGACCTGCCGCAAGCGGCTGAGGAGCCCGTGGTCTCCGAGGTCAACATCTCCGAGTTCCCCGTCCTGGTCGTGACGCTGTCGGGCGAGGTGCCCGAGCGCGTGCTGACGGCGGCGGCGCGCGAGCTGCGCGACCGCATCGAGGAAGTGCCTGGCGTGCTCGAGGGCTCGCTGCAGGGTGCGCGCGACGACCTCGTCGAAGTGGTTATCGATCCGATGAAGCTGTCTTCCTACGGGCTGCAGCTCGACCAGTTGATCGGTGCGGTCGGCGCTTCCAACAGTCTTGTCGCCGCCGGCAATATCGAAGGATCCGAGGGCAAATACGCGGTCAAGGTGCCGTCGCTTATCGAGACGCCAGAGGATGTGGCGGCGCTTCCGGTCGTCGCCGGCCCCAATGCGGTGGTGCAGGCCAAGGACATTGCCACCATCCGCTCCACATTCAAGGACGCCGAGACGGTCACCCGCCTCGACGGCAAGCCGGCGATCGCCATCGAGGTGAAGAAGCGCATCGGCTCCAACCTGATCGATACGATTGGCAAGGTCAGGGAGGTGTCCGACGCCTTCATCAAGACGATGCCGGAGGGCATGCACGTCACCTACACGCAAGACAAGTCGGTCTTCGTGAACCAGTTGCTCGGCGACCTGCAGAACCACGTGATGATCGCCGTGATCCTGGTGTTCATCGTCATTCTCTACGCGCTGTCTGGCCGTGCCTCGCTGCTGATCGGATTGGCCATCCCATCATCCTTCCTGATCGGCATCCTGTTGCTGGCAATGATGGGCTACACGATCAACATGATCGTGCTGTTCAGCCTCATCCTGGCGGTCGGCATGCTGGTCGACGACGCCATCATCGTCACCGAATTCGCCGAGCGCCGCATGAGCGAGGGCATGCCGAAGGAGCAAGCGTTCGCGCTTGCCGCCAAGCGCATGGCCGGCCCGGTCATCGCGGCGACGATGACGCGCATTGCCGCCTTCTCGCCGCTGTTGTTCTGGCCGGGCATCATCGGCGACTTCATGAAATACATGCCGATCACGCTGATCGTGACGCTCTCGGCCTCGATGCTCTATGCGCTGGTCTTCGCGCCGACGCTGGGCGCGATATTTGCCAAGGCGCCGGCCCATCACCCCGACGACAATCGCGACGGCTGGTACATGGCCGTGGTCAAGCAGGCGGTGCATTATCCCATCACCGTGCTTGTCCTCACTGTGGCGCTGTTGTTCGGTGTCGGCTACGCCTATTCGAAATTCGGCGCCGGCGTCGAATTCTTCCCGAATGTCGAGCCTGACTACGGCCTGCTCTATGTCCACGCCCGCGGCAATCTTTCGCTTGCCGAAATGGACGCGGCCACCAAGACCGCGGAAAATCGGCTGCTCGGTTGGCCGGGCGTGAAGTCTGTCTATACCCGTGTCGGCAAGACGCAAGGCGGCGGCCAGGATGTTCCGGAAGACGTGGTTGGTGTGATCCAGTACGAATTCGTCGACTGGCGCGAGCGTAAATCGGCGAACTCAATCCTGGACGAACTGCGCGGCGTTATGGCCGGCATTCCCGGTGTCGACGTCGAGGTTCGCGTGCCGGAAGCCGGCCCGCCTACCGGCAAGCCGATCCAGATCAGGCTTTCGGCCGTCGATCCGAAGGGCCTTGACGACAAGGCCCGCGCCGTCGCCGCGCGCATAGCCAAGGTGCCCGGCGTCATCGATATTTCCGACGGTCTGGCGCCGCCCGGCGTCGACTGGGCGCTCGACGTCGATCGCGCCAAGGCGGCCCAGTACGGCATCAGCCCGACCGCGGTCGGGACGGTCGTGCAATTGGTGACCAACGGGCTGAAGCTCAGCGAGTACCGGCCCGCCGGCGCCGACGATGCGGTCGACATCAGACTGCGCCTGCCCGAAGATCGGCGCACGCTGTCGACGCTCGACGAACTCAGGGTCCAGACCGCGCAAGGCTCGGTGCCGATCTCGAACTTCGTCGTGCGCAAGCCGGAGCCGACGGTCGGTATCCTCAACCGCATCGACGGTGCGCGAACGGTCGTCGTCCAGGCCAACGTCGCTGCCGGCGCCCAGGTGGCTGCCGTCCAGCAGGAGGTCACCAAAGCTGTCGCCGACATGAACCTCGGCAGCGGCATTCGCTGGAAGCTTGCCGGTTCGAATGAGGACAGCGCGGAGGCTGGTGCCTTCCTCAGCAAAGCCTTCGGTGCGGCGATCTTCCTGATCTTCATCGTGCTTCTGGCGCAGTTCAACAAGTTCACCAGCGTCTGGCTGGTGCTGTCCTGCGTGGTCATGGCGACGATCGGCGTGTTCCTCGGGCTGCTGTTGACGGGAGAGGCATTCGGCATCGTCATGTCGGGCATCGGTGTCATCGCGCTGGCCGGGGTGGTGGTGAACAACAACATCGTGCTGATCGACACCTATGACCGGTTGCGCGAAGAGGGCTGGGACAAATACGAAGCCGTTCTGCAGACCTGCCGCGAGCGTGCCCGCCCGGTGGTGCTGACGGCGGTGTCGGCGATCCTCGGCGTGCTGCCGATCGCCTTCGGCCTTGGCCTCGAAATCTTCCATCACGAGACGACGATCAACGCGCCGTCGACGCAATGGTGGATTTCGCTGTCCTCGGCGATCGTCTTCGGCCTGTCCTTCGCCACCGTGCTGACGCTGGTGGTGACGCCGTCGATGGTGATGGTGTTCACTCGCGCCAAGGTCAAACCCGGTGCGCGTCGGGGCTGGTTCAGCCGCCTGTTCGGGCGTCGCAAGGCCGAAATCCCGTCGAAAGGCCTGGACGCCGATCTGGACGCCGAACCGGCGATCGCCTTCCCGAAGGCCGCCGAATAGAGTCCGGCTCGCCGTCCTGATCAAGCAAGGCCGCCCGGGAACAATGGGCGGCCTTCTGCATTGTTCCGTCATTGCAACCTCAAAGCGAGGATTTTCTGATGACGATCAGCACCATTCTCATCATTATCCTTATTCTTATTCTGATCGGCGCGGTTCCGGCGTGGCCGCATTCCCGGTCCTGGGGTTACGGACCATCCGGCATCGTCGGCGTCATCCTGATCGTTGTCCTGGTGCTGCTGTTGATGGGCCGGATCTGAGCGCAACCTTCCTCCCCGACCAGCGGCGGATGACCGTGAGGCCATCCGCCTTTTTTTGGTTTGTTGTTAGGCAGCTTTTTGCGTCGTCTTGAGCGTGGCGATGCCGATATCCTCGAGCGCTTCCGACACCGCATTTTCCAGCGGCGTGTGCGGGATCGTACCGATGACGCTTTCCAGCCTGCCTGAAACCAGCCGGTGCGGCTCGAAGCGGAGATAGGACATCGAAACGATCTCGCGCCACATCGCCACGAACGGGCCGCCGGCACGCAGCACCCACCACGGCATCGACGTCAGTTTCAGCGTGCGTCCGAGCGCCTTCTCCGCGGCCGCCTTGATGTCCAGATCGGTCACCGCATGGCCAGGAAAGTTCAGCGCCTCGTAGAAGCCGAGCTTGTCGAGATTGTCAGCCAGCCCGACGAAGGCCTTGGCCAGGTCGGGCAGATAGGCCCATTCATGCACGAGATCGACCGGCCCTGGGGCGGTATAGACGCCCTTGGTCATCTTGGCGGCAACAACCAGATCGAACCACGATCCGCTGCCGGTGCCGCCGAAGAAATCACCAGCGCGCAACAGGATCGTGCGCACCAGACCCGCGTCGGCCTCGCGGCGAAACAGATCTTCCATGGCGACGCGGATACGGCCCTTTTCCGTCGTCGGGCGAAACGGCGTGTCTTCGGCGATCACCGCTGGCATCTGCGAGCCGTAATTGTAGACGGTGCCCGGGAAGAGATGCAGCGCGCCGTTCGCCCGGCAGGCAGCCATCACATTCTCGGCCATCGGCAGGCATTTGCTCCAGTCGGTGTAGAGCGGGTTGAGGCCGTTGAAAATGATATCGACGCCTTCGGTCGCGCGGATCAGCGCAGCACGGTCGAGCGCGTCGCCGGCGATCGCCGTGGCGCCTTTGAGCTCGGCCGGCACCTTGCCGCTGCGGGTGATGGCACGGACATCGTAGCCGGCATCGATGAAGGCCTTGGCCACCGTGTGGCCGAGGCGGCCATTGGCGCCGAGAATTGCGATCGTGGTCATGGTTCGTCTCCGTGTTGCGTTACGACCCCAATATTGTCTCTCCGCAAACGAATGGAAATTGACTACGATTGGCGATGTGATATTCAATTTTGAATGGATATTGACTGGAACCTGATCAAGAGTTTCGTCACGGTGGCGGAGACCGGCAGCCTGTCGGCGGCCGCACGAAAACTTGCCGCAAGCCAGCCGACGCTCGGCCGCCACATCGCCGAGCTGGAACAGGCGCTCGGCGTCACGCTCTTCCGGCGCGGGCGGCGTGGCTACGCGCTCACGGAAGCAGGCAGTACGCTCTTTGAACGGGGTCGCGCGGTGAGCGAGCAGGCGAGCGCCTTTTCGCTGCTGGCGCTGGGATCGGTCGAGGCGATAGAGGGTACGGTGCGCATTGCCGCCAGCGAAGTGGTGGCGGCCTATGTGCTGCCGGAAATCACAGCGAGGCTTGGGACCGAGGAGCCGGGCATCGAGGTCGAGATCGTCGCCTCGAACCAGGTCGAGAATCTGCTGCGTCGCGACGCCGATATCGCCATTCGCATGGTCAAGCCGGCGCAGAATGAACTGGTCGCGCGCAAGGTGACCGACATTCCGCTCCGCGCCTGCGCGGCAAAATCCTACCTCGACCGGCGTGGCCGTCCGCGCGAGGCCCGCGATCTAGCCGGCCACGATCTGGTCGGCTTCGACCGCGGCGATGAGATCATTCGCGGCTTCGCCCAGTTCGGCGTCCCGCTCGCCCGCAATGCCTTCCGCTTCAGGACCGATAATCAGATCGTGCTGTGGGAAGCAGTGCGGGCGGGAAACGGCATCGGCTTTGGCCAGGAGCCGCTCGCCGACCGTGATCCGCTGGTCGAGACAGTGCTGCCGGGTCTCCCGCTGCCGACGCTGCCGGTGTGGCTGGCCATGCACCGCGACGTGCGCACCAGCGTCCGCATCCGCCGCATCGCGGATTTCCTCTACGAAGGGTTCAAGCGCTATTCAGCCGGTGCAGGCTCGGCAGCGAATTCGGCGCGGTGAGCGAGGCCGGCCATCAACAGCACGACGACCAGCAGCCCGGACAGTGCGACGAAGATCGGGCCGAAGCTCGAGTGCTCGGCGACGAAGCCGATCGCCGACGGCGCCACCAGAATGCCTGAGTAACCCATTGTGGTGACGACGCTCATGCCTGTGCCGGACGCCATGCCTTCCTGGTTGCCGCCAGCCGAAAAGATGATCGGCACCATGTTGGCAATGCCGAGGCCGCAAAAGGCAAAGGCGGCAATGGCCAGCCAAGGCGAGGGAGCCAGCCCGGCCACCAGCATGCCGGCAGCAGCGGCAAGGGCCGAGGCGCGCAACGTCGTAACGGCACCGAAACGGTTGCGGACGCCATCGCCGAGGAAGCGCATGACGGCCATGACACCGGAAAAGGCGGCATAGGCCAGGCCTGCGACGGCAAGATCGGCGCCGAGTTCCTGCCGGAGATACAGCGCTGCCCAGTCGAGTACCGCGCCTTCGGAGATCATCGTCAGCAGCGCCATAAGTCCGACCAGATAGACCAGCGGATTTGCCGGCAACGCGAATTTGTGGTGCTCGGCGACCGGGTGCTTGTCCTCGGCGATCAGGTAGCGGATCGCTACGGCGATTACGGCAAAGGCAAGAGCCGTCACCACTGTCGCATGGGCGAGGTGACCGTAGTTCTGGATGGCGAAACCGCCCAAAGCGCCGCCGGCGAAACCGCCAAGGCTCCAGAAGCCGTGCGAGGACGACATGATGGCACGGGACAGCCGCCGTTCGACTGCCACTGCATTGGCATTCATGGCGACGTCCATGCCGCCGATCGAACCGCCGAAGATGAACATGGCGATGGCTGCAAGGGGCACGTTGGGGGCCAGAGCCACAACCAAAAGGCCGAAGCTGCCGGCAAGTCCGAACCAGCGCAGCACCGTGCGCGAGCCATGCTTCGAGATCAGATGGCCGCACCAGGTCATGGCAGTGACGGCGCCGGCACCGAACAACAGAATCAGCAAGCCGAGCGTGAACTTCGAAATGTCGAGTCGCGTCAGGAACACCGGGATATGCGGCGCCCAACTGCCGGTCAAGAAGCCGTTGGCGAGGAAGATGCCGGCCACTGCCCAGCGTCCACGAATCGCGATCTGCGTGATTTTCTGCGCGTCCATCGGGTAGAATCCGGTCCGGAAATGGCGTTGCGCGGCAAATTAGATCGATTCAATTCACAGTCAAGCGCTCTTCGCCGAAAGTGCTTGGACCAGACGCTACGTCCTCTCGCATCGGCCAACCATCTCGGCGGTCCACTCCGAAATCCCTACGGCTGGGGATAAGGCGCGCCATCCTTGTGCACAAACCGGCCGTCAGCGTTGGTGCTCATCATGTCGATGTCGGAGCAGGTGGCGACGTCGTCGGGCCAGCGCGAACCGACTTCGAGATAGATCGCCATCGCGCCCGATTTATTGATCATGTGATGGCCGTTGCCTGATCCTTTCGGAAAGGCCGCGCAATCACCGGCGCGCAGCACCGTCTCGCCGGCATCTTCGACGAGCGTCAGCTCGCCTTCAAGCACGTAGACGAATTCGTCTTCGTGCGAATGCCAGTGGCGCTGGCTCGACCAGTTGCCCGGCGGCAGGCGCATGAGATTGATGCCGAAGTCGGTGAGCCCGCCTGCGTTGCCTAGCCGCTGCCGCACGCGTTCGGCACAGGGTGCATCGAACGGCGGTGGATAGGATGAGCCCTTGCGTCCGGCCACGTCGGCAACGTCAATCTTAGGCACGGCGTCCTCCCCTAGTGATCCCTAGGGCGTCTTGCCTCGAACTCGGCCTTCTTGGCGTCGGAGGCTTCGACCTGGTTCAGTGCCTGCCACTCGGCATAGGGCATGCCGTAGATGATCTCGCGCGACTGTTCCTTGCTGAGTTCGACACCTTCGGCTTGCGCCGCATCGCGGTACCAGTTGGACAGGCAGTTGCGGCAGAAGCCAGCGAGGTTCATCAGGTCGATGTTCTGCACGTCGGAATGCTCGCGCAGATGCGCGACCAGCCGGCGGAAGGCAGCGGCTTCGAAATCGCGCTTTTGTTCTTCGCTGAGTTCGGTCATGTCATGTTGGCCTCCCTTGGGCCTCATCATACCGGCCCGGTGCGCGAGCCGAATATTTTCACCGCATGTATATCGGCACGTCGGTCTATCGCGTCAACGATCGGCGCCAGCCGTTCGGCCCAGGCGAGGGCACCCTTGCGGTCGGCGATCAGGTCCTGGCGGACCTCGAGCAACGCATGGGCAAAGCCGTTGACGATGGCGTGCCTGAACATGGTATCGCCGCGCAGTGCGCCGTCATAGGGTTCGTTGTCGCCGACGATGAGGCTCTTGTCCTCGGCGAGCATGTCGATCAGCGGCCGCGCAACGCGGTCGTCCAGATCCCACAATATGCCGACGTGCCACGGCCGCACGAAGCCCTGCATGGTCGGTGTGAAGGAATGCACCGAAAAGATGAAGGGTGCCTGCGCGGATGCTCGCGCCACAGAGGCGATCATGGCGCCGACGGCATCATGATAGGGGCGGTAAAAGCGATCCAGCCGTCTTTCGCGCTCCTCCGGGGCCATGGGATAATTTCCCGGGATGATGGTGCCGTCATAGAGCTGGCGAATCAGCGTTGGATCGTCTTCGCCGCGATTGGGGTCGATCAGCAGTCGCGAAAAATTGGCAAGCACCGCCGGAACGCCGAGCTGACTTGCGAGTTCGCGGGTTACAGTCTCGACGCCGATGTCGTAGGCGATGTGGCGGTCGAACTCCGCCGCCGGCAGGCCGAGACTGCCATACTCCTCCGGCAGGTCGCGGCGGGCGTGATCGGCCAGAAGCACCATGCCGCGCTTGCGATCGCCTTCGACGATATCGAAAGGCGCGAAAACTGTGGATCGGGTCATTGGCGGGAAAGGTCTGTTCGCTGGCTTTCGGGGAGGGTGGTATCGTCATTCCACGAAGAGAACGCTTGCGCAATGCCGTTGTTTGGCCACGGTTTCTGCCAAAAAACTGAGCAGGGGCGGCCGCAAGCGCGCCAGAGCCTTCTAAATCGATTGGAATTGGACAGATCGGCGCGTTGACATGCGTACGGACTTTTCCGAAAAGGGGCGTTGAGAGATGCAAATGTGGTTCTTGAGGGGTTTCAGGATGGGTTTCGCCGGCAGGCTGCGTGTGCGCCATGCCTTGGCCATGCCGCTCCTGATACCGGCCATGGGTCTTTTCGCGGTGATTTCGGCCTCGCCGGCACGGGCCGATTTCCGGGTCTGCAACGCCACGCAGAACCTGGTCGGTGTCGGCATCGGCTATCGCGCCAAAGCCGGCTGGATCACCGAAGGCTGGTGGCACATCGAAGGATCGAGCTGCAAGACGCTGATCGAGGGACCGTTGTCATCAAGGTTTTACTATCTTTATGCAGAAGACGCCGAGCGCGGCGGACGCTGGGATGGCCCGATCAACATGTGCGTGGCCGAAAAAGAGTTCAAGATCGCCGGCGTTACCGATTGCGTCGCCCGGGGCTTTCAGCGCGCCGGATTCCAGGAATATGACACGGGCGAGCAGGCAAGCTGGATGGTCCAGCTGACTGACGAGCCCGCAACGGATGGCGCTCCAGCCGCCCCGGGAACAAACAGTCAATGAGACGCAGCCGCAAGGTCAAGATCCTCGCCACCATCGGTCCGGCCTCCTCGTCCGAGGAGATGCTGAAGAAGCTGTTCGAAGCCGGCGCCGACGTGTTCCGCATTAATATGAGCCACACCGACCATGAATTGATGCGGACGCTTGTCGGCCGCATTCGTGCCGTCGAGGAGGCGGTCGGCCGGCCGATCGGCGTTCTCGCCGACCTGCAAGGGCCAAAGCTGCGCGTCGGCAAGTTCGCAAACGGCAAAGAGGTGCTGACCGTCGGTCAGACCTTCACGCTCGACGACAATCCCGAGCCCGGCAATTCGACGAGGGTCTACCTGCCGCATCCCGAAATCCTGCGTTCGGTCGAGGCTGGTCATCGCCTGCTGATCGACGACGGCAAGCTCGAGCTCAAGGCGGTCAGCAGCAACGGCAAGGCGATCGTCTGCACCGTCGTCGCCGGCACGACCATTTCCGACAAGAAGGGCGTCAGCCTGCCCGACACCGACCTGCCGGTCGGCGCGCTGACGGAAAAGGACCGCCGGGATCTCGACGCGGTTCTGGCGACCGGCGTCGACTGGGTGGCGCTGTCCTTCGTGCAGCGGCCCGAGGACCTGGCCGAGGCGCGCAAGATCGCACGCGGCCGGGCACTGATCATGGCCAAGATCGAAAAGCCGCAGGCCGTCGCCCGGCTGGCCGAGATCATCGAGCTTTCGGATGCGCTGATGGTCGCCCGCGGCGATCTCGGCGTCGAGATGCCTCTCGAAGCCGTGCCTGGCATTCAGAAGCAGATCACCCGCGCCGCGCGCCGTGCCGGCAAGCCGGTGGTGGTCGCCACGCAGATGCTGGAATCGATGATCACCGCGCCGGTGCCGACGCGGGCCGAGGTGTCGGACGTGTCGATCGCCGTGTTTGAAGGCGCCGACGCGATCATGCTTTCGGCGGAGTCCGCCGCCGGCGCCTATCCGGTCGAGGCGGTGGCGATGATGAACCGGATCGCCACCAAGGTCGAAACCGACCCGACCTATGCCGGAATTATCAACGCGCAACGCTCGGAACCGGAAGCGACCGGAGCCGACGCGATCTCGCTCGCCGCCCGCGAAATAGCCGAGACGTTGAAGCTGTCGGCGATCATCACCTATACCGCGTCCGGCACGACCGGCTTGCGCGCCGCGCGCGAGCGGCCGCAAGTGCCGATCGTGGCGCTGTCGCCGATCCTCAACACGGCGCGGCGGCTGTCGCTGTTGTGGGGCACGCATTGCGTCGTTTCCCCCGACGCCAGCGACCTCGACGACATGGTCGACCGCGCCTGCCGCATCGCCTTCGATGAAGGTTTCGGCAAGCCGGGCGACCGCGTCATCATCACGGCCGGCGTGCCGCTGAGGACGCCGGGCTCGACCAACATGCTGCGCATCGCCTATGTCGGATCGGAAGTCGGCCGCTAATGTCGGCCGCGGCTGCCGGATAGGCCGGCTGCATGGCGCGTCGTAAACGCGGCGGCAGCCCGGTGCATTGACGGCAGTTGGGCTGCGATCAACGCCGAACTCCGCCAGCTTGCATCAGCCTGTGGCCGGCCGTGAAGCGGTTCGAAGGCCCTATCCGATCTTGAGCTGGAAGTCAGTTAAGGTAATCTCTCCTGGGAGAAAGAGGAGGGTGATCCAATGTGGATGCGCACTGATCTTCTGGAACTCCTCGGCATTGAGCACCCGATAATCCAGGCTCCGATGAGCGGCATCACCACGCCGGAACTGGCGGCGGCAGTCAGCAATGCCGGGGCGCTTGGCTCGCTCGGATGCGGCATTCTGCCTGCGGCGGCTATCCGCGAGCAGCTCACGGCGACACAGCACGCCACCAATCGTCCGATCAACGTCAACTTCTTTGCGCACCCGGCGCCGATACACGATGATGCGGCAGCCCAAAGTATGCGAGACCGCCTTCGCGGCTGCTATGAGGAGGTCGGCCTCGGACCGGTGCCCGAGCCGGGCGAGCCCTTCCCCACCTTCGATCGTGAGCGCCTCGAAATTGTGCTCGAGCTGCGCCCCAAGGTGGTCAGCTTCCACTTCGGTCTACCCGACACCGCAATTGTGCAGCAGTTGAAGGCGGCCGGCTGTACTGTCTTGTGTTCGGCCACCACCGTCTCGGAAGCGCGCCAGCTTGAGGCAGGAGGGGTGGACGCCATTATCGCCCAAGGATACGAGGCGGGTGGGCATCGCGGCACATTCACTGGCGACCCTGCTATTGGCACAGCCGGCACTATGGCACTCGTACCGCAGATTGTTGATGCCGTGCGGGTGCCTGTAATTGCCGCCGGCGGTATCTTCGACGGTCGCGGCATTGCTGCCAGCTTTGCACTTGGTGCATCTGGTGTGCAGATCGGCACGGCTTTCCTGACCTGTCCTGAAGCCAATGTGCAGCCAGTCTATCGCGTAGCATTGCGCTCGGCCAACGACGAGAGCACGTCGGTGACTCGCTGCTTCACTGGCCGCCCAGCGCGCGTGGTGCGCAACCAGTTTGTGATGGAAATGGCTGGTGAGGAAGATGCAGCGTTGGCGTTTCCGCTGCAGGCGAGTCTGGTCATGCCACTTTCGATGGCAAAGGATGAAAGCAAGCGGGCTGACTTCTTGCCCATTTGGGCCGGGCAGGGCGTTGCGAAGCTGCGGGAGATGCCGGCCGCCGCCCTTGTGGAGAAACTCGTCACGGAAGCAAACGGCATAGATCGGGCCTATAGGGGAGTAGGGAGTAGGGGGTAGGGGGTAGGGGGTAGGGGAGTAGGGGAGTAGGGCGCATGTGTTCCACAGTGCAATCTGCACCTCTCACATACTACCCTATTCCCCCTACTCCCTTACTGGTCTCAAATGCCTTCGCCGGCAAGCTCCTCGGAAAGTGCGGCGACCTGGTCCTGGGCGCTGCGCATCATTGGGTAGATGCCGAGCACGCGCTGCCAGGCCTCAAGTGCCGACTGCTTGTGGCCGGTTTCGGCCATGATCTGAGCCAGGCCCGAAAGCGCGCCGAAATGGCGTGGTTCGAGCTGCAGGGTGCGGTCGATGTCCGCCATCGACTTCCCGTAGTTCTTCATCATGAAATGAACAGTGGCGCGCCGGTTCCAGCCTTCCGCATAGGTCGGCTGCAAAGTCACCACCTGATCGAGGAAATCGAGTGCAACATCGAATTTCTGGGTTTCGATCGCCTTCTGCGACCATTGCATCATCAGGTCGATAGAGGCGCTGCCCGACTGGGACCACTCGCTGCCGATGCGTCCGGCGATGCGCTCGGCCGCCTTTTCATTGCGTTCGCGCTTGAGATCGGCAAACAGCTGATCGAGCCGCGCCTGTTTCGTCTTGACGACCGGAGGTGCTGTCGGCGGAGTTGTGGTCGGATCTTCAGCCCACGCCGGCAGCGAGACAGCGCCGGAAACGAGGAAAGCCGTGAAAAATGCAAAAAGAATCCGCATCGCGGGAATCTAGCCCCCGACGCCGGATCGTCAAACTGAATTTAGCGTGAGAGTCGTATCATGCGAACGGAGGCGCGCAGCCTCCGTCGAAAACTCAACCCTGGCGCGCCTTGTAGCGCGGCGCGGTCTTGTTGATGATGTAGACGCGGCCCTTGCGACGAACCAGCTGGTTGTCGCGGTGACGCGCCTTCAACGCCTTGAGCGAATTCTTGATTTTCATGGTCTTGCCCGTCGGTCTGGGCCCGGTCACGGGCCGAATTATTAAGGCGCGCCCACAGACGCGCCTTTGAACTGTGCGTGGCTCATAGACGAGGAGCGTTGCCCGTGTCAACCGCAAGCGCGTTGCCTAAACGATACGGACCGTTTCGTATCATCAAATATCCGCCACTGGCGTTGCGCAAGCTTGAGACGGCTGGAATGATGCGGTTGCGAATTGGAGATCGTCATGCGCCGAATTCTTGTGTCCGCCTGTCTTGTCGTCCTCGCGGCAGGTTCTGTTGCCTATGCCCAGGAATGCGACCGCAACGACGACAGCCAGCAGATGATGAACATCTGCGCCGACGCGGACTACAAATCCGCCGACGCCAAGCTCAACAAGGCCTACCAGGATCTCATCGGCGGAACTGACGCAAAAGCCAGGAAGCTGTTGCAGACGGCGCAGCGCGCCTGGATCGCTTTTCGCGACGCGGAATGCAGCTATTCGGCCGCGGACAGCGAAGGCGGCTCGATCTATCCGATGCTGATATCGGAATGCCTGACGCGGCTGACCGACGATCGCACCAAGCAGCTCACCGCCGATTCGACCTGCGCGGAAGGCGATGTTAGCTGCGCCAGCCCCGACGAGGACGAGAGCGGCGAAATCCAGTAAGCGTAGGTTCTAACTTTGTGTTTGAGCATGATCTTTTCCGAAATCCGGATTCCACTTTTCGCTAGCGCGGACCTTCGGTTCGGGATCATGCTCTAGCTGCGGCGGCTCACGCGCGTAAAATGGCCCATCTTGCGGCCGGGCCGCGCCTCGGCCTTGCCATAGAGGTGCAGCATCAGATCGGGCTCGGCGAGCAGCTCAGGAACGCGCCTGACATCGTCGCCGATCAGGTTTTCCATGACGCAGTCGAACTGCCGGGCGGGATTTCCCAGCGGCAGGCCCGCGACGGCGCGGATGTGCTGCTCGAATTGCGAGATGGTGCAGGCGGCCTCCGTCCAGTGGCCGGAATTGTGGACGCGCGGCGCTATCTCGTTGGCCAACAGCGAACCGTCGGCAAGGACAAAGAATTCGACGCCGATGACGCCGACATAGTCGAGCGCTGCAAGGATCTCCGCCGCCGCCGTTTGAGCCGCAGCCGCCGTCTCGGATTTTACTCCGGCCGGCAGTGTCGAGCTGTGAAGAATACCGTTGCGATGGACATTCCACGCTGGATCGTAGGCGGCGAGCGAGCCGTCGCTGCCGCGCGCGGCGATCACCGAAATCTCGCGCTCGAAGGTGACGAAGGATTCCAGGATCAACGGCACGTTGCCCATCGCCTCGCAAGTGCCGGCAAAGCCGCCTGTTTCCATGTTGCGGAAGACACGCTGGCCCTTGCCGTCATAGCCCATGCGGCGCGTCTTCAATATGCCGCTGCCGTTGAACTTTTTCAGCGCAGCCGTCAGTTCCTCGTCATTGTCGACGGGGCTGAAATCGGCGGTCGGTATGCCGATGCCGTTGAGGAATTTCTTTTCCGCCAGCCGGTCCTGCGCCACTTCCAGTGCGCGTGCCGGCGGATAGACCGGCACCGTAGAGGCAAGTGCCGCGGCGGCCGCGACCGGTACGTTCTCGAATTCATAAGTAACGACGGCACTGGCCGCAGCCAGCTCGCTAAGCGCGGCCGCGTCGTCATAGGCGGCGACGATCTGCCGGTTGGCAACCTGTGCCGCCGGGCAATCCGGCTGCGGCTCCAGCACGACGATGCGGTAGCCGAGGCGGGCCGCGGCCATCGCCAGCATGCGGCCAAGCTGGCCGCCGCCGATGATGCCGATGCTCGATCCCGCCGGCAGGCTCACGGCGCGTCCGTGGGCTCGGCGGCCACCTTGGCGGTCTGCGCGGCGCGCCAGCTATCCAGCCGGGCGGCGAGCTTTTCGTCGCTCAGCGCCAACACCGCGGCGGCCAGAAGGGCAGCATTGGCAGCGCCGGCCTTGCCGATGGCCAAAGTGCCGACCGGAATGCCGGCCGGCATCTGCACGATTGATAGCAGCGAGTCCTGGCCCGACAGCGTCTTTGATTCCACCGGCACGCCGAACACCGGCAGCGGCGTCATCGCCGCCGTCATGCCGGGCAGATGCGCCGCACCGCCGGCACCGGCGATGATCACCTTGTAGCCGGCCGCCTTGGCGCCCTTGGCGAAGTCATAGAGCCGGTCGGGCGTGCGGTGGGCCGAGACGATCAGCCGCTTGTGCGGAATTCCAAGCGCCTCCAGCGTTTCGGCGGCGTGGCGCATCGTCGCCCAGTCGGACTGGCTGCCCATGATGATGGCGACGTCGGCGCGGTGATCGTCCAAGCTTCTGCTCTCCGGCGGCAAAAGCGCGCATTAGCTGAAATCGAGGGGAGCCGCAAGGATGGCTGGAAACGGCAAAGCCGCTTGTGCCGTCTCCGTGGCTACGCACATGGACAGGGTCGGTCTGTCATCGGGCGGCCGCTGCTCGGAAGCGGTTGACGAAGTCGTCAAGTTCAGGCCGTTCGGTATCGGAAATCGCCCAATAGGAAAAGGCGCTGTCGCTCCAGTGCACCAGCGAGAAGCCACCGGTAGAAAGATCGACCGGCGCGGTTGTCGAGCCGGTTTCCTCGGGCGCCGCGACGAGAGTGATCAGGTGCTCGCGGTGCCTGTAGACCAGTGCCGGCACTGGCTGGTCGGCGATCACCTCGACCCGGCCGCCGAGCAACGCGAAGCCGTCACTGGCAAGGTCAGGTGCCGGCGGCGACAGGCCGACCCTGCCATCCAGCCAGGGTTTGACCGTGTGCCGGTCCGACGAGACGACGTCCACGGGGCTGGCTGCCAGCAGGCTGCGGCGATGGCCGCTGGCGACTGCGGCGGCAAAGCTGTCGGGCGCCCCGCTGAGCATCACCCATTGCGTCACGCCGCTGGCCAGCACGGCGGTGACGAGGATCGATGCCGCCATTGCGCGCCAGTCGAACGCGCCGAAGCGGCCCGGCCGCGTTTGGGTTGGCCGCATGTGGGTTGGCACGGTTTGCGGCGGCCGCGTCGGCGCCGGCCGAGCCTGTGCCTCGCCAGTCGCGCCGATCGCCGCGATGCGCGCATTGAGGGCGTCGCTGACCTGTGGCAGCGCCAGCCTGCCGACAGCGGACTGCAGCGCCACGATGCGGGCATGCTCGGCCGCGAGCGCCGGATCGGCGGCAATGCGCCGCTCGACCGCCAATGCTGCCGCTGCGTCGAGCTCGCCATCGACCAAGGCATGGATCATCAGTTCCACGCCCGCCGGGTCATCGGGCAGTCCATCGTTGTGCGCGCTCATGGCGCCCTCCCAAGTTGGGATATCAGCAGACCGCGCGCTCTCGCCAGCCGCGACATCACCGTGCCTAGCGGCACGCCAAGCAGCGTCGCGATCTCGCGATAGCTGAGGCCGTTGATGTCGCGCAGCACCACAGTCTCGCGAAATTGGTGCGGCAGCGCGGCGATCGCCGCCTCGAGTGCGGCCGTGTCGGCCTTGGCGATCAGGCTTGCCTCAGGACTATCCGTATCCGGCAGGCCGGCGCCATATGCAGCCGTCATGTCATCGAGGTCGCTCAGGTCGCCGACGGCGACGATACTGCGCGGCCGGTTGCGCGCCAGCCAGGAGTAAGAGGCGTTGCGCACGATCGCCAGCAGCCAGGCGCGCGCATTGCCGCCGGCATAGCCGGCGATGCCCGCATGCGCCTTCAAACAGGCCTCCTGCACCACATCCTCCGCGTCGGCGGCGTTGCCGGTCAGCCAGCGGGCAAGCGCAAGCGCATCCGCGAGATGAGGCAGAACCACCTCGCGAAAGCGCTCGGTCGCGGCCTCTTGGTTCAACACCGTCGCATCGCCCGGCATCCCGGGCAGAACCTTCCGAAAATCCTCATGGAGCGACGGTGATCCTGCCCTGCATGTGCGGGTGAAGCCCGCAGAAATAGGCATAGTCGCCCACTTTGGTGAAGGTGAAGGCGTATGTGTCACCGGTGTCAAGCGCCTTGGAGCGAAACGAGGCATCGTTGGCGACCACCAGATGCGGGATGTCGTCGTCATTCTCGAAGGTCACGGTAGTGCCCTGCTTTACCGTCAGCACCGCCGGCGTGAAGGCAAAGTTCTCGATCTTGACCATTGGCTGGCCTGCTGCGTTCAGTGGCATGGCAACCATTATCAGGATCGCCGCCAAACCGAACGTGACAGGGGATACGACCAAGACGCGGGATGGGAAGCGGATCATCGCATTTCCCCTCAGGCCAGCGTGCTGTCGATGATGGCGAGGTCCTGCCCGCCTTGCTTGACTGTCACGCTGCTTGTGCCGAGCAGGCTGCGCAACTGGCCGGCAGGTACCGTCATCGGCCCGGGTGAGGCTGCGGTGCCCGGCGCCGGTTGCGGGAAAGCGGTCGAGCGCGCGGTATGAAAGGTAACGTTGCCTTCGACCTTCTGCATGATCTGGTGGATATGGCCGTTGAGTACGGTGACAGAGCCGAAGCGCTTGAGCAGCGCCAAGGCCTGCGCCGCGTCGTCGGTGCCCCAGCCCCATTCGGGATAAACAGCCCATAGCGGGATATGGGCAAAGACGACGATTGGCGTCGAGGCGGTGACCGCCTTCAGATCATCGGCCAACCATGCCAACTGGTCGGCGCCGAGATTGCCCAGCCCGCCAGCCTTCAGGTTGACGACGTTGACCAGCCCGATGAAATGGACGCCGTTCTGGTCGAACGAATACCAGCCAGCGCCCTTGGTGCCCTTGCCGTAGCGGTCGAGATAGGCCTGGCCATTGCCGTCATCGATCAGGTCGTGCTCACCGGGCACATAATGCACGTCGAAGCCTGCGCCGCCGATGATCTGGGCAGCGTTGTCGAACTGCGCGGCTTTCGACAAATGGGTGATGTCGCCGGTGTGGATCATGAAAGCGGGCTTTTGCGGCAACGCCTGGATCTTGCCGATGGCCTCCTTCAGCGTGTCGATGGCGTGCGGGTTGGCAGCCTTGTCGAAGCCGATGTGGCTGTCGGAGATCTGGAGGAAAGTGAAGCCGGTGGCCAAGGCCTCGGCGGCTTGCGACGCACCGAGCAGGCTGAGCGAGACCGGCACGCCGGCCGAAATTGTCCACAGCACTCCCGTGCCGGCCCAGATCATGCATTCCAGTGCATGACGGCGGCTGATGCCGTCAGCTTCATTGTCGTGGTGGTGGATCATACCGGTCTCCTGCACGCCGGAAATGGCGTCTGTTTGGGAGACCAATGGGCGGGGTGGTTTATTCCGCCCGAAGACTAAAAGTTCATTCACACTGCCGTGATGGCGCACTGGCCCGATGCGAAGCCGGTGCTGGAAGGCACTGGCTCGACCACGCTCTGGCGATGTCTAGTCCGGCCAGCGCAGCGCTCCGGCGGACTGCTTGCGAGCGGGTTTCATCGCATCGGTGGGCCGATCGGCAGCACTCAATACCGCCCGCAGGCGTTCGGCAACGATCTCCGCCTCGCCGGGATGGAGATTGCACGGATCAAGGAAGAAGTGACCGCGCTCGACCTCGTGGTTGCGCACGATCACGGGCGGCGAACCCGCCGCAAGCGCCGAGGCGAGGCCGGCGGCGGTGAAGCGGCTTTCCGGCGCAACAAACACCTGCAGGCGGTCGAGAGGATTTCCGGTCGGATCTGGAATGATACGTGCCTCGATGCCAGGCAGGTCCTGCAATGCGGTTTGCCACAGATGCAGTGCGGCTTCTTCCCGCTGGCGAATGCCGGCATGGTCGCGCCGCTCCCAGGCTTCCAGGGCCGCCATGGTGCCGGCAATGCTCTCCTTGCCGACCTTCATGGCGCGCGCAACGCCGCGGTTCTGGAGATAGGCGGCCCGTACCAGATCCTTGCGGCCGGCAACGATGCCGCTTGTCGGCCCTGAGAGAAATTTGTGCCCGCTGTAGACAACAATGTCGGCGCCGCGCGCCAGAAAGCCACGCAAATCGTATTCCGAGGCGGCGTCGACGATCACCGGCACGCCCTTGGCGTGGCAAATCTCGCAGAACTCCTCAAGCGAGAGCATGCCGTATTGCACGGTGTGGTGCGCAACGACGTAGAGGGCTGCCGCCGTCCGGTCCCGGATCGCCTCGGCAACATGATAATCCTGGGTGACGCTGACCGTGCCGGCAGGCACTGCCTTGGCTCCGGCAAGCCGGATCGACTGGTCGATCGGCGCGCCGTAATTGACGATGTGACCAAGCTGAACGATGACCTCCGATTTGAGGCCCTCGGTGTCGTCCGGCAGCCGCTCGATCGCAAGAAGGCTGGTCCCGGTCATCGCGCCGGCAATTGCCATTGTTATGCCGCTGGCGCAGCATGCGGTGATGAAGCCGGCCTCGCCGCCGGTAAGGCGTGCAATCACCCTACTTGCGGCGCGCTGCAGATCGTCCATCTCGACCCATTGCGAGGCCATTTCCGACATTGCGGCAATCGCTTCTGGCACGATGATCGAAGCACCGAGTGCCGTCATCGTGCCGGAGACATTGATGATTGGGCGAAGGCCAAGTCGTTCGCGGATTGTCGTGTTGGAACGGTCAGCGGCATAGGTCGTCATCTCTGTAGATCCTGTTTAAGATTTCAGGCGGCGATCTCGACGACCGCCTCGATTTCAACTGTGATGTTGCCCGGCAGCGAGCCGACACCGATCGCGGAACGGGCATGTCCGCCAAGCGTATCAAAGACGGCCGCGAAAAGATCGGAACAGCCGTTCACCACCTTGGGGTGCTCGCTGAATGTCGGCGTCGCATTGACAAAGCCAAGCAGCTTGACGACGCGCACGATGCGGCCGAGGTCGCCGGCCGCCGCATGCATGACGGCGAGCAGGTTCAGGCCGGTCAGACGCGCATGCCCGTAGGCCTCTTCAACGCTGACATCCTCGCCGACCTTGCCGGTGCAGAGCGCGCCATCGGCGCGCAACGGCCCCTGGCCGGAGAGGAAGATCAGCCGTCCGCTCTCGGCATAGGTGACGAAGTTGGCGATGGGCTTCGGCGGCTCGGGCAGTGTCAGGCCCAATTCCGCGAGCCGGATGTAAGGCGTCATAAAAGCTCCTTGCGACGGCTTTCGCCGTCTGATGTCAAAAATGCGAGGCGCGAAACCGCGCCAGGAAACTGCGAAGACGTTCATTGTCGAACCCCGCCGCCAGAATCTCGGCGGGTGGTCCGACGGCACTGACGCCGCCATCCGCCATGAAAACGATGCGGCTCGATGCGTCGCGTGCAAAAGCCATTTCGTGCGTGACCATCAGCATCGTCATGCCGTCTTCGGCGAGGCTGCGCACGACCTCGAGCACCTCGCCAACCAGTTCGGGGTCGAGTGCCGAGGTTATCTCGTCGAGAAGCAATATCTTCGGCTCCATCGCCACGGCGCGGGCGATGCCGACGCGCTGCTGCTGGCCGCCGGACAGCTCGGCCGGCAGACTGTCGGCTTTGTGGGCGAGGCCCACGCGGCCGAGCCAGTGCTCGGCAATGGTGCGGGCCTCGGCATTGCTCTTGCCGCGCACCTTGCGCAGGCCAAGCATGATGTTGCCGGCCGCAGTCAAGTGCGGAAACAGATTGAAGCTCTGGAACACCATTCCGGTCTCGGCTCGCATCGCCGCCAGGTCGCGCTCGCTGCGTCGCGGGCGCGTTCCCGTCTCGCGATAGCCGACTTCTTTGCCGTCGATACGGATCGAGCCGCTGTCGTAGCTCTCCAGGAAGTTGACGCAGCGCAGCAGCGTGGTCTTGCCGCTGCCGGAGGGGCCGATGACAGTCACGACCTCGCCGCGTGTCACTTGCAGGCTGACGGAGCGCAGGACCTCGACGGATCCAAAGGCTTTGGAAACCTCGGTGACATCGAGAAGTGCCGGATTCTGGTGCGAGGCATTGGACATCGTGCTATTCCCGGATGAAGGAGAAACGCCGCTCCAGGCGCCGGCTGGCCAAGGAGAGGGCGTAGTTGACGGCGAAGTAGACGAGCGCACCGAGAATGTAGAGCGGCATCGCCTCATAGGTGCGGCCGATGACCTGGTTGATAGCCTGCATGAGGTCGGTGATGCCGAGCAGCGAGACCAGCGCGCTACCCTTTACCGCGTCGGTGACGCCATTGATCCAGGGTGGCAGGAAACGCCTGAACGCCTGCGGAAAAATGACGTAGGCCAGCCGCTGGCGAAAGGTCAGTCCGATCGCCAGCGCCGCCTCGGACTGACCCTTGGGAATCGAGCCGACGGCGCCCCTGAGATATTCGACCACCTGTGCGGTCTTGAAGAGGGTGAGGGCGAACACGGCCGCCCAAAAGGATTCCAGATGCAGCCCCACCGCGGGCAGGCCGTAATAGACGAAGAAGATCAGCACCAGGATCGGAATGCCGCGGATGGTGTCGCTGAAGATGCGCACTGCCCAGCGCAGCGGAACAGGACCATAGACAAGGCCGACACCCATC
Source organism: Mesorhizobium sp. M0018 (assembly GCF_040323955.1). Classification (NCBI taxonomy): domain Bacteria; kingdom Pseudomonadati; phylum Pseudomonadota; class Alphaproteobacteria; order Hyphomicrobiales; family Phyllobacteriaceae; genus Mesorhizobium; species Mesorhizobium sp. M0018. The sequence goes on along the minus strand of NZ_JAMYVL010000005.1, from coordinate 202,818 downwards.
AGCACGCCGGCGATGAGCGATAACACCACGACCAGCAGCGACACCCACAAGGTTACGGCAAAGCCTTCGGCGAGGAACGGCAAGGCGTAGATGATCTGGCTCAGCATGTCAGCGCGCCGCCTTGAACCGGCGCTCGACGAGCCGCAGCGCGAAAAGCAGCGTGTAGCCGGTCAACAGGTACATTGCCGTCACCACCAGATAGACTTCGACAATGCGGAACGTGTTGAAGTTGATCCACTGGGCGCCATAGGTGAGTTCGGGTACCGAGATGACCGACGCCACGGACGTATCCTTGAAGAGCGATATGAATGTGTTGGAAAGCGCCGGCAGGGTTATGCGCAGCATCGTCGGCAGGCGCACATCGAGCAGCCTTTGCCATGGCGTCAGGCCGATTGCCTTGCCGGCGTCGAGCTGACCGCGCGGCACCGCCTCGAGCCCCGAGCGAAACACCTCGACCAGGTAGGCGCCGCTGTAGAGCGACAGTGTGGCAATGAATGAGGTTTGCGCGCTGTAGGCAATGTCGACCACCGTCGGCAAACCGTAGAAGACGAGATAGACGAGCAGGATCAGCGGCACGTTGCGGATGAACTCGACATACCCCGCGATGATGGTCCGCACCGCACGTCCGGCCGACACGTACCAGACCGCCAGAACGAGCCCGATGACGATGCCGATCGCGATCGAGATGACGGCCAGTTCGAGGCTTAACAGCAGTCCGCCCCAGAGCTTGTCGAAATGCCGCCAGATAAGGTTGAAGTTGAGAGTATAACCCATGCGTCCTCGTCATGGAGGGCTGTGATGAGAGAAGGCGGAAGGACGTTGTCCTTCCGCCTGCTTGCATCAAATGACCGGGAAACCGGGATGGCGCGCCGGCGGCTCCTGTCCGAAATAATCCTTGAACGCAGCGTCGTAGAGTGCCGTTTCATGGCCGAACATGGCGATGGTGAAGGTCTGGTTGACGAAGGTCAGCCAGTCGAGGTCGCCCTGCCGCAGCGCGGCACCATAAAGCATCGAGAACCAGCTCTTGCCGGCATCGAAGTACTTATCCGGATTGCGCGAGGCGAGCCAGCGTACCGTTGACAGATCGACCGCGGCGGCGTCGACGCGCTTCGATTCCAAGGCCTGCAGCACGTTGGCCTGCGTGTCTATCTGCATCACCTGCGACTCCGGCAGAACGATATGCACGTTAGCCTCGGCATCGACATTTTGCAGGATGGAAATCCGCGTCGCCGAACCGCCGGCAAGCAGCTGGTCGAAGGTCTTGTTTTCGGCGTTCGGAAGGGTCAGCAAGGCGATGCCTTCGACGTAGTAGGGTCGGGAGAAGTGGATCAGCTGCGAGCGCTGGGCGGTCATGGTCATGAACTGGATGGTGATGTCGACCTTGTTGGTGGTCACGTTCGGAATGCGCTGAGCCGGATCCTGCATGACGAATTCCACTTTGGTCGGATCGTCGAAAAGCCCCTTGGCGAGAATGCGACCCATGGTGATGTCCATGCCCACCAGTTCGCCGGCGTCGTTCTCGAAATGCCAGGGCGCATTGGTGCTGCCGGTGCCGACGATCACCTTGCCGCGCTCGAGGACGGTGCGCAGCAGGCTGTCCGGCGCTGCCTGGGCCGCCGCTTTCTGAACGTCGACCGCGGTAGCGGCGCTCATCACTCCGGCCGTTGCAAGCCCGGCCATTCCCAGTTTCAGAAATTCACGCCTTTTGGATGTGTCGTTCACGGCGACCTCCTTTCGTGTTGTGTTCCCCTTTGGAGCAGCAGTACAGGCATCGGTTGCAACTGACGCCATTGTCCCTTACAAGAGACGCCTGTACTCTGTACAAGACAGATTAACATCAGGAATCGATAATGCAAGAAGGTAATGCCTTGGCCGCTCGACCGGACGCCGGTCTGGACGAAGACAAGAACTCGGGCTCTCGGGAGAAGGGCCTCAACCGGGTTCTCCAGATTCTGGAGTTTCTTCACGCGACCCAGCGCGCGATCGGCATCGGCGATCTTGCCAAGGGGGTAAACGCGCCGCGTTCGACGACTTATACGCTGGTGCGCTCGCTGGTCGACGCAGGCCTGCTGGAAATGGCCGGAGACGGCAATCGGGTCTATTTCGGAAAGAAGCTCTATCTCTACGGAATGGACTATGTGCGGGGCAACGACCTGCTCAGGCGAGGGCGCCAGGAAGTCGACCATCTGTCGCGCGAGACCGGCGAGACCTCGGAGTTGTGCATGCTGCAAAGCGGCCGCTACACCATTGTCCATTCAAGCCCGGGAACGAGGCCATTCCGGATCAGCTCGGCGACGGGTCTGCAAATACCGCTCCCCTGGACAGCTTCCGGGCGACTGCTCCTCGCCGGCTTCGACAGGGCGGCGATTGAGGATATGGTCTCCGAGGACGATCTCGTGCTGCCGGACGGCCGCAGATTGCAGCTCGACGATTTCATAGACGACATCGCCGTAGCCAAGTCGGCCGGCTACTGCGTCACCTCCGGCCTTGTCGATGCCTACACGAAATGCCTGGCCGCGCCGGTCTTTTCAGCGCCGGGCAGGGTCGAGGCGACGATGTGCCTGGTGGTTCCCATCGATACCTCGACCGAAAAGACCGATGACCTGATAGAGCTGTTGCTCGAGCGCGCCGCGCGGCTTTCGATCGCGGCATAGGCCGCCTTTCCAGCAGGCCAGCGCCGGCGTCCGTTCAAGCGATAATGTCTGGAATGATCTTGTCTTCCAGCGCCATCAGCCTGTCCTTAAGGAAGAGCTTCTTTTTCTTCATGCGCTGGATCTGCAGCGGGTCGCAATTCATCGCGATCATCGCATTGATGGCGGCGTCGAAATCGGCGTGTTCCTGCTTCAGCCGGGAATATTCGAGGCGGATATCTGCCTGTTCCTGATCGGACATTTTTACCGTCTGCACGTCTGCGGCGCCCAAACTATGGGCCTGATTGGGCGGGACCGGGTCTTCTTGCACCGGCGCGCAGCCCATATCACATTTCATATTGGCGTGGAATGCTACCACGCAGCATTCGACATCGGTGCGCGATGGTGGCACACTGTCATTATGCCGTCATAGAAGCGAGCCTGCGGTGGACGTGCCATGACGGCTGCAATCCGAGGAAACCATGAAAGGGAGAACCAATCATGTCTCTTGCATCCCATCTTGATGAGCTGCAGCGGAAACACGGCGACATCGAACGCGAAATCGATGATGCGATGACCCATCCATCGGTAGACGACCTCGAAATCGTGAATCTCAAGCGGCGCAAGCTGGCGCTCAAGGACGAGATTGAAAAACTGAAGGCGAAACCGACGACGCACTGAAGCCCTTCCAGGACTAGAAGCGCCGCCCGGCGCGCGATCTTTCCGGTGGCATCGCTATGCTACCGGAAACGTTCGTGGATTTGCGGCAAGCTGCCGTCTTGTTGTTTCCGATTTGCTGGGCCTGCGCGCCAGTCGCCATTGACAAGCCATCTTTGCTCCTCCACCTCATGCCCGGACCTTCAAGATTAAAGGCAGCCGGCATGACCGGATATTTTTCCTCACCCTTCCCACGCCGCAGGTCGGTCGGTGTCGGTGTCGGCGGCGTGATGGTCGGCGGCGGCGCGCCGGTCGTCGTCCAGTCGATGACCAACACCGACACGGCCGATGTCGACCAGACGGTCGCGCAGGTGGCGGCGCTGCATCGTGCCGGCTCCGAGATCGTGCGCATAACCGTCGATCGCGACGAAAGCGCTGCGGCCGTACCGGCCATCCGCGAGCGGCTGGAACGGCTCGGCATCGACGTGCCGCTGGTCGGCGATTTCCACTATATCGGCCACAAGCTCCTGGCCGACCACCCGGCCTGTGCCGAGGCACTGGCCAAATACCGTATCAATCCCGGCAATGTCGGGTTCAAGGACAAGAAAGACCGGCAGTTCGCGGCGATCGTCGAGATGGCGATCAAATACGACAAACCGGTGCGCATCGGCGTCAATTGGGGTTCGCTTGACCAGGAGCTGCTGACCCGGCTGATGGACGACAACCAGGCCCAGGGCTTTCCGCTGACGGCGCAGGAAGTGACGCGCGAGGCAATCGTGCAATCGGCGATCCTGTCGGCCGGAATGGCCGAAGAGATCGGCCTTGCGCGCGAGAAAATCATCCTGTCGGCCAAGGTCAGCGGCGTGCAGGATCTGATCGCCGTCTACACCGAGCTTGCCACCCGATCCGACCATGCGCTGCACCTCGGCCTGACGGAGGCCGGCATGGGCTCGAAAGGCATCGTCGCCTCGTCCGCGGCCATGGGCATCCTGCTCCAGCAAGGCATCGGCGACACAATCCGCATCTCGCTGACGCCGGAGCCGAACGGCGACCGCACGCGCGAGGTGCAGGTATCGCAGGAGCTGTTGCAGACCATGGGCTTCCGGCAGTTCGTGCCGATCGTCGCTGCCTGCCCGGGCTGCGGCCGCACGACCTCGACCGTGTTCCAGGAGCTTGCCCAGAACATCCAGGCCGACCTGCGCAAGAACATGCCGGTGTGGCGCGAACAATATCCCGGCGTCGAGAACCTCAAAGTCGCGGTGATGGGTTGCATCGTCAACGGTCCGGGCGAATCCAAACATGCCGATATCGGCATTTCGCTGCCCGGCACCGGCGAGATACCGACCGCCCCGGTATTCGTCGACGGCAAGAAGGCGGCGACGCTGCGCGGCCCATCGATTGCCGCGGATTTCGAGAAGATGGTCGCCGACTACATCGAACGGCGGTTTGGGCAACACGGCAAAGCCGCGGCGGAGTAGTTCGATGCGGCGTTTGCTGGGCGCGGCGCTGGTTGTCATTTGCGGGCTGATCTGGGCGACAGCCGTTCAGGCCGATCCACCACGGCCCGCCAAAAAGAAGCTGATCGACCAGGTTTGCAACCTGATCGAGACGCATGCCGACCAGAACGGCCTGCCCCGGGATTTCTTTGCCCGGCTGATCTGGAAGGAAAGCCGTTTCGATCCCAATGCGGTCAGCCCCGTCGGCGCCGAGGGTATCGCCCAATTCATGCCGGGTACCGCCAAGATGCGCGGGCTCGCCAATTCCTTCGACATCGAACAGGCAATCCCGGCCTCGGCAAAATACCTTGCCGAAATGAAATCCGGTTTCGGCAATCTCGGCCTTGCCGCCGCAGCCTACAATGCTGGCGAGAGCCGGGTGACGCGCTGGCTGAATTCCGGCGGATTCCTCCCGTTGGAGACCGAAAGCTACGTCCTGGACGTCATGGGCGAGCCGGCCGACAAGTTCACCGATGCCGCGTATGCCGGCGTCATCCGGCCGCTCGACAAGAAGGCGAGTTTCGCTGCCGCTTGCCGCGAGCTGCCGGTGATCATGTCCAGAACCGTGCCGATGTCGTCGATCAACATCAAGCCGTGGGGCGTGCAGGTGGCGGGCAATTTCCGCCGCGCCGCGGCGCTCAACCAGTGGCTAAGAGTGAAAAGCCGGTTCCCGGCACTGCTTGCCGGCCACGATCCGGTGGTCAGCCGGGTCCGCACACCGATCGGCAGGCGCGGCATCTATGCCGTGCGGATCGGCGCCGATAGCAGAGCCAAGGCCGACACGATCTGCGACAAGCTGCAAAGCGTCGGCGGCGCCTGCATCGTGGTACGCAACCGGTAAAGCCATATGTCGGAGCGTTTTGCGCCATTGCTGCCCATCTCGCTCCCCGTGGGCACTTCGTCCTCGATACGTGAATCATATTTTCGGTGAACCGTTAGGCAGGTCTTGCATCGTCGTCGATGCGGGGTAAGGTCCCCGCGATTTTTCGCGAAAGGGATCAGCATGGCCGGCTTCAAGACACTGGACGACATCGGCAATATCAGCGGCAAGCGTGTGCTGGTACGTGTCGACCTCAACGTTCCCGTCGCCGAGGGCAAGGTCACCGACGCCACCCGCATCGAGCGCATTGCGCCGACCATTGCCGAGCTCTCCGGCAAGGGCGCCAAGGTCATCCTGCTTGCCCATTTCGGCCGGCCGAAGGATGGACCGGCGGCGGAATTCTCGCTCGAGCCGATCGCCAAGGCGACGGCGGAAGTGCTCGGCCGCCCGGTTGGCTTTGCCGCCGACTGCATCGGCGACAAGGCGGGAAATGCCATTGCTGCCATGAATAATGGCGACGTGCTGCTGCTCGAGAACACCCGCTTCCATAAGGGCGAGGAGCAGAACGATCCGGCCTTCACCGAAAAGCTCGCCGCCAACGGCGACATTTTCGTCAACGACGCCTTCTCCGCTGCGCACCGCGCCCACTCGTCGACGGAAGGGTTGGCGCATGTGCAGCCTTCCTTCGCCGGCCGCACCATGCAGGCCGAGCTCGACGCGTTGGAAAAGGGTCTTGGAAATCCCGTCCGCCCGGTTGTCGCCATCGTCGGCGGGGCCAAGGTCTCGACCAAGATCGACCTGTTGATGAACCTGGTGAAGAAGGTCGATGCGCTGGTCATCGGCGGCGGCATGGCCAACACGTTTCTCGCGGCACGCGGCACCGACGTCGGGAAATCCTTGTGCGAGCGTGATCTCGCGACCACCGCCAAGCAGATCATGATCGAGGCGGCCGAGGCCGGCTGCGCCATCATCCTGCCCGCCGACGGCGTTGTCGCCAGGGAGTTCAAGGCCGGCGCCGCCAGCGAGACCGTCGCCATAGCAGACGTGCCGGCCGACGGCATGATCCTCGACGTCGGCGCAAAGACCGTGAAAACCATTGCCGAATGGATCGACCGCGCCGCGACGCTGGTCTGGAACGGGCCGCTCGGCGCCTTCGAGATCGAGCCATTCGACCACGCAACGGTGGCGACGGCCAGGCACGCGGCAGCTCGCACCAGGGCCGGCAGACTGATCTCGGTCGCCGGCGGCGGCGATACGGTGGCGGCGCTCAACCATGCCGGCGTAGCCGACGACTTCACCTATGTCTCGACGGCTGGCGGCGCTTTCCTGGAGTGGATGGAAGGCAAGCCCTTGCCCGGCGTCGACATCTTGAAGCGCTGAGCGCGGCAGCAATAACAGCGCGAAAGAGGGCGCCCGCGACTTTCAATCGATTCGCGCCTACCCGGCGAAATTGTTCGACTTGAACCTGCGCTGCTCTGGTGGTCTGCTGGGCACGGATCAATTCTTTCAGGAGAAGCACGATGAGCGAACGTCTCGAGGACATTGCCGCCGCGATTGTGGCCAATGGCAAGGGCCTGCTGGCTGCCGACGAGAGCTCCGGCACCATCAAGAAGCGCTTCGACGTCATCGGCGTCGAGTCGACCGCCGACAGCCGCCGCGACTATCGCGAGATGATGTTCCGCGCCAGCGATGCAATGACCAAGTACATTTCCGGCGTCATCCTCTACGACGAGACCATTCACCAGAAGGCCGCCGACGGCACACCGCTGGTCGACATCATCAAGGCATCAGGCGCTATCCCCGGCATCAAGGTCGACGCCGGCGCCAAGCCGCTGGCCGGCTTTCCCGGCGACACCATCACCGAGGGCCTGGACGGCCTGCGCGAACGCCTTGCCGACTATTACAAGCTCGGCGCCCGCTTTGCCAAATGGCGCGCGGTGATCGACATCGATGTTGCCAAGGGCGTGCCTTCCGCCACCTCGATCGGCTCGAACGCCCATGCGCTCGCCCGTTACGCCGCGCTTTGCCAGGAGGCCGGCATCGTGCCGATCGTCGAGCCGGAGGTGCTGATGGACGGCGCCCACGACATCGACACCTGCTACGAGATCAGCAAGGCGACACTGACAAAGTTGTACACCGAGCTCTATGCGGCTCGCGTCGTGCTCGAAGGCACCATCCTGAAGCCGAACATGGTGCTGGCCGGCAAGAAATCAGGCAAGGTCAGCAGCCCCGACGAAGTCGCCGAGAAGACAATAAAACTGTTCCGCGAGACGGTGCCGGCCGCTATTGGAGGCATTGCCTTCCTTTCGGGCGGACAATCTGACGAGGAGGCGACCGCCAACCTCAACGCCATCAATGCCATTGGCCCGCATCCGTGGAAGCTGACCTTTTCCTACGGCCGCGCCTTGCAGGCCGCTCCGCAGAAGGCGTGGGGCGGCAAGGCGGCGAATGTCGCCGCCGCACAGGCTGCCTTCGCCCATCGCGCCCACATGAACCATCTGGCAGCGCTTGGACAATGGCAGCCGACCCTTGAGCAAGCCGCCTGACGGAATTCAGGTTGCGTTCCTCCGACCCGGGCCATGTGCCCGGGTTTGTTTGAAAGCAGCAAGGTCTGCAATTTCCTGCAACTGAAATGCAGCTCTGTGTCGGCATTCCTCGCTGCCGATCGTCCTCCGTGAAAAGAGGAGCAGACCTATGCCAAACAACAAGACCGTATCGCAGAAAGACTGGTTTCAGGCGCACAAGGCGCATCTGGCGCGCGAAAAGGAATTGACGCGCTTTCGCGATCGTGTCGCCGCCGAACGCCGCGAACTGCCGTGGCTGAAGATCCGCAAGGACTACGTCTTCGAGACCGAGCAGGGGCCAAAGAAACTGCCTGACCTGTTTGGCGGCAACAGCCAGCTGATCATCTACCATTTCATGTTCGGCCCCGGTGCCGACTATCGTTGCGAGGGCTGCTCGTTCCTTGCCGACCACATCGACGGTGCCAACCAGCATCTCAGGCACCACGACGTCTCGCTCGTGGTGGTTGCGCGGGCGCCGCTGGCCGAGCTTCTGCCCTACAAGCAGCGCATGGGCTGGAAATTCGACTGGGTGTCGTCGTACGCTTCGGACTTCAACTTCGACATGCAGGTGTCATTCACCGACAAGCAGATCGCGGCCGGCGACACGACCTACAATTTCGAGCGGCGCGCGCGGCAATCGAAGGATCTTCCCGGCACCAGCGTGTTCTATCGCGACGAGAAAGGCGACATCTTCCTGACTTTTATCTCGCGCTCCAGAGGCGGCGATCCGCTGATCGGCGCCTATCACTATCTCGACCTGACGCCGAAGGGTCGCAACGAAACCGGTCCCCACCATAGCCTGGTGGACTGGGTGCGGCTGCACGACGAATATGCGGATACGCCCGAGATGCAGGACAGCTGCTGCCATTGACGACGGGCGGTCACCCAAGGTCTTTCGCCTTCGGCCCGACATGCGCTAAGTGCTGTTCGCTATGCCCTAAAAGGGACTTGCCATGCGGCGCTTTCCGACCCTTCTCACCTGGCTCGCCTTTCCGGTTTATGTCTGGCAAGGACTTGGCGTGCGTCGCCGCACCGCCCGCATGCTGCCGGCACAAGGTCCGGTCATGCACGAGGCATCTGGCCTGGCGCCAGCAATCTCGGTTCTGGTGCTTGGCGATTCCTCCGCCGCTTCGGTAGGGATCGGCAATTCCGAAAACGGATTGGCCGCGCAACTGGCAGTTCTGATTGCGCAACGCACCGGCCGCACCGTGCGCTGGCGGGCGGCCGGCTTCAACTCGGCAACCTCTGGCCAGATCCGCGATCATGTGCTGCCCAATCTATCGGCCGATCCGTGGACGCATATCGTGCTGGCCATCGGTACCAACGACACCAAGAATTTTCATTCGGTACCGCGCTTCAAGCGCGAGTTTGGCGGCCTGCTCTACGCGCTGCGCGCCAAATGGCCGGAAGCGCGCGTCGTGTGGTCGCCGGTGCTGGAGTTCACCCGAGCTCCGGCAATGCCGCCGCTGCTCGGCAAGATCCTCGAAATCCGCGCCGTCGAAATGAACCGGATGGGCGAGCGCCTTTGCCTCGAACGCGGCGCCATACCGGCGCCCCGGCTGCCGATCACGGATGCCGATGCCGGCTTCGCATCGGATGGATTTCACGCTTCGGAAGCCGGCTACCGAGCCTGGGCGGAACATCTGGTCAGCCTGGTGCTCGCCAACGAACCGGGCGTCGCGTAGCGGGCCGCCCGCACTAAAGCGCGTCGCATTCGATTGGCCTCATCCGACGCGCTTCAGGTTCTTGTTTTTATGCATGTCGTTGTCGCAAAACCGCTGCACACTTTTGCGCGACATGCATTACGTCCAGTGCCCGAGCACCGCCGTAATCGAAATCGCCGCCATCGCCAGCAGCGCCAGCTTCCAGAAATCGCTGCGCCGCTTCAGCCCGGGCCAGCCGAGCGGCTTGATGAGCTGGATGACCATCATGAAGATGATGACGAGTGCGAGAAGTTTCGACATGCAGCCTTTGATCAGCATCGCGGCTGGCTGTCAAAGCGGCTCCGCGATCGCCGTCTTTCCAGTGCAGCAGGCCTCTTTTCAGCACTGCCTGATCACTTCGGTCGACAAATCGGAACGCCGGTCAGGAGAGACGCACCCTCCTGACAGACTGCTGTCAGCAGGGGTGTGCGATAGTGCCTGCATCGAAAGAGAGGAGACCAGCCATGAACGGTATTACCATTCTGCGTAGCGTGCAGCACTATGTCGGCAAGATCCGGACGATCCGCAATGAGATCCGCACCCAGCGATTCATGAACACCCTGCCGGCGGACATCCGCAAGGATATTGGTTGGCCGGACATGTATGGCGACCGCCGCAATGGCGGCAATTGAGGCAAGCTTTCCGCGTGGCGTTTGGATGCAACCTGGCGACGAGCTGAAATGGGGCATGCTGAAGCCTCCTGACAGTATGGTGTCAGGAGGCTCGTGCCATAGTGCGATGGCCGCCGGAGCCGGATGGCCGAGAGGACGATCGATGAAAAGCTGGAACGACAGGCTGAACACGCCTGGCATCAACGGCATAACACCGTCGCCACGCACCATCGGCGACGTCGTCGAAGGCCAGCCGATGCTCGCCAGGTCCATGCATTCATCCGCTCCATCCCCGAAGGCATGGACATGAATATCCGCGCTTTGCGCACCGCTCTCGCCATCGAGCACGGTGCCGAGATGACATGTCCGGTCACCATCGGCTATCATCTGCGCACCGTCGCCGAGGCCGCCAACGAGGATCTTGAGCGTGGTATGGCGCTGGGCGATGTTGCGCCGTTCTGGCGGGTGGTCGACGCAAGCACGCCGACAACGAGTAAACTGTCCTTCGGCGCGGCCTTCGTCGCCGCGCAGCGCAAGCGCGAAGGGCTGGAACGATAGACGCCGAGGGACCATACGATGCGCCGCGCCGACAGGCTCTTCCAGATCGTGCAGCATCTGCGTGGTGGTCGTCTGGTCACCGCCCAGAAGCTGGGCACGTGGCTCGAGGTTTCCGAGCGGACGATCTATCGCGACATCGCAGACTTGCAGTCGACCGGCGTCCCGATCGACGGCGAGGCCGGTGTCGGCTACATGATGAGGGAGGGTTTCGACCTTCCGCCGCTGATGTTCACGCGTGACGAGATCGTCGCGCTGGTCGCCGGCGCTCGCATGGTGCGCGCCTTTGGCGGCGCGGCTATGGCGCGAGCCGCCGACGAGGCGCTGGTCAAGATAGGCGCCGTGTTGCCCGACGCCGAAAAGGACCGCATCGCCCGTACCGAGATACACACGCCGATGTGGGTGGTAAGCGATGCCGCCCGCGAAGCCATCGACCTGATCGAGCGGTCCATCGAGAAACGTCAGGTGCTGACCATCGACTATTCGGATGAGGCCGGCCGCAGCACCGCGCGCGACATCCGCCCGCTCGGCCTGTGGTTCTGGGGCAAGGTGTGGACCTTGGTCGCCTGGTGTGAGATGCGCAGCGATTTCCGCGCTTTCCGCATCGACCGAATCGCCACGGTGGTCATCGCCGGCCGCACCTTCAAGCCGGAGCGCGGCAAGCAGCTCGCCGATTTCTATCGCGCGGTGGAGCGCAGCGAGGATTACGGCATGGCGCCGGACCGGGCGGCGCGAAGCTGACACGGAAGATCACAAAAAAGCCCGCTTGAAAGCGGGCTTTTTGTTTTGGATGCCAGACCTATTCCTCTTCGTCGGCGTCCTTGTCCTTCGACTTCAGCGCCGAAAGCTTGGCGAAGACGGCGTTGGCGTCAAGTTCGCGGTCCTCGTCCTTCGGCTTTTCGGGCGCCGGCACCAGCCGTTCGGTCAAGGCGGCCGGCAGCAGCGTATCGCCGACCGGCTGCGCCTGCTCGCGGCCGCGCGAGGCGCGGTTGATTTCCATATCGAGGTCGATCTGCGACGTCAGGCCGAGCGTCACCGGATCCATAGGCTGGAGATTGGCGGAGTTCCAGTGCTTTCTGTCGCGAATCTGGTCGATCGTCGACTTCGTTGTGCCGACAAGGCGGGCAATCTGCGCATCCTTGAGCTCGGGATGGTTGCGCACCAGCCAGAGGATGGCGTTGGGCCGGTCCTGGCGCTTCGACAGCGGCGTGTAGCGCGGACCCTTGCGTTTGGATTCCGGCACCCGCACCTTGGGATCGGAGAGCTTCAGCCGGTGGTTGGCGTCCTTCTCGGCGCGCGCGATCTCGTCGCGAGTGAGCTGGCCGGTCATGATCGGGTCCATGCCCTTGATGCCTTGCGCCGACTCGCCGTCGGCGATCGCCTTGACCTCAAGCGGATGCAGTCCGCAGAACTGCGCAATCTGCTCGAAGGAAAGCGCTGTGTTGTCAACCAGCCAGACGGCGGTCGCCTTTGGCATCAGCAGCGTATTGGCCATTACAAAAATCCTTCTCGTTCGCCCGCGTTCCCGCGCGGGCGGTGGTTTAGAGCCACCAAAATGGGAAAATCGCGGTCTATATAACCGCTCGCTCGCCGTTTCGCAATGTTTTTGGCAGGCGCGCGTCAAGGACGGCACGGCAGCGCGACCAGCAGACCGCGAAGGGTCGGCAGATGACGCCATGCAGTCGAAAGCTTCAAAAAGACAAAGCCCGCCAGACCAAGGTCGGGCGGGCTCGGAACCGGCGACGGAAATCCGTCTGCTGCGGCTCTGGCTTCTAAAGCTTGATCCCGAACCGCGGCTCGGCGTTGCCGAAAAGCGGCGCCCGGTCTTCGAGCGGGATCGTGCTCGAGATCAAAGCCCTTTGCGGGCGATTCTCTCGATGTCGCCGCGGTTGATGCCGAGGTCGTTGAGCTGACGAGCATTCAGCCGGTTCAGTTCGCGCACGGTTTCGTTGTACATGCGCCAGTTACGGAAAGCGCGGATCGGGTTCATGATAGTCCTCCATCGTTTTGATGCCGCGTAAATAGGCATCGGCGATGAAAAATTGAACAGACGCTTTTGCATGGCCGCAATGCGTTTGTTGCATTGCACCATAAGCTTTCGTTCAGCCTGTTTGCGGGCCGTCAGGCGACATCGAGCACAATCTTGCCGATGTGCTCACCCTCCTCCATCCGCTCATGCGCCCGCCACGCTTCCTTGAGCGGGAAGATCGTATCCATCACCGGCGCAACCTTGCGCGTGCCGAGCAGCGGCCAAACCTGCGCCTCGAGCGCAGCCGCAACTGCCGCCTTGAACTCCACGGTGCGTGGCCTGAGCAGCGATCCTGTGTGCACGAGCCGCTTGGCCATGATCTTGAAGAAATCGGCGCTCGCCACTGCCCCGCCCTGCGTCGCGATCTGGACGATGCGGCCTTCCATGGCTGCAGCCTCATAGTTTCGCGCCACATAGTCGCCGCCGACCATGTCGAGGATGACATTGGCACCCTTGCCGCCGGTTGCCTCCTTGACTGCGGCGACGAAGTCCTCCTCGCGGTAGTTGATCGCCCGGTCGGCGCCGAGCTTGAGGCAGGCGTCGCATTTCTCCTTGCTGCCGGCGGTGGTGACGACATAGGCGCCGAAAGCGGCAGCAAGCTGGATCGCCGTGGTGCCGATACCCGACGAGCCGCCATGCACGAGAAGGGTCTCGCCGCTCTTCAGGCCGCCGCGCTCGAAGACATTGTGCCAAACAGTGAAGTAGTTTTCCGGCAGCGCCGCCGCTTCGGTGTAGGTAAAGCCGGCGGGCAGCGGCAGCACGCTGCCGGCGTGCACTCTGACATATTCGGCATAGCCGCCGCCCGCCGTCAGCGCACAGACCCGGTCGCCGACGCGCCAGCGCGATATCTCGTCACCAAGGGCAGCTACTTCGCCTGCCGCCTCCAGCCCCGGCAGATCCGACGCTCCCGGCGGTGGCGGATAGGCGCCCTTGCGCTGTTGCACGTCCGGCCGGTTGACGCCGGCGGCCCGCACCCGGATCAGGATCTCGCCGGAACCGGGAACCGGTACGTCGCGGGTTTCCGGTTTCAGCACCCGCGGCCCGCCCGGTTCCGATATGGCGATCGCCATCATCTTCGCCGGAATTTTCTGTGCGTTCGCCATGAACTTTCCCGTCGTGCTCCGCCGGTTTCTCGTGCCAGCTCTTGCCCGCCATTTGCATCCATACCCTTGCCCTATGTATGCTCATTGGCAAATCAGGCAAATGGGCAATCACGGAGGAGCGACGATGGCGATCTTCGACGACGAACCCAAGAAGAAAGCGCGCCCGCACGAGATCGGGCAGGATCTGTCGCTGCTTTCCGTCGATGAATTGTCCGAACGGATCGGCATCCTGCGCGACGAGATCGCCCGGCTGGAAGCCGAGCTCAAGACCAAGGGCTCGACCAAGTCGGCGGCAGAGGCGCTGTTTCGCCGCGGGTAGTTACTGCGGGCAATTCCAAAAGCTCGGGCACGCCGCCGAAAAGCCCGAATGCCGCTGTCTCCAGACTTGTGCCCTAAACCCCAGCCGGATTGAAAAATGTTCGCAAGCTACAGACCGATCCTCTCGCTGCTGCGCGGCACCGCGTTCCTGTTGGCGGCATCCGGACTGCACGGTCTGCTGTTGCCGCTGCGCGGCCAGGTGGAGGGCTTCTCGACGGCATCGCTCGGCCTGATGGGCACGGCTTGGGCCGGCGGCTTCGTCACCGGCTGCTTCTTTGCGCCACGCATCGTGCGCCGCGCCGGTCATGTCAGGGCTTTCGGCGCCTTTGCCGCATCGGGAGCGATCGTCGCATTGCTCACCGGCCTGATCATCGACGAATATACCTGGATCCTGCTGCGCGCCTTCACCGGCTTCACCATGGCCGGCGCCTTCATGGTCATCGAAAGCTGGCTCAACGAGAAGGCCACCAACGAAAACCGCGGCACCGTCTTCGGCCTCTACATGATGGTCACCTATGCCTCGATCATGGGCGGTCAGATGATCGTTGCCGGCGGCGATGTGAGATCGGCGTCGCTGTTCATGATCACCGGCATTCTGTTCTGCCTGTCGCTGATCCCGACAGCGGTCTCGACGGCGTCTCACCCCAAGCCGCTGCAGGACGTGTCGCTTGACGTCAAGGGGCTCTACGTCAATTCGCCGGTGTCGGCGATCGCTTGCGTGCTGATCGGCATCGCCAACGGCGCCTGGGGTACACTTGGTGCCGTCTATGGAGCGCGCATCGGCATCTCGACAGCCGAGATCGCGCTGATGATGAGCCTCGTGGTCATCGCCGGCGCCGCCATGCAGCTTCCGGCCGGGCGGCTCTCCGACATGACGGATCGTCGTTTCGTGCTGGCGGGCGCGGCCTGCGGCGCTGCGCTGTTTGCCATCGCCATCTTCCTGTTCGAACCGCGCTCCGGCGTCTTCGTCATCGTCTGCACCGCCGCCTACGGCGCCTTCGCCTACACGCTCTATTCGATCGCGGTGGCGCATGCCAATGACCATGCGCGATCGGAGGACTTCGTCAAAGTGTCGGGCGGCCTGCTGCTGCTTTATGGCTTCGGCACGATGATCGGTCCGCTGGTGGCCGCCGGCCTGATGGGCTGGATGCGCCCTGAGGGGCTGTTCCTGGCCACTGCGCTCGCGCATCTCAGCCTGGCTGGCTATACGCTGCTGCGCATCAGCCGTCGCGCGCCGGTGCCGATCGAAGGCCGCGATGCCTTCAAGACCCAGCCCGCCGATCGCTCGGTGACGCCGGAAGCGTTGCGGCTCGACCCGCGTAGAAAAGCTGAAGCCGACAGTTGAGATTCGAGGCGCTTTGCCCCACAAATAAGGCATGATGCTTTCCGACGCCTTCATGGCGATTGCCGATCCCAACCGGCGCCATCTCTTGGAAGAGCTCCGGCGCGGACCGAAGACCGTCAACGAATTGGCATCCGGCTTGCCGGTGTCCCGCCCGGCCGTTTCGCAGCACCTGAAGGTGCTGCTTGATGCGGGGTTGGTCAACGCCAAGCCGGAAGGCACCAGGCGCGTCTATACGGTCAGCAATGCCGGCTTCCTGAAGCTCAACATCTGGCTTGACCAGTTCTGGGATGCGGAGCAGCTCGGTTCACCCGGAAGCTGAGAGGCATCGTCAGCGCGTCGAGCAACTAGGCAGCATCGGGCCTAGAGCAATTCCAGGAAAAGTGTGAAACGGTTTTCCGTCCGGAAGAGATAGAGCGGTTCGGCGTTTCCGTGAAACGATGAACCACTCTAGCCATTGTTGTAGGGGAAGAGCTTGAGATACGGCTGTGCTTCCTCGATCACACGGGCAACCGAGGGGCGTTGCAGCAACCGGTCGTGATAGCGCCTGACCGCAGGATATTCGTCTCCGAAAGGCTCGACCTTATTGGCGTAGAACAGCGCGGGGGCGGCAGCGCAGTCGGCCATGGTGAAGCTCGCACCCACCGCCCATGTCCTCGACCGCATGTCCTGTTCAATGATGGCGTAGGAGCTGCGCAGCTGGGCGCGGGCCTGCTCGACGCCGAACGGATCGGTCTTGCCCTCCGGCCGCAGCCGGTCGCCAACGATCTTCTGCATCGGTTCCTGGACGTAGAAGTCATAGAAGCGGTCGGCGAGCCGCGTCTGGCGAGCGAGATCGAGATCGGCGGGGATCAGTTCGACCGGCCCAGGATAATACGCGTTGAGATATTCGATGACGATCGTCGATTCCGGCACGGTCCGGTCAAGCGCTTCATCGCGCAGCACCGGCATCTTGCCGAGCGGCCACAATTTCAGAAACGCCGCGCGCGATTGTTCATTGCCGAGATCGACAACGACCGATGTGAATGGCGTGCCGTTCTCATAGAGCGCGATCAGCGGCTTCCAGCAGAAGGAGGCCAGTGGATGAAGGTGCATAATCAGGGACATTGTTGTCGTTCCTCAGGGGGTTCGTCTCGCGGAAATTCGATGTCGAGGTCGGCTCGGTACTATTTGGCCTGGCTGTGGGTGACGATGGCATCGATGATCGCGGCCCAGTCGTCGGGATGCAGCTCGTGGCCGCCGCCCTCGATCCGGAGCAGCCTTGCACCGGCGACCGCGTCGGCAAGAGCGGCGCCATGCTCGACTGGAAAGATGGGATCGTCGGTGCCGTGGATAACGAGGAGCGGGATTTTCATGTTGGGCAGCCGACCCGTCCAGTGCTCGCCGCTCCCATCTTCGCCACTCTTGAGCATGAAATGATTGGTCGCACTTAGAAAACCGCCGGACCGGTCATAATCCTGTTCGACGAAAGCCCGTGTTCGCTGCTCGTCGAAAGAGTGCGCCGCACCGGTGAGCGCATGCGCGTCCTTGACGATGAAATCGACCACTTGGCCCCGGTCCGCCCAGTCGACCTTGGCGCCTTCGGCCGAGTGGTTCCTATGGGCCTCGGTGGTTCCGGGCAGATGCGACGTATCGATGCCCAGGGGCGAGCTGCTGATCACCGTCAGCGAAGTGACACGCGACGGGTATTTCAACGCAACAAGCTGCGCGATCATGCCGCCCATCGACATGCCGACCACATGCGCCTTTCGGATTCCATGGTCGTCAAGGACGCGGATAGCATCGTCCGCCATGTCGTCAAATGTATAAGGCGGCTCGCCCGGCGCGTACTTGGTCGAACGGCCGGTATCGCGATTGTCATAGCGGATCACGAAGCGACCCTCGCCGGCCAGCTTCCGGCAAAACGCTTCGGGCCACCAAAGCATGGAAGCCATCGCGCCCATGATCAACAACACCGCCGGATGGGCCGGATCGCCGAACGTCTGGGATGCGATTTCGGGGTGTTCGGCGTTTTTCATGGCTTTCCTCCCTGGGCTTCCAATCCGATTGCATTTTGCAATCAGTTGCACGATATTAAAACCGATACGATAATGCAACCGGTTTTGGAGATTCGCATGAACATCGATCGTCGGTCCGGATGCCCCATCAACCTGTCGCTCGAAGTGTTCGGTGACCGGTGGAGCCTGATCATCCTTCGCGACATCATCTTCGGCGGCAGACGCCACTTTCGCGAACTGCTCAACGGCTCGGTGGAGGGCATCGCCTCCAACATCCTCGCCGACCGGCTGAAGAGGCTGAAGGAGCTCGGCATGCTGACCAAGGCGGACGATCCCTCCCATAAGCAAAAAGCGATCTACAGCCTGACCGAAATGGCGATTACGCTGGTGCCGATCCTGGCGCATCTCGGCGCCTGGGGTCGCGTCTGGCTGCCGGTCAGCGAAGAGCTCTCTATCCGTGCCGAGCTTCTGGAAAAAGGCGGCCCGCCGATGTGGGACAAGTTCATGAACGAGTTGCGCCACGAGCATCTGGGTGCGTCTCCCGCCCCATCTGGACCCACCGTCCGCGCGACTTTGCAGGCCGGATACGATGCGGTCGTCGCCCGCAAGGCGGAGCGAGTCGGCTGCGACCCGGCGCCATGACCAACTTATTTTCCCAATTGCGGGCTGGCTCTGCTATCAAGGGACTGAAGATAATTTACGGATTGGATAACGCTCTTGGTCGAGAACTCTAAGGACACTGCCCGTGCGCGGGCCGATTTGCGTTTCAAGAAACAGGAAGAGGCAGCCACGGTTCGCCAGAAGGCGATGGCGGAATATGTCGCCGAGAGCGACGCTCGCCAAGCCAAGACCAACAAGCTGCGGGCGCTGCGCCTCGCCAAGGAAGCGGAAGACCTGGCCAATGCGCCTCCGGCCCCGGTGAAGAAGCCTCGGGCCAAGAAGAAATAGGCCGGCGCTCCCAGAATCCATGCTTCCTTCCGCACGCGAAACAGTTCACTCGGAGTCTGTTCTGACGGCTGATAACTGGCGCGTTCAGGAGACGGCCATGACCGCACTGACGCTCGACAAAGCCCTTGAAATCAACGCCGCCGCCTTTGCCAAGGGTGCCTAGCTCAAGCTCAGGCCGCTTGGCGTCTCGGTGCTCGACGCCGGCGCCCATCTGGTCGCGTTCCAGCGTCAGGACGGCGCCTCGTTCCTGCGTCCGCAAATGTCGGCCGGCAAGGCCTATGGCGCGCTCGCTATCGGCATGGGCCCGCGCCGGGTGGAAGCTTTCGCCAAGGAGCGCCCGCATCTGATCGCCGGCGGCTCCGACGTGTCGGGCGCGCGCGCGCGGCGTGCTGATGCGCGACAACGCCGGCACGATCATCGGCGCCATCGGTATTTCCGGCGACACGTTCGACAATGATGAAACGGCAGCCATCGCCGGCTCGAGGCGGCTGGCTTCACCGCTGACCCGGGCTGAGCCGGGATCCTTAATTCATATTGATGTCGCGGGTGGCCGACCGCATTGACACCGAAAAGCCGGCCAGCACGTCGATCAGCGCTATGACCATCAGTGTGAAGAAGACAGAATGGGCGGCGCCCTTCACCAGCAGGAACTCGACCAGATAGGCCACAAAGACGAAGGTCGACAAAAGATGGTCCATGATCGAGGCACTTGTCGTGCGCGTCGACTTCACCACTTCGACGAACAAGAAGATCAGTGCGATCAGCACGATGAGGTCGCCGAGGGTCATCGAGAACACGCCACCCGACATCATCCGGACCGAAAACATTTCGGTGGCCCACGGATCGTCGCCGCTGCCGAATATTCCCAGAAGCCCAAGATTGTAGAGGATGAAAGGCACGATCAGCAGCGGGATGGCACCGAACATGTGGCGGCTCCGGTTGGACTGATCTTTGTAGAGTGCGCCCGGCGTTCGCCGTCAAGAATTTTCGTGCGGCCGATAAACACGGACAAAGACGGCGTGAAACAACAATGTCAGGCCCGGCTGATACGATCAGTTGTCGCAAACGCAAAAAGACCGGCCAATGGCCGGTCGCTTCGCAACCCAATAAACCGTCGAAAGCTCTATCAGCTTTCCTTCGGCTCCAGAACCTGGCGACCGCGATACATGCCGGTCTTCAGGTCGATATGGTGCGGACGGCGCATCTCGCCGGAGTTCTTGTCCTCGACATAGGTCGGGGCCTTCAGTGCGTCGGCAGAACGGCGCATGCCGCGCTTCGACGGAGAGGTTTTTCGTTTCGGAACGGCCATGGATATGCTCCACTACATGGTCAAAACGCC
The DNA here is from genome assembly GCF_040323955.1 of Mesorhizobium sp. M0018. Lineage (NCBI taxonomy): Bacteria > Pseudomonadati > Pseudomonadota > Alphaproteobacteria > Hyphomicrobiales > Phyllobacteriaceae > Mesorhizobium > Mesorhizobium sp. M0018. The sequence goes on along the minus strand of NZ_JAMYVL010000005.1, from coordinate 182,706 downwards.
CCGGCGGCCCTCGTGAAAGGGCCACATCAGGGGCCGGAATCTGAGAAAGTCGGGTGCCTATACACGCCCGACGGCGTTTTGGCCAGCGTCGCCGTGTTTTTTTTTGACACTATCGCAGGCAACCGACATAGGCGCCGGCGCGGCCGGCGCGCCGTTCGATCAACGCGGCAAGCCGCCTCAGTCCCGGCCCGGGCTTCGCCGGATTGCGCACGATCGGATTCGGCAAGGTGACGGCAAGCAGCGCTGCCTGCCGGCGCGACAGCTGTTTTGCCGAGACGCCGAAATGATGCTGGGCGGCGGCCTCGATGCCGTAGATGCCCGGTCCCCATTCGGCGATGTTGAGGTAGATCTCCATGATCCGCCGTTTCGACAGCACCGCATCGAAATAGACGGCCAGCGGCAGTTCGACGACCTTACGGACCGAGCCCAACGGCCGCGACCATAGATAAAGATTCTTTACCGTCTGCATGGTGATGGTCGAGGCGCCACGTGTCATCTCGCCGGCGAGCGCATCGTCGACGACGCCGCGCAACTCGCCCAGATCGACGCCGCGATGGAAACAGAACTGCCCGTCCTCCGACATGATTACCGAATATGCCAGCACCGGCGCGACATCGTCGATGGAAACCCAGCGCCGATCGTAGCCGGAAAACGTCGCCAGGTCCTTCAGCATCAATGTCGACACCGGATGCACGAATGACGGCAGATACAGGAAGGTCAGCACCACCGGCACCAGCGCCAGCACGACGGCGACGGCAATGCCGCGCCGGACCCAGCGTTGAAGACCGATGCGGCTGCCGCGTCTCGGTCTCGCCATGTCCAACCCTTCGGTTTCGTGATCGACGATCGGTTCCGCCAAGCCACCCAGTCCGCGCTACTCCCTGCCCCCGGCATAATGGCGCTTGGCTTCTTGCGCAATGTCTGAGTGTCGGCTACCGCTCCCGACCATGACGAAAGACGACCAAATGGCGTTCGAAGCTGCACTTATTGCCCGGGCAGTTCCGCTCGAGGCGCTGCTGAGGCGGTTGCTCGACGGACGGACGCTTTCGGGCGAGGTCGCGCGGCCCGAACGCCTGATGGCGGCAATGCGACATGGCGTGCTGAACGGCGGCAAACGACTGCGTCCCTTCCTGGTCATGGAAAGTGCTGCACTGTTTTCAGCCGACGGCGAGGCGGCGCTGCGCGTCGCGGCGGCGCTCGAATGCGTGCACTGCTATTCGCTCATCCATGACGATCTGCCGGCCATGGACGACGACGATTTGCGCCGCGGCCAGCCGACCGTGCACAGGGCTTTCGATGAGGCGACCGCCATTCTTGCGGGCGACGCCTTGCTGACACTTGCCTTCGACATCCTTGCCGACGAGGCGACAATGCTGCCGGCCGAGCGCAGGACAACGCTGGTGCTGGCACTGGCCCGCGCCGCCGGGGCGGGAAGCATGGTCGGCGGCCAGATGCTCGATCTCGAAGCCGAACAAAGCCGGCCGGACGAGGCCGGCATCATCCGGCTTCAGGCGATGAAAACCGGTGCGCTGATCCGCTTTGCCTGCGAAGCGGGCGCTATCCTTGCCGGCGCGCCGTCGGGCGACCGCGAAAGGCTGGCCGAGTTCGGCTCGGCGATCGGGCTTGCCTTTCAGCTTGCCGACGATCTGCTCGACCTGACCGCCGACGCGCATCAGATGGGCAAGGCGACCGGCAAGGATGCCGCGGCCGGCAAGGCGACGCTGGTCGCGCTGCACGGACCGGACTGGGCGCGGGGCCAGCTCCATGGCCTCGTTGACCAGGCTCATGCGTTGCTCGAACCTTTTGGCGAGCAAGCTGCGCTTCTGAAACAAGCGGCGCAGTTCGTAGCGGCCCGCAACAATTAAGCGCGCCCCTATGGCGCGCCGGAGAATTGGCGACTGATCGGCCGAACGTCCTCGCAACCGGCCGAACGGGATCATTTCCGGCGATGTCGGACCACATGGACCCGCCACACCAGTTGCCGAGCCATTCTTCAGCCTCGCGGCAGGGTTCCGCGGCTCGGGTGGACAGCGGTCAGCCTTCGCCAGTTGTCTTTTCCACCACGGGCTGCGGAACCGGTTCCATCTCGGCCGCCGCCTCGACCGCCCGCGCCTCGGCCGGCTTGCGCCGGTTGCGGATGAAGGCGGCGATGCGGTCGCGGATTTCGCCGGCGCTGAGAAACACCGGAACGCGCGCCACCGGCGCGGTCGGCTCAAAGGACAGGCCAAGGCCGGTGATCCTGCCCTTGTCGTCGACGTCGCGGACGATCAGCTCGATTGGACCGAGCAGCACGCGGTCGGCATATTCGGCGTGGCCGCCGAGCCGCGTAGTGACCAGGTCGCCAATGCTGAGCTTGCGTTCCGCTTCGGTCAGGCCCGGCGCGTAGGCGGTTTCCAGTTCCTCGGCGGGGCGTGACGGATCGACGGCGAAGGCGCCGAAGAAATCCGCGTCCTCGGGATCGACCACGGCACGGCTGGCGAACAGCTTGTCGAGCAGGCGCGGATAGCGGTCCGGCACGAAGATGTAGACATGGTCGCCGGCCGCGAGCCGGCCCATATCCTGGAAGCGCATCGAGCGTCCGTCGCGCAGCACCAGCGACGGCCGCGCCCAGCGCGGAATGCGTTCGCCGCGCGCCACCGGGCTGCCAGGTGACACGCGGTAGGCGAGAAGCTCATGATGGGCGGAGCCCGGCAGTTCCAATTCGACCTTGTCGAGCGGTCCCAGGCGGGCCGGCACGATAAGGCCGAGACGGCGCGCCAGCGGCCCGACGGTCCATCCCTGGATGATCAGCGAGACCAGCACGATGATGAAGGCAGTGTTGAAGATGAGGCGGCCGTTCTCAAGACCGCCGAGCAGCGGCGTGATGGCAAGCAGGATCGACACGGCACCGCGCAGGCCAACCCACGAGACGAAGGCGACTTCCGGGCGTGGCAGACGGAACGGCACCAGGCAGAGCCAGACGGCGATTGGCCGTGCCACAAATACCAGGAACAGGCCGAGCAGCACTGCCGGCACCAGGATCGCCGGAAATTGTGAAGGCGTCGCGAACAGGCCGAGGATCAGGAACATGATGATCTGCGCCAGCCACGACATGCCGTCCTGGAAGCGCTTGAGGATGGTCACGGCCCGGATATCGGAATTGCCGGCAATCAGGCCTGCGAGATAGACCGCCAGGAAGCCGGAGCCGCCGACGGCACCGGCGGCAGCGAACACCATAAGCGACAGCGTCAGCACGAAGATCGGCAGCAGGCCGTGATCGAGATTGAGGCGATCGACAAGGCGCACAATGGCCATGCCGCCGAGAATGCCGATGACCGCGCCGAGCCCCATGTTGACAAGGAAGCCGACGGCAAGATCGGTGACCAGCACCTTGGCCTCGGGGTGGGTATTGCCGGCGATGACCTCGACCAGCGTGATGGTCAGGAAGATGGCGATCGGGTCATTTGTGCCGGATTCCACCTCGAGCGTGGACCGCACGCGCTCGCGCAAATTGATCTCGCCGGCGCGCAGCAGGAAGAACACCGCCGCGGCGTCGGTCGAGGCGACGGCGGCACCGAGCAGGAAGGATTCCAGCCAGGTCAGGTCGAGCAGATAATAGGCGGCGGCGCCGAAGAGCCCGGTGGTCAAAAGGACGCCGAATGTGGCCAGCGACAGCGCCGGCCCGGCCGCCTGCCGCAAGGCGTTGAGCGGCGTGCCGAAGCCGGAATCGAAAAGGATGACCGCCAGCGCCAATGAGCCGGCAAAATAAGCAACTCGGGCATTGTCGAAATGGATGCCGAGACCGTCGGTTCCGGTGGCGAGGCCGATGCAGAGAAACAGCAGCAGGAGAGGGGCGCCGAAACGGAAGGCGATCAGGCTTGAAAACGCGGCGGCAACGACAAGTGCTGCGCCAACGAGCGTCACAAGATAGATACCATGCTCCATTCGTTGGTCGCCCCTAGTCGATATGCTACGGCATCACGGGAGAGTGGGGCGAAGACATGGCCGCTGCAAGGCAGCAGCGTGGCTTTTTGCCCCACGCTGCCGATCGTCGAAAGTTTTGGCACCCCCGAGCAGCGGAGCGTGCCTCGGCGGTTCGTGCTGCAATGAAAAACGCCCGGACTGAGCCGGGCGTCTCCAAGTCGAGAAGCTGGCTCTGCGATCAGGCGATGGTCTTGCCGAAGGCGACGGCGGTATCGCCCATGCGGTTGGAAAAGCCCCACTCATTGTCGTACCACGACAGCACCGAAACGAAGTTGCCGTCCATGACCTTGGTCTGGTCGAGCGCCACGATCGAGGAATGCGGATCATGGTTGAAGTCGATCGAAACATTGGGGTGACGGGTAACGGCGAGGATGCCCTTCAGCTTGCCGTTCGAGGCGGCGATCACCGCGTCATTGATCTCCTGGACGGTGGTCGGCCGCTTGGCGATAAACTTGAAATCGACGAGCGAGACGTTCGGGGTCGGCACGCGGATGGAGATGCCGTCGAGCTTGCCCTTGAGTTCGGGCAGTACCAGGCCGATGGCCTTGGCAGCACCGGTCGAGGTCGGAATCTGCGACAGCGCGGCGGCGCGGGCGCGGTAGAGGTCCTTGTGCATGGTGTCCAGCGTCGGCTGGTCGCCGGTGTAGGAATGGATCGTCGTCATCATGCCCTTCTCGATGCCGACCGCCTCATTCAGCACGGCCGCCAGCGGCGCCAGGCAGTTGGTGGTGCAGGAGGCGTTTGAGATGACGATGTGGTCCTTGGTCAGCTTGTCGTGATTGATGCCATAGACGACGGTGAGATCGGCGCCCTCCGCCGGAGCGGAGACGAGAACGCGCTTGGCACCGGCGGTCAGATGGGCGACGGCCTTGTCGCGGGCGGTGAAGATGCCGGTGCATTCGAGCGCGATGTCGATGCCAAGCTCCTTCCAGGGCAGTTGTGTCGGATCCTTGATCGCGGTGACCTTGAATTTTTCCTTGCCGACGATGATCTGGTCGCCGTCAACCGTCACCTCATGCGGAAAGCGGCCATGCACGCTGTCGAAGCGCAGCAGATGCGCGTTGGTCTCGACCGGGCCGAGATCGTTGACCGCGACGACGTCGATATCCTTGCGGCCGGATTCATGGATGGCGCGCAGGATGTTGCGGCCGATGCGGCCGAATCCGTTGATGGCAACTCTGACGGTCATTGTTCTCTCCCTGGGAGTTGGAGGCCGAAGATCAAGTCCGCAGCTTCATAACGGCGGACGGGCAAAGAATCCAGCCGCCGAGGCGTGGATTTAAATCGATTAGTGCTCCACCGCCCGGCAAAACCGCTATGCCAGCCTTTACCGGGCGGGGCTCACTTTCATTTGCCATGCAGACGGGCTTCCGCCGCCTTCACCGTTGCCTCGGCTGTGATGCCGAAATGCGGGTAGAGCTGTTCGATGGTGCCGGAGGCGCCGAAGCCGGTCATGCCGACAAAGATGCCGTCGGTGCCGATGAAGTGATCCCAGCCCTGACGGATGCCGGCTTCGATGGCAATTTTGAGCGGCGCATTGCCGATCGTCCTGCTGCGATAGTCGGCGCTCTGCTTGTCGAACAATTCGAAACACGGCACCGAGACGACGCGGGTCGCGTGGCCGTGCTTTTCCAGGGCCTCGCGGGCGGCCAGCGCGATCTCGACCTCAGAGCCCGACGCGAAGATCGTCACCGCCGCCTCGCCACTGGCGGCGGCAAGTTCATAGGCGCCGCGGCTGGAGAGGTTTTCCGCAACGAAGTCGTTGCGTACCGTCGGCAGGTTCTGCCGGGTCAGCGCCAATGTCGAAGGCGTCTTTTCCGACTCAATGGCCAACTGCCAGCATTCCGCGGTTTCCACCGCATCGGCGGGGCGGAAGACATTGTGGTTCGGAATGGCGCGAAGTGCTGCCAGATGCTCGACCGGCTGATGGGTCGGGCCGTCTTCGCCAAGGCCGATGGAATCATGGGTCATGACGAAGATCGAGCGGATGCCCATCAGCGAAGCAAGCCGCATCGCCGGACGGGCATAATCGGAAAAGCACATGAAAGTGCCGCCATAGGCGATAATGCCGCCATGCAATGTCAGCCCGTTGAGCGCGGCCGCCATGCCGTGCTCGCGAACGCCGTAATGAACGTAGCGCTGGCCGTAATCGTCGGCGGTGATGTTCTTGGTCTGGCTGGTCTTGGTGTTGTTGGAGCCGGTCAAATCGGCCGAGCCGCCGACGGTTTCGGGCACGGCGCCGTTGATGACCTCCAGCGCCATTTCCGATGACTTACGGGTGGCGACCTTCGGCTTGTCGGCGACGAGCTTCTTCTTGTAATCGCCAATGACCGCGTCGAAGTTGGCCGGCAGCGTGCCACTGATGCGGCGTTCGAACTCTGCGCGCAATTGGGCATCAGCCTTGGCAAGGCGGCTTTCCCAGTCGGTGCGCGCCTTGACGCCGGTCCGCCCGGCGGTACGCCATGCGTCGAGGATATCGGCCGGAACCTCGAAAGGCGGATAATCCCAGCCGAAGAATTTTCTGGCGCCAGCGATTTCCTCGGCGCCGAGCGGCGAGCCATGCGCCTTGTTGGTACCGGCCTTGGTCGGCGCGCCGAAGCCGATCGTCGTCTTGCAGGCGATCATCGTCGGCTTGTCGGAGTGGCGGGCCGCTTCGATGGCATAGGCGATCGCTTCCGGGTCCTGGCCGTCGATATGGCTGGCATTCCAGCCGGACGCCTGGAAGCGGGCGACCTGATCGGTGTTATCGGCGAGCGACACCGGGCCATCGATCGAGATGTTGTTGTTGTCCCAGAAGACGATCAGCTTGTTCAGCTTCAGATGCCCGGCAAGCGCGATGGCTTCCTGGGATACGCCTTCCATCAGGCAGCCGTCGCCGGCCAGCACATAGGTGTAGTGGTCGACGAGATCTTTGCCGAAAGCGGCATTCATGATGCGCTCGCCGAGCGCGAAGCCGACCGAATTGGCAAGGCCCTGGCCGAGTGGGCCGGTCGTCGTCTCGATGCCCGCGGCATGGCCGTATTCCGGGTGGCCCGCCGTCCTCGACCCCAATTGGCGGAACTGCTTGATCTGCTCGATGGTGATGTCTTCGTAGCCGGTCAGATAGAGCAGCGAGTAAAGCAGCATCGATCCGTGGCCGGCCGACAGGATAAAGCGGTCGCGGTCCGGCCAATGCGGGTTTTTCGGATCGTATTTGAGAAAGCGGGTGAACAGCACCGTGGCGATGTCGGCGCAGCCCATGGGCAGTCCGGGGTGGCCGGAATTTGCCTTCTCGACGGCGTCCATGGCTAGAAAACGGATCGCATTGGCCATCCGGTCATGTTGTTCGCGCGAGGTCATGCTTCCTCCAAAATGGGGGTTTGGGCCTTGGGAAAGCCCTTGAAAAGGGTGCGCGACACATAGCAGGCGCGGCCTTTTAGTCAACAAATCGGTGTGCTTTTGCCGGTCTTGTGATGGCCGTGCGCGACTTACATTAGCGTTAGCAGGGGACAGTCGCGACAGCTTTATTGACGTGCGGTTCACACGACGCGTAATGTTTCAGGGATAACGCGTTCTGAACGTGGATGATTCGGTGATGGGCAGGGCGCAGGACGAAAGCCATGACCGGGGAAACGACCCTCAAGGAAGTCATTGCCAGGCTGGGTAAGGCCATCGAAGGGCTGGAAAACGCCGTCGCGGCCAAGCTTGAGCATGAGCGGGACTATTCGGAAGCCGAGGCCGAAGTGCAGCGGATGAACGCCGACCGCTCGCGGCTGGCGCAGGAGCTCGACAATTCCGAGGCCCGCGCCGAACGGCTGGAAGATGCCAACAAGGAAGTGTCGCGAAGGCTGGTGACAGCCATGGAAACCATCCGCGCGGTACTGGACAGGTAGGCCAATGGCACAAGTCACGGTTTCCATCGACGGCAAGCAGTATCGGATGGCCTGCGACGAGGGCCAGGAAGAGCATCTGATCGATCTTGCCGAGCGCTTCGACCGCTATGTCTCGCATCTGAAGGATTCTTTTGGCGAGATCGGCGACCAGCGGCTGACCGTGATGGCCGGCATCATGGTCATGGACGAGCTTTCGGAACTGCAAAAGCGGGTCAAGGGCATGGAAAGCGAAGTGCTGACGCTGCGCAAGACGCGCGATGACGCACTGACCAAGGCCGACAAGAACGATTCCGTGCTGACCGGGGCGCTCGGCGCACTGGCCCAGCGCATGGAAGACCTGGCGACGACGCTGGCAGTGAACAAGGCCTGAACCAGCGCAGCGAAAATTCCTGCTGCATTTGCCGAGAAGCAATGAAAATATTTCGCCGCCGGCCTTGATGCCGGCGCAACAGGCGTTTGAAGGATGACGCCGGAGTGATAGAAAGGCAAAAGCAGCGCCGGCCAACGCCGGCTGCGATCTGCACGCACAGGGTAAGGGACACGTCATGAGCCTTCGCATCAACGATATCGCACCGGACTTCACCGCTGAGACCACGCAAGGACCGATCAGCTTCCATGAATGGATCGGCGATGGCTGGGCGGTATTGTTCAGCCATCCAAAGAACTTTACGCCGGTTTGCACGACCGAACTCGGCACAATGGCCGGGCTCGAAGGCGAGTTCAGGAAGCGCAACGTCAAGATCATCGGCATCTCGGTCGATCCCGTCCAAAGCCATGAAAAGTGGCAGAACGACATCAAGACCGCGACCGGTCATTCGGTGAACTACCCGCTGATCGGCGACAAGGATCTCAAGGTCGCCAAGCTTTACGAGATGCTGCCGGCGGGTGCCGGCGAGAGCTCGGAAGGCCGCACGCCCGCCGACAATGCCACGGTGCGTTCGGTTTACGTCATCGGGCCCGACAAGAAGATCAAGCTGGTTCTCACCTACCCGATGACGACGGGCCGCAACTTCGACGAAATCCTGCGCGCCATCGATTCCATGCAGCTGACCGCCAAGCACCAGGTGGCGACGCCGGCGAACTGGAAGCAGGGCGAGGACGTCATCATCACCGCTGCCGTCTCGAATGAGGATGCCATCAAGCGCTTCGGCGCCTATGAGACGATCCTGCCATATCTCAGGAAAACCAAGCAGCCTTCCGCCTGAGCAGGCAGAGGCGGCACAGAGAGTTTTCGGTTTTCCTGGCCGTGTGAGCATGGGGTGCTTGACGATGCCTGGTTGACGGACAACCATGCCTTTAATTTGCCGTGGCAGAGAAAATCCTTCCTGCCGTGGTGAGGGGCGAAGGAGGCTGGATTGGACGCATTATCGGCCAGGTCGCAGGTCACCGGCTTCTATGACAAGCCGAGCGGGTCCGTCCAGTATGTGGTCGCCGACATGGCGACCCGCAAATGCGCCATCATCGATCCGGTGCTCGACTTCGACGAAAGGTCCGGTGCAACGGCAACGAAAAACGCCGACGCCCTGCTCGACTTCGTCAGGGAAAGCGGGCTGGAGGTCGAGTGGATCCTCGACACGCATCCGCATGCGGATCATTTCTCCGCCGCCCATTATCTGAGGGGGAGAACCGGAGCGCCGACGGCAATCGGCGAGAAGGTCATCGACGTCCAGAAATTGTGGAAGGTGATCTACAACTGGCCGGAATTCCCCGCCGACGGTTCGCAATGGGACAGGCTGTTCGCCAACGGCGCAACTTTTTCGGTCGGCGGCATTGCGGCAAGAGTGCTGTTCTCGCCGGGCCACACACTGGCCTCGATCACTTACGTCATTGGCGACGCCGCCTTCATCCACGACACGCTGTTCATGCCGGACAGCGGCACCGCAAGGACAGACTTTCCGGGCGGCAGTGCCGAGCGGCTCTGGCGTTCGATCGAGGACATCCTGGCGCTGCCGGACGAGACACGTCTGTTCGTCGGTCACGACTACCAGCCGGGCGGTCGCGAAGCGCGGTGGGAAAGCACGGTCGCGGAGCAGAAAGCCGGCAACATCCATGTTGCCGGCTGCAAGACGGAAGCCGACTTCGTCGCGCTCCGCCAAGCCCGCGACAGGACGTTGCCGATGCCGCGGCTGATCCTGCACGCGCTGCAGGTCAATATGAATGGCGGACGCCTGCCGGAACCGGAATCCAACGGGCAGCGCTATCTGAAGTTTCCGCTCGATTGCCTGTGAGAGGATGGGTCGCTGGCACTACAATGCCATTCAGACTCGGCGCCGCCCTCATCGTTCTGCGATGGTCATCCAAGCTATTGATCCTGATTCGATTTTTGCGATGTTTGAATCCGATAGGTCTATGCGGGACGACGGTGGCGGCAGCCGGATGAGGAGCAGCGCAGACGCCAGCCAGTCGAGCGTCAGGGTTTTGTTCGGCGGGCTAAATGTTCATACATGATTTGCCAAGGATCGCTCTCGGAAGATCTTTCCTCGCCGATCCAATGGAAGCTGGTGGCAGTGATCTCGGTGAAACGCCATCGAGTTTGCAGACCGCGCGAGTCATTGCCGAGCTGGACAATGTCCTTACCCTCGGCCCGCCCGATCTGGCGCGAGTGATCCCGGTTGAGCGGGTCGTTCCATATGATATGCCAGCCATCGATCCCAGGGTCGAAGATGCGCAAGGTTGTGCCATACATCGCGGACGGAGCAGGGCGCTTGGGCCTGATCCAAACGTCCTGAATCGCGCGGCCTTCGAGCACCCAGCCAAAATGGCATTCGCCATCCCATTTCTGGATTGTGCCGTCGTCGAGGTAGTGGACCGAGTCCATCTCCCAGCTTCCAATTAGCCATCCATACAGGGCCATGTCTTTCGCTCGATCGGCTGGCGGACCGTCGGATCCGAGGGCGGCCAGAAACGGAGAAATCGTCATCATCACACTGCCTTTCGTTTCCAATAGACGAACTCAACTGCCCGACGGACCGTTGTCGCGCCCGCCTGCCGCAAGCGCCGGGTTGTGGAATGCCGCGGTCGGCGCCGCAACATTGCCGCCACAGCTTGCAGCCTTGCGGTTTTCAGGGCTTGGGGAAAATTGCGACAATGCCGCTATCAATGAGATCGTCTGGGGACGCCTGGCAAGGCTACTGAGCAGTTAGGGCGACGGATCGGACATCCGCGAAGGCGCCGCGGAACCGGCAACCCGCTAATGCATGTCGCGCAAAAGTGTGCAGCGGTTTTGCGATAACGACATGCATAAAAACAAGAATCTAAAGCGCGCCGCACAAGGCCGGCCCGAACGCGACGCGCTTTAGAAAAAAACGGCGGCGCCAGTTACCTGACGCCGCCGTTATTTGTTTCTACCGGAAGGCCTTACGCCGCCGGCTGCGCCTCGATGGTGCGCAGCGCCTGCGTCTGGCGCTTGGCTGCGGCCTTGACCGCGTCCTGCACCTTCTCGAAGGCGCGCACCTCGATCTGGCGCACGCGCTCGCGGCTGATATCGAACTCGGCCGACAGCTCTTCAAGCGTCAACGGCTCATCGGCGAGGCGGCGCGCCTCGAAGATGCGGCGTTCGCGGTCGTTGAGCACGGCAAGAGCGCCCGACAGCATGCCGCGCCGGTTTTCCAGCTCGTCCTGCTCGATCAGCATCTCTTCCTGGCTTTCGTGGTCGTCGACCAGCCAGTCCTGCCATTCGCCGGACTCGCCTTCACTGGCCCGGATGGGCGCATTGAGCGAGGCGTCGCCCGACAGGCGGCGGTTCATCGACACGACTTCCGCTTCCGAGACGTTCAGCCGGGTGGCAATCTCGGTGATCTGGTCCGGCTTCAAATCGCCTTCATCGAGCGCCTGGATCTTGCCCTTCACCTTGCGCAGGTTGAAGAACAGGCGCTTCTGGTTGGCGGTGGTGCCCATCTTGACCAGGCTCCACGAGCGCAGGATGTATTCCTGGATCGAGGCCTTGATCCACCACATCGCATAGGTGGCGAGACGGAAGCCGCGCTCCGGTTCGAATTTCTTGACGGCCTGCATCAGGCCGACATTGCCTTCCGAGATCACCTCGCCGATCGGCAGGCCGTAACCGCGATAGCCCATGGCGATCTTGGCGACGAGCCGAAGGTGGCTGGTGACGAGCTTGTGCGCAGCCGTCGTGTCCTCATGCTCGGCGTAGCGCTTGGCGAGCATGTACTCTTCCTGCGGCTGAAGCATCGGAAAGCGGCGGATTTCTTCCAGGTAGCGGCTGAGACCGCCTTCGCCGGAAACGATACTGGGTAATGACTGGGCCATGATAGCGCCCCCTCTCTATTGGAGTGATGCCCCCGAAACGCGGCGGGCATGTGGCGCGAATGCCAAAGGCACATTCGCGCCAACCGACATATATAGGAACAAAACCAGAAAGACAGGCATTTGTTCAACACGAAACAGTGTGTCACGTTGAAGTGAACAACGCCGGTCAGGTTTTCAGGTGGCTGGTTCAGAGCTTGCGGAAGCCGTCGACGAGTTCCTCCATGTCCCACGGTATCGGTGCTTCGAACCTCATCGTTAGATGGGTATCGGGATGGCGAAATGCAAGGAGGCGGGCGTGCAAAGCTTGTCGCGGAAACGCCTTTACCTTGCTTCTTAGCGGCTCGGGCAACCGATTGGCCTTGGTGCGGAAAGCCTGACCGTATTCGGGGTCGCCAATCACCGGATGGCCGATATGGGCCATGTGGACGCGTATCTGGTGAGTGCGACCGGTTTCCAGCCGGCATTCGACCAGGCTCGCCATGGCGAATTCCTGCTGCTGCTCGCCAAAGCGCTCAACGACGGTGAAATGCGTGACGGCGTGGCGGGCATCGTCGCGGCCTTGCGGCACCACGGCGCGGCGTACCCGGTCGGCGGCGCGGCCGAGCGGCGCGTCGACGGTCCCGGTCGGCCTTGCCGGTATGCCCCAGACCAACGCCAGATAGGCCCGCTCGAGATCGCCGGTCAGGCCGTGGTCGGCAAAGGCCTCCGACAACGCCTTGTGGGCGCGATCGGTCTTGGCGACGACCATGACGCCGCTGGTCTCCTTGTCGAGGCGATGGACGATGCCCGGCCGTCTCACCCCGCCGATGCCAGACAGGCTGTCGCCGCAATGATGGATCAGCGCGTTGACCAGCGTGCCGGTCCAGTTGCCGGCGCCGGGATGAACGACCAGCCCGGCCGGCTTGTTGATGACGATCAGCTCGCTGTCCTCGTAGAGGACGTCCAGCGCAATATCTTCGCCTTGCGGCGCCGCCGGTTCCGGCTCCGGCATATCAACCGACACGCTGTCACCTTGCGCCATCTTGCGCTTCGTTTCGCTGGCTGGCTTGCCGCCGATCCTGACGGCGCCCTGCTTTATCAGCATCTGTACCCGGCTGCGCGACATGTCGGGGCCGAGCCTGGCCGCCAGCCATTGGTCGAGCCGCTGGCCGGCCGCATCAGCGCCCGCCTCCAGGACGATCGGTCCGGCCCCTATTAATTGTCTGACCACTTCGTTATGAGCGCTCATCGAAAACAGTTCCGGAATCTGCTGCCATGGCCCGGCCGCTTGCCGACGAAGACGAGGAAAAGCCGCTCGACCCCGAGGTCGAAAAGGTGCGGAGGAAGCTCGTCCGCTTCGTCGCCATCAATCTCGGCCTGCTGTTCCTCGCCCTTATGGTGGTGATCGCGGCACTTGTCTACAAAGCGCGCAACGCGCCGCCTGCCGCCCCTCCGCTAAGCAGCGACATCCAGGTGCCGATCGGCGAGACGGTCAACGGCGACATCGTGCTGCCGGTCGGCGCCAGGGTGATCAGCCAATCGCTGTCCGGCAATCACCTGTCGATCGACGCAGAGCTGCCCGACGGCAGCCGCGCCATCTTCGTCTATGACATCACCGAGCGCCGCATCGTTGGCCATTTTTCGATCAGGAACAAATGACCGGTTTTGCCGAATACCGCAGCATTGCCACGGTCGCGCTTGTCGTCGCAAATTATGACGAGGCGATCTCGTGGTATGTCGACCGGCTGGGTTTTGTGCTCGCCGAAGATGTCGATCTCGGCGGCGGCAAACGCTGGGTCACGATCACGCCGTGCAACGGACAGGGTGCGCGGCTGCTTCTCGCCGAGGCATCCGGCGATGCGCAAAGGCACGCCATCGGCAACCAGACCGGCGGCCGGGTCTTTCTGTTCCTCGAAACCGACGATTTTGCCCGCGACTATGCGCTGATGCTCGAAAAGGGCGTTGAGTTCCGTGAGGCGCCCCGGCACGAGACCTATGGCACTGTGGCGGTTTTCGCAGATCTCTATGGAAATCTCTGGGACCTGATCGAGCCAAAACGCTGGGCTTGCAGCGGATACTTCACCGGCGCGATCGGCAGCCTTAAGCCTAGTTGCTTTTTGCCAGCCGTCAGCCTATATCGCCGGTTCTTGAACGCGCCCATCGTCTAGCGGTCAGGACACCGCCCTCTCACGGCGGGAACAGGGGTTCGATTCCCCTTGGGCGTACCAAGTCTCTCCAAGCTCTCGGCAAACCATCAATCCGATCCATCGCCTTGGGTCGCGGCGGGTCTGGCTCATTGCCGCTTCTGGTGAAGCGGAGCTGATTGCATTAGCATTGCATCGTGGGTCTTGAGGCACAGCGTTAGCGGCGCGCAGAACGTCGCGCTGAACAGGGCAGTCGATGCCACGCGGGGAGGAGCCAGATACAGAAACTACAATCACAAGGCGTCCATCACGCTGGTCGGCACTGCCTGGAGCCGACCTGAGCTACAGCTGCCGGCGGCGGATCGTTTTGGCGAACTCGGCGAAGGCGCCTCTCCCTCGAAGGGTGGATGCCGGGAAGGCCCTTAGCACCGGCCAGCGAAAGCTGCGCGCGACGCGCATGGCTGGGCTCTAAACGCGCCATACTCCAGTTGCAGTATCGTAGCTTCTTTGCCGTTCGAATTTCTCTCAGTCATGGCTTCGCACGATACCAAGATATGCTGCGAACGACACATCCACGGCGGGCTCAACCATTCGATCTATTCCGGCAAGCCGAAAAGTGTTTGCGCGCCTGCTATTCCTCCGAGCGGATGACTGCCCATGGCGATCATCGGCTCGGTAGTTTCTGCCTCGAACACTGTCGACGCGAGCACCGTCCGTCCCAACGGCTTGCACAGCCCTTCGATGCGGCTGACAAGATTTACAGCCTTGCCGATCGCGGTGAAGTCCAACCTGCCGGCAGTGCCGATATTCCCCCAGAGTATCTCGCCGACATGCAGGCCAATGCCATATCCGAGCTCAGGGCCGCCATTGCGGCGCCGAGTTTGGTTGAGATGATCTATCCCGGCGCGCGTGGCCTTCACGGCGCGTACCGCCGCGTCACATGCGGCATTTGCATCGCGCTCGCCAATCGGGAAAATCGCGAGGACGCCATCACCTATAAACTTGAGAACCTCACCACCAAATGCGTGCACCGCGCCGGCGACGCAATCGAACCAGGCATCAAGTACCAATACGATCTCGTCTGCATCATGAACCTCGGATAGATCGGTGAAACCTCGAAGGTCCGCGCACAGAAGCGCAGCCCGTATCGTCTCTCCCTTTACTCGACGAGAATGACCGTTGAGCACATGTGCTGCACTGCGCTTTCCCAAATATGCCTCGAGCAATGCGCGTTTCGCGGACCGTTCTGCGAGTGCGGTCATCGGAGCCGCAGCAAACCGGGAGATTTGCCGCAGCAGCTCTGACTGCGCCTCATCCGGAGTATGATCGAACGCCCACACCAAAGTCGGTGCGACACCGCCCGCTCGCTCGTCGAACACGATCGCCCGCGTCGTGCCAAGCCACTCCCGCAGCACGAGCCGGGGATCGGCATTCTGGCGGTCGGCGCCTATCCCCAAAGCCTCGACCACTTCACCCCCAGGCGCTCGCCAGAGCCAGATGCGGCGTGAGATAATCGGGTCGGGAGCATCCTGCGCCAGCGCGCCGGCGATGATCGGCAAGCCGTCTTCAATCAAATGCGTTGAGAGCTGCAATAGAAGTCGCCCACCGTCGCCAATATGCGCGGCGTCGTCCAGAAGGAATGAAAGCGACTTTGCGAGAAGCATGGGTAGAAGGTCACTCGGCACCGGCTTATGCTTACGCCTCGAACATCTTCTTGCAACTCCCCACATTCGCTTCAATCATGCAGGTATTCGCTGCGGATGTGACCTGGAGTGAGCGATGGCGGAATCGGTTTACACAGAGATTGAGGTCGCGGCGCCACAAGCGACCGTGTTCGCGCTTTTGACGGATCCGGACCAGATTGTGCGATGGATCGGGACCGAAGCGAATTTGGATGCAACGCCGGGCGGTCTGTTCCTCGTCAATGTCGGTGGTCGCCATATGGCGCGCGGTGAGTTCACCGAGGTGATCCCGGTCCACCGTCTTGCCTACAGTTTTGGCTGGGAAGACAACGAGACCGTGCCGCCCGGCTCCAGTCATGTCGAGATCGACCTGATCGCGAGGGATGCGGGGACACTGATCCGCTTCACGCACAGCGGACTGCCGAACGCAAAGGAGCGTGACAGCCACCGAAGGGGATGGGAGCACTACCTCTCAAGGCTGAAGATCACTGCCGATGGGGGACATGTCGATCCCGACGTGCCGATGAAGAATATGTGATTTTCGTCTAAGGGCCGCGGATGCCCGTAATCCGAACCAGGCGCGGCATGCGTCAACGAGGGCCCCTTTGACCTGCCGTCGCCAAACCGGCGCTCGGGAAACCCAGCGACCTGCGGGCCGCCGCACCACTACAGCTGCCGGCGACGGGTCGTTTCAGCGAGCTCGGCGAAGGCGTCCGCGATCCCGGTGCCGCTCTTGGCGCCTGCGTGGAGTTCTTGAAACTCAGCGCTTCTGGCGCAACGCCGCGGATTGAATTAGCATCCGTTCATCAAAGCTCCGGCCGCACTCCTGCAGGATGCGGAATGCGGAGCGCAGGCGAGCGAGGCCGGGCGCGGTCACATGCCAAGCGCGACTGGGCATCCGAACTTCCGTTCGGCGGCAAGACGGCGTGGCCGGGAGGAGTCAGATGCAAAAGCTGCAATCGCAAGGCGTTCATCACATCACGCTGGTCGGGGCCGGGCGCCAGACTTCCATCGATTTCTGGGAGGGCGTGCTTGGCATGCCTTTCATCTTCGAGCAGCCCAATCTCGATAAGGCAAGCGAAAGCCATCTCTATTTCGATCCGGGCGACGGCCGGCTGATCACCGTCTTCACCGACGAAAGCCGCACGCCGGTCAAGCGGCGCACGCCGACCGACACGGGCTGCGTCCATCATATCGCTTTCGCGGTGTCGCGCGTCACCTTTCTGCAGGCGGTTGCCCGGCTCGACGAGCGCGCCATCAAGCACAGCGGCGTCAAGGATCGCGGCTTCATGGACTCGATCTATTTCGAGGATCCGCTCGGCCTGCTGATCGAACTCGCCTCCTACCGTTTCGAACCGCCGGCGGGCTTCACCCATGCCGACGTGCTGATGCAGGCGCACAAGATCCGCGTCGCGCGCGGCGACTACAACATCGCCGAAGTGCACCTTGCCGATGCGATCCAGGCGCTTGTCGAGCGCTCGCGCACGACGTTGTCGGAGGATCGCGCACCGAAAAATCCATACTGACGACACGCCGAACAAAGGGAGGATACAATGGCGAAGACAGCAACCAAGAGTGCCACGAAGCCCGCGGCCAAGGCAGCCAGGCCAGGAGCGAAGCCGGCGGCCAAAGCCGCCGGCAAGTCAGCGGCGAAAGTGGCAAAGCCGGCGGCCAAGGTCTCCGCCAAGAAGCTGGCGCCGAAGGCCAAGGCGAAACCGGCGAAAAAGCCCGCGCTCTCGCTCAGCATGCTGAAGCCCAGCGTCAACAATATGAGCGTTCGAGTGTTTGCACGCGCCGCCGGGCTCGATCATTCCGAGACCGACGTATGGGGTCTCACGCGCTCGCCCGAATACATGGCGCGAAACCCGGCCCATCTTACGCCGATGATCGAGGACAAGGGCCTGCCGAGAGGTGTCTTGTGGGAAAGCTGCGCCATTATGCAGTACCTCGCCAACAAGCACGGGCTGGAGAAACTATATCCCAAGGCGCCGGCCAAGCGGGCAATGATCGACAGTGCCATGTTCTACCTGATCGGGACGCTCTACCCCTATGTGGCGCGCGCCACATATCCTGTGCTGAATTTCCCGCAATATGCCGGCGAGGTCGGCCACAGCGACGCCCACCCCGACAAGAAGTCGGAAGCCCAGAAGGCCGCTATAGAAGCGATAGCCGAGCCGCTGGAGGTGTTTCACAGCTTCTTCAGGAACGGCAAGCCGTTCATCGGCGGCAAGAACCCGTCGATCGCCGACATCCGCCTGGCGGCGACGCTCGAATTCCTCGCCGTCATCGACTATGCGCTGCCCCAATGGGCAAAAGACTATATGGCGGCGATCGAGAAGAAGCTCGGCAAGGCCTATGCTGAGCCGGCCGGCGACGTGCGCGGCTATATCGCCTATGTGCGGTCGCAGGCCAACGCCTGAGGCACGTGCAGGCCGGCGATCGTCCGCACGTTCTGCGGGAGCCGGTAATGATCTGAGGTAATTCTTTCTTACTCTCCCCTGTTTGCACGATGTGGGGAGCTTAAGGTTTCGTTAACCGAAACCCTTTCTACTGGTATCCACCTCCAGCTTGCGACCACGGATGTACTGGCGCGGATGGAAAGCAAAGGTCGGCTGCTCGCCGGCCTTTGCTTATTGCAGCCCTGCCGAAGTTTGCGGCTGACGGCGCTTCACGACGCCTGAATGGCTGATGAAGCGCGTTGCCGGCATCTTGCCATCGCCGATGTGGGCCCTACCATCGAAGTAGTCCCGTCCTCGATGGCGGTTCAAGGACAGAGGCCCTGTCATGAAAAGCATTGCTGGAATGATGGTGATTGCAGGCGCCATGCTGGCGGGTGCAGCCGGTCAATCGAATGCAGCGACGCTCAACACCATGCCCGAGGTCGGGGCTGCCATCCAGGCGTGCTGGACCCCTCCGGCGAATGCCGGGAATTCCACCGTCACCCTGAGCTTCAGCTTCAGGCGCGATGGCACGCTGATCGGCCGGCCCAAGCCGACCGCCATCCGCGTCGCCGGCGAGGAGAAGACGCGCCAAGCTTTTGTCGACGCGGCGGTCGCGGCCGTGGACCATTGCCTGCCGTTGAGCTTTTCACCGGCGCTGGCTGAAGGCATCCCGGGCAAGGTGTTCACTCTGCAATTCAACTCGCCCAAACAAGAACAGGCTGCACCGCGAGTGAAGGCTTCGCCTTGATCTTTTCCGACAACCGGATTCCACTTTTCGGGACCTAATGCATGTCGCGCAAAAGCGTGCAGCGGTTTTGCGACAACGACATGCATTACACAAGAACCTAAGCGCGTCGCATGACGCCCGGTCGACCGCGATGCGCTTTAGTGGCCCTTCGTCTCGCCTCGACATGTCGCGCCAGTTCCGGCACCTCGAAGACATAGTCGCTCCAAGCCGATTCCGGTATCTGGCCGGCGAGATAGCACTCCAGCAAAAGCCTCTGCTCGTGGTCGAGTGGCCTCGGTGCGCGTTCATGGTCCAACCAAAGTGAATGGAACAGATTCCTGGTCAGGTCCGCGACAGTGAAGTGGATCGACATTTGCGGTCTCCTCCTTTGGCCGCTCAACGCCGATCCCAGGGCTAAGGTTTCAGCGACGGCCGGCCGGTAACGCCGGATTGATCGCGATGCCGAACCCGCCGCGCGCATCAAACTTCGCCGTGGCGGGCGTCCGCCGGCGTTGCTGCCGGTTCGTCTCAATCTTGAAATAAAAATGTAATATTGAATTTACACGAGTAGATCTAATACACTAGAGCTAAAGTCTCTGGTGGCGGTTTGATCTACTTCAATTAGGAAAAACTGATTTAGCTAGTACTTATCCATAGTCGACAAAGAAATCATGTTCTCGGTGCAACAAGGATAATGGTCGTTCCAATGACACGCTTCTGGCCCCTCACGATTCTGATGCTGGTGTCGGCAATAGCCGTTGCGCTCGGCACATCCTTCTCCTACGCGGATAGCTGCGGTGCCATCAGGAGCCAATTGCTTTCGGCGGGGCGCAGCGGCGGGACCAGCCCCGAGCTTGCCCAACTGCGCCGGCAACTCGCCGCGATTCAAAAGCTTGAGAGACAACGCAGATGCGCAGCGAAAACCGCCGGCTTCTTCTTCAATCCCTGCGCCGACCTGGTCAGCAGCAAGGCGGAGGTGCAACGGCAGATCGCCAGACTGTCGAATTCGAGCAGGGACACGTCCGGACTGAAGGCCAGGTTTGTCGCGCTGGGCTGCGCCGCCCCCGCTGCCAAGAAACAGCCGGCGCAGCAACGCCCGGCACCCAAGGCCCAGTCCGCAGGCACAACAATTGGCGGCAATCGGATGCTGTTTTGCGTTCGCTTGTCGGACGGATATTTCTTCCCCGCGCCAAAATCGCAGTTCGCCAAGAGCGACGATCTGAAGGAAACGGTCGATCAGTGTCGCTACATCTGCGACGATGCCGGCGTCGACCTCTATACGCTGAGCGACGCCACTCGCGAGACCGAGGAGATGGTCGCGCTCGAGTCGGGAAAACCCTATGTGGAGCTACCTGCCGCGTTCCGGTACCGCGACGACGCGAACTTCAAGGCCTGTGACGTCAAGCGCTATTACCAGCGCGTTGCCGAACTCAGGGCACGAACCGTGACACCGGCCAACATGAGCAACGCCATCATTCCGTTGCCGACCGCAAAGCCGGATCTTGGCGTCGTCGCGGAAATTCCTGAATCCGGGATCGAAACTGCCGGTGCGGCTCTCGCAGGGGCAAAAACGTCGGTTTTCGAGGTGCCAGGGACTGCCCAGCATCAGTCGATCGAGAAAGCGATCGGCGCGCGGCCGGTGAGAGTGGTCGGGCCGGCCTTTTTCCCGGCGGACTGACCAGGGCGGGCGATGTTCCGAGACGGCTGGCCGGATAGCCGCTTCAAGGCCTGGAGCCGTGCGCATCGACCGACGTCGGCTGGTTATTCGCAGACCATGCGGGCCCGTTTACCGGGCTCGCTGACATTCTTGCAAGTTAGCGGCTTCGTCGACTCCGGCGACAGCATGGGCGGGTTGTTGGTGACCCTCCTCCGAGGCGTTGCAACGGAAGCCGCGCTCCTGCGCACCGCCGGCCTTTTCGGCGTTTGCGGCGCCACTGGAAAGACGTCGGTCTCCAGTTGCGACTGTTCGGCTTGCGCCTGCGGCGAAGGCCTGTCCCAGAAACGGCGAACATCGAGCGGCTTGGGAATGATGACGGTGCCGTCATAGCTGCGCGCGCAGCCGCTTCCCAGAGGCAGCGCCAGGCACAGGAAGACAGGCAGAATCCGTCGAGACATCAGCAATACCCCTGCAAGCTTATAACGCTGCTTCGGCCTAACCGACAACCGGCGGAATAGGGCGAAGGGAGTAGATACCGTGAAGTAGAAGTCGTCGCACTTCCAGTGGAAGGCGTTGCTCGAAGATCGAGCGCCGGGTCGGGCGCGGATGGAGGTCCAGCGCGAGTTAGAACCTTGCGATTCGTCAACGCTTCCAGCGTAAGGCCATGGTGCGATCGCACCATACCAAAGCCGCGCTCAGTGGCGACAATGGGATATTCGAAGTTCCGCTCCTCCAGTTACGGGCGGGAGCAGCGACCGCCGGCAAGAAACAGGGTCAGATTTACCCCAACGGACCTGTTTCGGCGATGGCGCGGCCATGACACGTTCTGGCTGCATGCAACGCGCTCCCGTCCGGCTTTTTTCTTTTAAAGCCGGTGGCTGCGATCGCCGAGCAGACGATGCCGGCCGGAATTCACGCAAGCTGCTGATTCCAGCGGCAAACCGCGGCCCATGCCGACAAAAGCCCGCGGCCGCTCCTTCTTAACCCGGCTGGACGTCGTTACCGGAGCGACATGAAACTGTCATGCGACTGTAATAATCGGGGGCTATTGGCCTCAGCGGGCGCCGGAGGAATGGCGCCGAGAGACCATATTCCGAACAGGAGCAGGCCACATGAGACATTTCATCCGCTCGGCGGCCGTTGCGATTGCAATGGCTGCGGCGACGACCACCCTCACCCTGTCCGCCGCGCTCGCCGCGGACATCTCCGGCGCCGGCGCCACCTTCCCCTACCCGATCTATGCGAAGTGGGCCGACACCTACAAGAAAGACACCGGCGTTGGCCTTAACTACCAGTCGATCGGTTCCGGCGGCGGCATCAAGCAGATCAAGGCCAAGACCGTTACCTTCGGCGCTTCGGATGCGCCGCTCAAGGGCGACGAGCTTGAAGCGTCCGGACTGGCTCAGTTCCCGATGGTGATGGGCGGCATCGTTCCCGTCGTCAATCTCGAGGGCATCAAGCCGGGCGAGTTGGTTCTCGACGGCCCGACGCTGGCCGACATCTTCCTCGGCAAGATCACGAGCTGGGATGACGAGGCGATCAAGAAGCTCAATCCCGACGTCAAACTGCCTTCGCAGGCGATCGCGGTCGTTCACCGTTCGGATGGTTCGGGCACGACGTTCAACTTCACCTATTACCTCGGCGACGTCAGCGCGGACTGGAAAGAAAAGGTCGGCGTCGACAAGGCCGTGGAATGGCCGGTCGGCATCGGCGCCAAGGGCAATGAGGGCGTTGCCAACAATGTCTCCCAGACCGGCGGCGCGATCGGTTATGTCGAATATGCCTACGCCAAGCAGAACAAGCTCATCCACACCGATATGATCAACAAGGACGGCAAGAAGATCGAGCCCACCGCGGCGGCGTTCTCGGCGGCAGCGGCCAATGCCGACTGGAGCTCGCAGCCGGGCTATGGCGTCATCCTCGCCAACGAGCCGGGCGCCGAGTCCTGGCCGATGACGGCGGCAACGTGGATCCTGCTCTACAAGAAGCCGGATGATGCCGCGACCACCGGCGAAGCGCTCAAATTCTTCGCCTGGGCATACGACAAGGGCGACGAGATGGCCGGCGAGCTGGACTACGTTCCGATGCCCGACAAGGTGGTTGAGAGCGTCAAGGCCATGTGGGCCAAGGAAGTCGTCGGCGACGACGGCAAGCCGCTCTACTCGGCTATGTAATCTCCTCCAGGGAGGGCGTCGACGGCGCCCTCCCTGTTGCCTTTAATCGCGAGGACCCAATGACCATCGCTTCCGATGCCATGCCACCATCTGCAGCAGCCCGGGCCAGGGAAGCTACGGTGCGGCGCTTCGCACTCACAGATGCCATATTTCGCGGACTCACCCGCGCTTCCGCAATCCTTGTGCTGGTCATCCTCGGCGGTGTCGCCATCTCGCTGTTTGCCGGCTCATGGCAGGCGCTGTCGTCGTTCGGTTTTTCTTTCCTGACGACTGAGAGCTGGAATCCCGTTACGGAAAAATTTGGCGCACTGGCGCCGATCTACGGCACCCTGGTGACGGCGGCCATTGCCATCCTGATCGCGGTTCCGATCGGCATCGGCATTGCAATCTTTCTCACCGAGCTCTGCCCGCGCCCGCTCAGGCGCCCGATCGGCATAGCGGTCGAGCTGTTGGCCGGCATTCCTTCGATCATCTACGGGATCTGGGGCCTGTTCGTGTTCGCGCCGTTCCTGCAGACGACGATACAGCCCTTCATCATCAACATCTTCCACGGCGTGCCGGGACTATCCAGCCTTTTCGCCGGCCCTCCTTACGGCATCGGCCTTCTGACCTCGGCGCTGATCCTCGCCATCATGGTGCTGCCCTTCATCACCTCGATCACCAAGGACGTCTTCGATACGGTGCCGGCGGTGCTGAAGGAATCGGCCTATGGCATCGGTTGCACGACCTGGGAAGTGACCCGGCGCGTGGTCATTCCCTATACCCGCATCGGCATCATGGGCGGCGTCATGCTTGGCCTCGGCCGGGCGCTCGGCGAGACCATGGCGGTGACCTTCGTCATCGGCAACGCACATCGCATCAGTGCCTCCCTGTTCGCGCCGGGCACGACGATCTCGGCGACCATCGCCAATGAATTCACCGAGGCCGACGGCGACCTCTACACCTCCTCGCTGGTTTCGCTCGGCCTGATCCTCTTCGTCATCACCTTCCTGATCCTCGCCGCCGCCCGCTATATGCTGATGCGGATCGACGCCCGTACGGGAGCCTGACCGATGTCGACATCCTCATCGCTCCACAGCCGCCGCAAAGCCAGGAATTCGGTGATGATGGCGCTTTGCGTCGTCGCCGCCGGCATCGGGCTTGCCTGGCTGGCGCTCATTCTCGGCGCGTTGGTCTATAAGGGCACAGCCGGGCTTTCGCTCGCGGTCTTCACCGAGATGACGCCACCACCGGGCGAGGCCGGCGGCCTGCTCAATGCCATCGCGGGCAGCCTGCTGATGACGATCATCGCCGTTGTCGTCGGCACGCCGGTCGGCGTGCTGGCGGGAACCTACATGGCCGAGTATGGACGCTTTTCGCGCATCACCACCGTCGTCCGCTTCATCAACGACATCCTGTTGTCGGCGCCGTCGATCATCATAGGCTTGTTTGTCTATGAGCTGATGGTGCGGCCAATGGGACATTTCTCGGCCATTGCCGGCGCCGTTGCGCTTGCCATCCTGGTCATTCCGGTGGTCGTGCGCACCACTGAAGACATGCTCAACCTGGTGCCGAACGCGTTGCGTGAAGCCGGTGCCGCGATCGGCGCGCCGCGCTGGGTGGTGATCCGTTCGGTCGCCTACCGCGCCGCATTGTCCGGCATCGTCACCGGCATATTGCTGGCGATAGCACGCATTTCCGGCGAGACGGCGCCGCTGCTCTTCACCGCGCTCAACAACCAGTTCTGGAGCAGCAATATCAACGCGCCGATGGCCAGCCTGCCGGTGACCATCTTCCAGTTCGCTCTCAGCCCTTACGAGGAATGGCAGCAACTGGCGTGGACCGGCGCACTCATAATCACCCTGACGGTTCTGGGCTTGAGCATCCTCGCCCGCAGCCTTACCGGACGCAGAGAGGACAGATGACACAGATGTTGTCCCCAGACATGACGATGGCCGAAACGGTCGCCGAGAAGACGAAGATCGAGGTCAAGAACCTCAACTTCTACTACGGCCAGAGCAAGGCGCTGAAGGACATCAGTCTGTCGCTGCCCGAGCGCAGCGTCACGGCCTTCATCGGCCCTTCGGGCTGCGGGAAATCGACGCTGCTGCGTGTGTTCAACCGCATCTATGAGCTCTACCCAAAACAGACGGCCGAGGGCCAGGTGCTGCTCGACGGCAAGAACATTCTCGACCGGTCGCAGGATCTCAACCTCCTCAGGACCAAGATCGGCATGGTGTTCCAGAAGCCGACGCCGTTCCCGATGTCGATCTACGAGAACATCGCCTTCGGCGTCAGGCTTTACGAGAACCTCGGCAAGTCCGAGATGGACGGCCGCGTCGAACAGGCGTTGAAGCGCGCCGCGCTGTGGAGCGAGGTCAAGGACAAGCTCAACGCCAGCGGCTTGAGCCTGTCCGGCGGCCAGCAGCAGCGGCTCTGTATCGCCCGCACCGTGGCGGTGAAGCCGGAAGTCATTCTGCTCGACGAACCGGCTTCGGCGCTCGACCCGCTGTCGACTGCCAAGATCGAGGAACTGATCGACGAATTGCAAGCCGACTACACGATCGTCATCGTCACCCACAACATGCAGCAAGCGGCGCGCGTGTCGCGCCAGACGGCCTTCATGTATCTGGGTGAACTGGTCGAGTTCGACCGGACCGAGAAGATATTCACGTCGCCCCGCGAGAAGCGCACGCAGGACTACATCACTGGCCGCTTCGGCTGAGCCGTTCCGATCATGCATATGAGGACAGGACCATGGGCGAACACACAGTCGCTTCTTTCGACGAGGATCTCGAGCAGATCAGCAAGCTGATCCGCGACATGGCCGACCTCGCCGGTTCGATGGTCGGCGGGGCGACCAAGGCGCTGTTGAATTCCGACAACGTGCTGGCGCAACGCGTCGTTTCCGACGACGCCATCATGGATGCGCGTCAACGCGAACTGGACGACCGCGCCATCACCCTGATCGCCAAACGCCAGCCGATGGCCCACGATCTTCGCCATGTGGTCGGAGCGATCCGCATGGCGGGCGACCTCGAACGCATCGGCGACCTTGCCAAGAATATCGCCAAGCGCGTGAGTGCGGTCGGCCTCAGCGCCACGCCGCGGGACCTGTCGCATTCCATCGACGCGATGGCGCAGCTGGTTCTCATCCAGGTGCAGGGTGTCATCGAGGAATATGCTGCAGGCGATGCGGCCGCGTTGGCCAAGCTGCGTGCCGCCGACGAGCGCATCGACGTCAAATACACGTCCGTGTTCCGCGAGCTGTTGACCTACATGATGGAAGATCCGCGCAACATCACCGCTTGCACGCACCTGCTGTTCTGCGCCAAGAATCTGGAGCGGATCGGCGACCATGTCACCAACATCGCCGAAAATGCGTATTATGTGCTGACCGGCGAGCAATTGCCGGTCAATCGTCCGAAGCAGGACGAAACGACAATGTCCGCACCGGTGACATGATGGGGGTGCCCAGCCGATGATCGCACCACGCATAATGGTGGTGGAGGACGAGGAGCCGTTGGGTGTGCTGCTCCGCTACAATCTCGAATCCGAAGGCTACCAGGTCGAGGTGGTGACACGCGGCGACGAAGCCGAGATCCGTTTGCAGGAGAATGTGCCCGACCTTTTGGTGCTCGACTGGATGATACCAGCGGTTTCCGGCATCGAGCTCTGTCGTCGGTTGCGGGTGCGCCCCGAAACCGAGCGGCTGCCGATCATCATGCTGACCGCGCGCGGCGAGGAGAGCGACCGGGTGCGCGGTCTTTCGACCGGCGCCGACGACTATCTGGTCAAGCCGTTTTCGACACCGGAATTCATGGCCAGGGTCAAGGCGCTGCTGCGGCGCGCCAAGCCGGAAGTGCTGTCCAGCGTGCTGAAGGTCGGCGACATCGTGCTCGATCGCGAATCGCACAGGGTCTATCGCAAGAAGAGCGAAATCAGGCTCGGGCCGACCGAATTCCGGCTGCTCGAGTTCATGATGCGGCATCCGGGCCGTGTCTTCTCGCGCAGCCAGTTACTCGATAATGTCTGGGGGGAGACAATCTACATCGACGAACGCACCGTCGACGTGCATGTCGGGCGGCTGCGCAAAGCCGTCAACAACGGCCGGATGCCGGATGTCATCCGCACCATCCGCGGCGCCGGCTATGCGATCAGGGAAGATTGACCCGCCTGGTCAGGCTACGTTCTTTCTGACGCTGGGCCTCATTTGCGCGCCCGGCGCGAAAATCTCCTGGTCGACGAAGCTTAACGCCCGCATCGCGCAGCCTTCGCGGATCAGAGGCAATTCGTTCGGCTCTGTATCGAAGGAGATCGAGCCTGAATGCTGGCCGCCGGCGGTCTGGGCGATTGCCTTCCGCAAGGCCGGCTCGATCAGATCGAAGGCGGCGGCACTGGCGCCGACCATCGCGACCGGTGCCGGATCGATCAGCGCGAACAGCGAGCCGAGACCGAAACCCAGCGCTTCGCCGGCCTTGCGGTAGGCCTCGCGTTCCGGCCCATCTTTCTCGCGCGCCCGGGCCGCCAGTGCGCGCATGTCGGCGTCGCTGACGTCGGCGACCGGTTCGCTGTCTTCGCTCATCTGCCTGGCGTTGCGCCAGATGGCGTAGTTGCCGGCATACGCCTCGATGCAGCCGCGCCGCCCGCAACGGCAGAGCGCGCCGCCCGGACGATGGATCATGTGGCCAAATTCGCCGCCCGAGGAATGCGTCCCGGTGAACAGTTCGCCCTTCAGCACCAGCCCCATGCCGATGCCATGCGAAAGCAGGATGGCGATGAAGTCATCGCGATAGCGATCCGGATTGCGCCAGCGCAAAGCCACCGCCATCATGTTGCAGTCGTTCTCCACCGTTGCCGGGATGCCGAATTCGTCCTCCAGCATGTCGGCAAAGGCGATGTCGGTCTGCGGCGTGATCGGCGACCACAGCATGGCGCGTGCAGGGGAGTCGGTAATGCCCTGAATCGCCAGGGCGATGCGGGCGACACTGCGGACGTCAAGATCTGGATCCTGCAGCCGGCGCCGGACGATGGCCATGCATTCACGGATCAGCTCGTCGCGCGGCATAGTCAGCGTGTCCAGCCGGCGCTGTTCCTCGGCGACCACCTGTCCCGTATAGTCGATAATGGCGGCCGAAAGGAAATTCAGCGACAACACCACGGTCAGCACCGCCGCCGCTTCCGGGTTGAGGGCGAGGCCGACTTGCGGACGACCGCGTTTCAACGAAACGGGCTCACTTGGCTTGCTCTCGGCGAGGATGCCTTCCCGTATCAGGTCGGAAGAAATCGCCGATATGGTCGAATGACTGAGGCCGGTGGTAGCTGCGATCTCAGTACGCGATGGCTGGCCGGCCCGGCGCACCGCCGAGATCACGATCGCCCGGTTGCGCCGGCGCAAATCGTCATGGCGGATTCCGACCGACATTGTTTTGCTTTCCTCCCGGTTGCCGCGGCCGCTCATGAACCGGAAGCCGTCGGTAATGTCCGACAAATAGTGTCGGATGAGGCAAATAGTGTCAGATGCAGGTGGCGCTGTCATCGTTTATTCCGACGCTCGAAAAAACTCGCAGAGTCATCAAAATCCATCAGAATCGATGTTGACAGCAGCCGGAGATCGGGCCAGTATTTTTTCGAGGCTCGAAAAAATTAGAGCTTCTAAGCTGGTCTTTGAGCCAATTGGTCACGCCGTACGCGGCGCAGGGAGGATATGATGAAGAAATTCACGACCGCCATTCTGGCGGGTGTCGCCATGACGCTGGCGCTGGCGTCGGTGGCGCAGGCTAAAGACAAGGTCATCGGCGTTTCCTGGTCGAACTTCCAGGAAGAGCGCTGGAAGACCGACGAGGCCGCAATGAAGGCGGCCATCGAGGCCGCAGGCGACAAGTATATTTCCGCCGACGCACAGTCCAACCCCGGCAAGCAGCTCACCGACGTCGAGAGCCTGATCTCGCAGGGCGCCACCGCACTGATCATCCTGGCGCAGGACGCCTCGGCCATCGGGCCGGCCGTGCAAAAGGCGCTGGACGAAGGTATTCCGGTTGTCGGCTACGACCGGCTGATCGAGAACAAGGACGTCTTTTACCTGACCTTCGACAACAAGGAAGTCGGCCGCATGCAGGCCCGGGAAGTCTTCAAGGTGAAGCCGGAAGGCAACTATGTCTTCATCAAGGGTTCGGGTTCCGATCCGAATGCCGATTTCCTGTTTGCCGGTTCGATGGAGGTGCTGAAGGCGGCAATAGACAGCGGCAAGATCAAGAATGTCGGCGAGGCCTATACCGACGGCTGGCTGCCGGCCAACGCTCAGAAGAACATGGAACAGTTCCTGACCGCCAACGACAACAAGGTCGATGCCGTGGTCGCGGCCAATGACGGCACTGCCGGCGGCGTCGTCGCCGCGCTGACAGCGCAAGGGCTGGCCGGATCGGTTCCGGTTTCGGGCCAGGACGGCGACCACGCCGCGCTGAACCGCATCGCGCTCGGCACACAGACCGTGTCGGTGTGGAAGGATGCGCGCGAGCTCGGCAAGAATGCCGCCGAGATCGCCTCGCAGCTGGCCGACGGCAAGCAGATGACCGACATTGCCGGCGTGAAGGATTTCACCACGCCCGGCGGCAATACCGTCAAGTCGCT
This sequence comes from Mesorhizobium sp. M0018, assembly GCF_040323955.1. Lineage (NCBI taxonomy): Bacteria > Pseudomonadati > Pseudomonadota > Alphaproteobacteria > Hyphomicrobiales > Phyllobacteriaceae > Mesorhizobium > Mesorhizobium sp. M0018. The sequence continues at coordinate 153,189 of NZ_JAMYVL010000005.1, read as the reverse complement.
GTTCCTGACCCCGGTCGCCATCACCAAGGACAACCTCAACGTCGTCATCGACGCCGGCTGGATCAAGAAAGAAGAGGTCTGCGCCGGCGTGACGGCTGGCACTGTTGCAGTCTGCAACTGAGCCGACGTTTCCGAGAAGTCCGAACGCCGCGGCCGCTCGCCGCGGCGTTTTTCAACAAGAGTTGTTTTTCCGCTTCCGGCGGATAACTTCTAGGCTGCTTCCGGCATCCGCGGCAGACGGCAACCCGGCGGGAGAAACATCATGACCGACACGACGTCCAACACGCCGGTCGACAGCACGGCAGACCGGGCACGGGAATCCGAGCTCGGCATCGTTGCCCGATTTCTCAAGGCAACCGAACTCGACACGCGCATGCTCGGCATGGTCGGCGCGCTGCTGGTCATCTGGGTCGGTCTGCATGTCATTTCCAGCGTACGGCTCGGCGTCAATCCGTTCGACTTCGACAGCCGGACCTTCCTGACGCCACGCAATCTCTGGAACCTGTCGGTGCAGACTTCCGCCGTGGCCATAATGGCCGCCGGAATGGTGCTGGTTATCGTCATGCGCAATATCGACCTGTCGGTCGGTTCCGCCGAAGGTCTGATCGGCGTGGTCATGGGCTTTGCGCAGGTGCATTTCCTGGTGCGAATGATCGGTCTGCAATTAGGCAATCCCTGGATCTGGATCCTGGCACTGGCCATCGGCCTGGCGCTTGGCCTTCTGATCGGAGCGTTCCAGGGATACATCATCGCTTATCTCGAGGTGCCGGCCTTCATCGTGACGCTGGGCGGCCTTCTGGTCTGGCGGGGTGCCGCATGGTGGGTCGCCAGCGGTCAGACGATTGCGCCGCTTGATGCCACTTTCCAGCTGATGGGGGGCGGGCCGGCGGGTTCGATCGGCGCGCGATGGAGCTGGATCGTCGGAATTGTCGCGTGCCTAGCGGTTGTGTTCATGCTGCTCAACGGGCGGGTGCAGCGCAAGCGGTTCCGCTTTCCGTTGCGCCCGATCTGGGCCGAGACGTTCCTCGGTGTCCTCACCTGCGCTGTCATCATGGGCGCCATATGGCTTGCCAATTCCTATCCTTGGCCGGTCGGCATCGTGAACAGATATGCGGCGGCCAACAATATAACGGTTCCCGAAGGCGGGCTGTTCATCGCCCATGGCATCGCCATACCCGTGCTGATGGCTGTAGCCGTAGGGCTGATCATGACCTTCATCGCCAAGCGTACCCGTTTCGGCCGCTATGTCTTCGCCATCGGCGGCAATCCGGAAGCAGCCAACCTTGCCGGTATCAACACGCGCTGGGTGACCATGAAGGTGTTCATGATCATGGGCGTGCTGGCGACGATCGCCGCGGCGATCTCGTCAGCCAGGCAGAACTCGTCGACCAATGCGCTGGGCACGTTGGACGAGCTGCTGGTCATCGCGGCGGCGGTGATCGGCGGCACGTCGCTCGCCGGCGGCTCCGGCACAGTGCTCGGCGCCATGCTCGGCGCGCTTTTGATGCAGTCGCTGCAGTCCGGCATGGTGCTGCTCGGCATCGATTCACCGCTGCAGAGCATCGTTGTCGGCGCCGTGCTGGTGCTCGCGGTGTGGCTCGATACCGTCTATCGCAAACGCGTTTAGGGAGGAGGAACGATCATGGCAGACAAAACCGCTCCCACGGGCACGCCGCTGATCGACATGCGCAACATCTCCATCGCTTTCGGCGGCATTCGCGCCGTCGACGATGCCTCTGTCGACCTTTTCCCGGGCGAGGTGATGGCTTTGCTCGGTCACAACGGTGCCGGCAAATCGACGTTGATAAAAATCCTGTCCGGCGCCTACAAGCGCGATGCGGGCCAGATTTTCGTCAACGGCGAGGAGGCTTCGATCTCCAATCCCCGCGACGCCAAGAAGTACGGCATCGAGACGATCTACCAGACGCTGGCGCTGGCCGACAATGTCGATGCGGCCGCCAACCTGTTTCTCGGCCGCGAGCTGATGACCGGCTGGGGGACGCTCGACGATGTCGCCATGGAGGCCGAGGCGCGCAAAGTGATGGGCAGGCTCAATCCGCGTTTCCAACGCTTCAAGGAGCCGGTGGTAAAGCTTTCGGGCGGCCAGCGGCAGTCGGTGGCGATCGCCCGCGCCATCCTGTTCAATGCTCGCATCCTGATCATGGACGAGCCGACGGCGGCACTCGGGCCGCAAGAGACGGCGCAGGTCGGCGAACTGGTCAGGCAGCTCAAGGCCGACGGCATCGGCATCTTCCTGATCAGCCATGATATTCACGACGTGTTCGAGCTTGCCGACCGTGTCTGCGTCATGAAGAACGGTCGGGTTGTCGGAACGGCGCGCACAACCGACGTCACCCAGGACGAGGTGCTCGGCATGATCATCCTCGGCAAGTGCCCACCCGGCGCCATTCCGGGGCCGGGCGCGCTGAAGATCGCCGCATGAACGAGAATTAGCCGGCTAATCACACGCCGCCAAAATGTGCCAGCCGTCACCATGCTTTGGCCTCGCCATTGTGTTGGCGTCAGGACTTGCCCATAAAGATGCCGAACCGTCCACGGGACGTATCAGCAATTGAAGAAGCTTTTTCCGACCGTCGCTTTTATCGCCGTCGCGCTGATCAGCCTGACGATGGCGGGTTTTGCCTATTTTGCCACCCAGGAGGCGGCCCGCATTAAATTCGAGGCGACGGCAGACGACGCGCTTAACCGGATCGAAAGCCGCATCGACCTGGACCTGTCGCTGCTGCGTTCGACCCGGGCGCTGTTCGACGCACGCAATGGCGGTATCTCGCAGGGCGAGTTCAAGGCTTTCTTCAACGCGCTCGACGTCGACAATAATTTCGCCGGCCTGCGCGGCATCGGTTTCCTCCGCCTGGCGAAAACTGGCAACGAGGCGGCGGTCGAGCGCGACATCCTGCACGATCACGGCGCAAGCCATCCGATCTATCCCGACACGAACTTACCGTGGCGTACGCCCATCGTGCTGTTCGAACCGCTGGATCCGTCCAACAAATCCAGCATCGGCTACGACATGTTCACCGGGCCGGCGCGGCGCGAGGCAATCGAAAAGGCGATGGCCGACGACCAGCAGCACGCCAGCGGGCTCGTGCAGTTCGGCAAGGATACGGGTGCCGCGCAGACCTTTACCGGGTTCCTCGTCTTCGTCCGGCTCAATGTCGAAACCGCGCCGGACGCCGTGAACGCGACGAGATCCTCGACTGCCGGCTTCCTTTATGCGGCCTTCCGCGCCCGTGATCTGTTCCAGGCTGCGCTCAGCCGGGCACCATTGCTGCCGGTCAACACCGAGATCTATGACGGCACGGTGGACAGCGACAACCTGCTGTTCCAATCGGAAACGCCGCCTGTTTCGAGCCTCGGCGACAGGCTGCTGGTCACCCGCAAGGTCACCGTCGCCGGCCGGCCGTGGGTCGTCCTGTTCAGGCCGACAAGTGCTTTCTCGCAACCTTCCTCGCGCGCCATCCCGGTGATGCTCGGATTGTTCGGACTGCTGCTTGCGGGCGCCATCGCGCTGGTGGCCCGCTATCAGGAGCGGGCCTATGAGGCGGTCTCGCTGCTTCACGAAACGACCGAAAAGAGCCTGCTGGAAAAAGACCTGATGCTGCAGGAGATGAAGCATCGCATCAAGAACTCGATCACGCGGGTGCTGGCAATCGCGCGCCAGACAGCATCGCACACCACCGACGTCCAGGAATTCTCGGCTTCTTTCTCGGCCCGGCTGCAGGCGATGGCGGCTTCCCAGGACATGCTGACGCGCTCACGCTGGCAGAAAGCCGATCTCGGCGACCTGCTGCGCATCGAGCTAGGCCAGGTGTTCGGCAGCGAGCTTCCTGAAGGGCTGCTGTCGGGACCGCAGGTTCTTCTCGATGAAAAGACGACGCAGGCACTCGGCCTCGTCTTTCACGAACTGGCGACGAATGCGCTGAAGCATGGCGAAGCCGGCAATTCAGTCGGCGCGCTGAAGGTCGACTGGTCGCTCGAAGCCCGTAGCGGCACCCGGACATTGGCTCTCAACTGGCGCGAGGCCGGTCAGAAGAAGCTCGAGACACCGGCAAAGAGCGGTTTTGGCACCAGACTGATCGATCTCAACGTCACGCGCGAATTGCGTGGCACAATCAGGCGCGATTTTTGCGAAGATGGCTTGAACGTGGAAATCAGGGTTCCGCTGCCGGCCTGAAGCCCCGTCTCGTGGGCCGCGTCGCAACAGCGCTTTAAAGGGCAAACGCGGAGGCAGGTGGCCTGCCTCCGCGTTTGCTGTTCGCCTGGAGCTCGAAACTAGTTGCAGCGAGCTGTGTAGATCCGGCCGTGACGATCTCTGTACTGGCAGTAGCCATTTTGCAGCCGGCGAACGAGCAGACCGCCAATCGCACCAGCGCCGGCGCCGATCAAAGCGCCCTTGCCGCCGCCGACAGCGCCACCAATGAGCGCGCCGCCCACAGTGCCGATACCCACGTTCTCTTCCGTGGTGGTGCAGCCGCTGACCGCAACCACGGCAACCATGGCAATAATCATCTTCCGCATGGAGTCATCCTCACTTTTGTCCTCACTTTAATAAGCTCCAGCCGCCATTTAGCATGAAAGTACGGCCTTTGCCTGCACGATTTCATTGTTGATTAAGATAGTCTTTTTCGGGGCGTGCGCCGTTTGATGCTACCACGAACCCGGAAATCTCCAAGGACGCATCGAGCGTGCCGCTGGGACGCACGTTCCAGACGATCCTGTCATAGTCGTCCCCGAGCGCCGGTCGACGGCAAGGCATCTGGCGACGACATGTTGGGCCTGCCCTGCAGGTCGGTGACCGCGAACGGGCACGGCCGAGCACTCGGGCAGTGGTTTCAAAGCGATCAAGCAGAGGCGAGTTCGATTCAGATCAGTTGGGACGCGGCGGTCAGGACGATCGCGGCCATAAGCGCGACGGCGGCGAAGCGCAGGGGCGAAGCACGAGGCGCGGGCGCTGCGGGCGCGTCGGGATCCTGAAAACCGCCCATCGAGACGCGAGCGGCCTGTTCCAGTCTGTTCAAGTCGGCAGCCGTCAACGCCCATTCCCTTCACTTTGTGCCAAACTCAATCCGGCGGATCGGCACGTTCGCACAGGATCGGACTTTATGGTGAACAGTCGGTTAAAGATGGCGATGCGCAGCAAGCCTTCGCGCGGCGACCGCCGCTCGTTAATCCGTCTCGAAATTACCGTGAGGAACGACAAGGCGGTATTCGAGGCGGTTCCCGGTGATCTCAAGGGTCGCCGTTCCATTCAATGAAGTGGGCACGACGCGTTCGAGCGCGACGCTGCCAAAACGCTTCTCACTGCGCTGATTGTCGTTGGCTCCGATCACTTCGGCCCATGTCAGCGACAGCGCAGGCTCGCCAGCGGAAGCTGCCGTCAGATCGGCCGTCACCTCGACGAAACCGTCGCTGCGCGACAGTGCGCCATAGCTGACCGAATTGACGGCGAGCTCATGCATGGCCAAGCCGATGTGCAAGGCGGCATTGGGGTTGAGATATGGATTTGCGCCGCGGAAACGTAGGCTGTGCAAGGGATCCGCGCCGTACCTGCCGACCTGACCGGAAACCAGCTCGCGCAGCGCCGCTCCCCGCCAGTTGGATGACGTAACCAAATCCTGCGAGGAGGCCAGCGACTGCAGTCGGCCCCGGAAGCGCGTCAGGAAATCGTCAATGCTGCCGGAATAACGGCCCGTCTGGGTGGCGATGCTCTGGATGATGGCCAAAAGGTTCTTGGAGCGATGACTGACTTCGCGCAGCAGCGCCTTCAACGTCTGCTCCCGGCGTTTCTGCTCGGTTGTTTCGACCATGGTGGTCACGACGCCCTGCACCGCGCCGGTCTCGCTGCGGTCGGCGTCTATCCACACCTGAAACCAGCGGGCGCCGTCATCGGCCGGCACGCTGAGCTCAAGATGTTGAGGATTGCCGGAGACGATGACGTCGTGCTTGGCGGCGCCGATACGCTCTGCCTGCGCCGGCGGCAAGATGCCGTTGTTGTCGGAGGCATCGGAAGTCCAGGGCGCGCGCATGTTGCGCGCCCACACCGTCTTCATCTCGCGATCCTGGTACAGGACGGAAATCCCGGCATTGTGCAGTGCATGGAGAAGGGCCCGACCAAGCTGCATCCCGCTTTCGGCGGGATGCAAAGCGATGATCTCATCACTCTGGCCGCGGTCTTTCATTTTTCCGACTCTGGAACGCATCGGTCAATTTGCTCAACCCATGTCGGGCTGAACGGTTCGCGGAAAAATGGGTTCCAAAAGGAGGAGGTTCGTATCAAACCTTAAAAAGCGGTCCGCCGAGCGGCATCCCGTTGGAGGACACTGCCCGGCGGTGGCTGGAAACCGTTTGAGGGGTGCGGCTTCCAGTGTTCGCTTGAATGGCCGCTTGGCATTCACGCTCGTCTGATCAGGCCGGCAATAAGCGATATGATCAGGAAGGCGAGAAAGATGAAGAACAATATCTGCGCTATGCCGGCCGAGGTGCCAGCGATGCCGCCGAAACCAAGCGCACCGGCGATGATCGCCACGACGAGAAATACGAGCGCCCAGTAAAGCATGATCGATCTCCTTCCAATGCTGCGGTGAAAACGTGATTCGCCTCCGTTTGTTCCACCATTTTCCGAAAAAGACGATGCTGAAAATCTTCAGGGCCCGAATTGCCGCGGTGTGTGGAAAGGTCCAGTTGGTTGCCCCAGTTGGTTGCCAGTGAATTGAGCCGGCGTCACTCCCCTCTGATCCTGGGGAGCGGCTGTCTCGGCGGCCGCAGTTCGGCCGCCCGCTGTTTCATGCCGCGGCTTTCGCGTGCCGGTCAAAGAACAGGGCCTGGCTGATAAGAGCCTTGACCATGTCCGGATTGAACGGCTTGGTAACCAGGAATGCCGGTTCCGGCCGCTCGCCGGTGAGCAGGCGCTCGGGAAAGGCGGTGATGAAGATCACCGGTACCGAGGTCGACGACAGGATCTCATTCACGGCCGCTATGCCCGAACTTCCGTCGGCAAGCTGGATATCGGCAAGCACCATCTTTGGCCGCGCCTTGCCGAACATCGCCACCGCCTCGGCGTGGGTGCGCGCCGTTCCGACGACGCGGTGGCCGAGGCTTTCGACCATTTCCTCGATGTCCATGGCGATCAGCGGCTCATCCTCGATGATCAGCACGTCGGTTGCCACCTGACGGGAGATCTCGTTGCTCGCCTGCGCGAGGAGTTCGGAGAATTCCTGTTCGTCGACGTCGAGAATCTCCGCCGCCTCGTCTTCGCTGAAGCCTTCGACCGCCACCAGCAGAAAGGCTTGGCGGGGGCGAGGCGCAATTGCATTCAGATTGGCCGCGGCACGCTGTTCCCATGCCGACTGGGCATGCTCCTGCGGAACGCGAATGGCCACTGAGGTGAAGAGCTTGGCAAAGACCTTGTAGAGCGCGATGCGGTCGTTCGATGCGTTCGGAAAGATGTCGACATCGGCAATGATGGCCTCGAGCATTGCGGCGACCAGCGCGTCGCCGCTCTCCTGCGATCCGGATACTGCGCGCGAGAAGCGACGCAGGAACGGCAGGTGCGGAGCGATGGTTGCTGATAGGCTCATATTGGACGTCTCCCTCATATGACGTGATTGCATGTTACAGCTAAAAAACGGTTCGCAAGCCCAGAGTTGAAAACGCGGGTTCTGCGAAAAAGTTCCGATCATGCGGAACTAAATATATGGGCTGGCGTTTAGGGGCGGGTTGGGCAACCAGACGAGGCTGCCGCTTGCCTTGCGTTATGTGTTGAAGGGCGGCTTAAGGCTGGGACAAAAGGGCGAAATGAAGAACATGACGAAAGCTACCATGGGTGGCGTTGGCAACGGGCGCCGGGCTGCTTCCCGCGACCCGCTTGGGCCGAACTCGGAAATCGGCCGCAAACTCAAACAATACTACGACGAGCTGGTCTCCGACAATGTGCCGGATCGCTTCGCCCAACTGCTCAGCCAGTTGGAAAAAGCCGAACCTGTACAAAAGAAGGACTGAGGCATGGCGGCCGTCTCCCAGGGCTTCAAGACCGACTTGCTCGGCTCGATCCCGAGCCTGCGGGCTTTTGCCGTGTCGCTGACGCAAAACGCCGACAAGGCCGACGACCTGGTGCAGGAAACATTGGTCAAGGCATGGGACAAGCATGAAAGCTTCCAGCCCGGCACCAATCTGAAGGCATGGCTGTTCACGATCTTGCGCAACGAATTCTATTCGCAGATGCGCAAGCGCGGCCGCGAGGTGCAGGACAGCGATGGCGTCATGACGGCCAGGCTTGCCGTTCACCCGGCCCAGCACGGCCAACTTGACCTCGAGGACTTTCGCGGCGCGCTCGAATTGCTGCCAGAAGACCAGCGCGAAGCCATTATCCTCATCGGCGCGTCGGGCTTCTCCTACGAGGAAGCGGCCGAGATCTGCGGCTGCGCCGTCGGAACGATCAAGAGCCGCGTCAGCCGCGCCCGCACACGGCTGCAGGAAATTCTGAAGATCTCCGGTGAAGACGAGTATGGCCCGGACGCAATTTCGGCTCAGGTAACCGGGTCGACGGCTGCGTGAAGCGCGGCGTGTTCGAACCGCTCCGCGCCTCAGCGGAGATGCGTTCGCCTGCAGGCCGCCGCCACTGCCTCGACGAGATCGTCTCCCGAATAGGGCTTGGTGACCAGTCTGACGCTGGGAAAGGATTTCTTGATCTCGTCCGTATCCGAATAGCCCGAGGCAAAGACGAACGGGATGCCCGCTTCACGCAGCCGCGAAGCAAATTGGAGCGTCGAAACGCCGCTCAGCATGAGGTCGACGATGGCCACATCGAACTGCGCGGCAACGTCTTGCTGTTCGATCTCAGTCAGATCACGGGCGATGACCACATTGAGCGCGCCGTAGTCGCGGCAAAGCTGCTCGATATCCATGGCAATCAGGAACTCATCTTCCAGGATAAGAATCCGCAAACCGTCAAGTGATGCGCGCACGCAGCAATATCTCCTTAAATTCGTCTCGATCGTGAAACGGGGAAGTCATGATCGTTATTTGGCATGCTGTCATTTAAAAAAGACGCGCTGGCGCGGATGCGTCGGCCTCGGCCCATGCAAGGCATTTGCAACGCGCGCTGCCGGAGATAGGGTTAGAAGAGGTTCGTGCCGGAACCTTGGGGTCTGTCGGGCGTTTCGACCGAGCAAAAGCATGGAGAGTGAAGCAATGGCGACTGCCGCAGGAAAGGCCGCGAACGAAGCCCGCACGAATTCCGATATTGAGGCCGACATCGCACAACTGAAGGCCGACATCGACCAACTTACCAAGCTGTTGGCCAAAACTGGCGAACATGGCTACGGGGCAGCGCGGCGAGCCGCCGCCGAAAGCGTCGAGCAGTTGCGAACCCAGGGCGAGGCAGCCTTCGACAGCCTGCGCAGCAACGCCAGGGACATCGAGGCGCAGATGATAGCGCATATGCGCGAGAAGCCGGTGACGTCGCTGGCGATCGCCGCCGGCGTCGGGTTCCTCTTCGCGCTTCTCGCGCGCCGCTAGTTCTGCACGCATGGGAATGCTTGCATCGCTGATCTCGGGCCTCGCCTCGGGCGAAACCATTGCGGCGGTGCAACGCGCGCGTGTGGCTGCAATTGTCTATTCGGTCGCAGCGGTCGTAGCGCTGTGCGGCCTCGGCTTCCTGGTCGGGGCGGCCTATATCTGGACGGCGGCCCGCTATGGGCCGATGGCAGCTTCCCTGAGCTTCGGGATCGGCTTTCTCGCAATCGCCGGTCTCATCCTGCTCGTCTACCGGATGTCGGCCGGCTCGCGCGCCAGGCGCCGGGCGAAGCGACGCAACGCTGACATGAAGGCTATCGGCATCACTGCGGCACTCGCCGTGCTGCCGGCGCTGCTCAAGGGCAAAGATGGCCCGGGAAAGGCCAGACTGAGCGCGATTCTCGGCCCGGCGATAGCACTCGCTGCCTACGCCATCTACCGCGAGAACGTGAAGCGCGGCTCCGATGATCCGGATACCGGCAAACGCGAATAGTTCGGAGGGGATAGTTCGGGGCAAACGATTCTGGCGCCGGTCGCAAAATCACAAATCTTCGAGCGGAATCGATATTTCCGCGACCACGCCGTCCGGCCGGAATTCATGGATCACCTCGCTGGAAATGACCTTGGCCAGGCTGCGGCGGATCAGGATCGAGCCGAAGCCATGGCGTTCGGGCGGCGCAACCCGCGGGCCGCCGCTTTCGCGCCAGGCCAGCAACAGACGGCGTGCGCCCTTCCTGCCTTGTACCCTCCAATCGAGATCGACCTTTCCGGAGGAAACCGAGAGCGACCCGTATTGCAGTGCATTGCTTGCCAGTTCATGCAGGATCAGCCCGAGCCCGACTGCCTGGTCGGGTGAGAGCAGGACATCGGCGCCGGAGATCGCCATGCGCGATTGTCCGGCGGCTTGGAACGGCTTTAGCTCGATCTCCACCAGCTCGCGGATGCCGATGCCGCGCCACTCGCGGTCCGACAGCAGGCTGTGCGCAACGCCCAGTGCCTGCAGCCTGGCGCTGAAGGCTTCGAGGAATTCGCTTGGCTGGCGGGCATGGCGAACGGTCTGCGTCGCCAGCGCCTGTACGGTTGCCAAAGTGTTCTTGACGCGGTGATTGAGCTCGCGCAGCAACAGTCGTTGACGTTCGTCGCCAAGCTTGCGTTCGGTAATGTCGTAGTTGACGCCGAAGATCAGCGTCGGCTTGCCATCGCCGTCGCGTTCTATGACGCGGCCGCGTGTTGCGATCCATCGCGGCGGATCGAGGCCTTTGACACGGTATTCGCCAAAATAATCGTCGCTGCCGGTCAGCGCGTCGCGAAAGCGTGTTTCGGTCTGGTGAACGTCGCGCGGGTCGATGGCGGTCAGGATGTCGCGCGCCCTCAGCCTGTTCGACTTCGGCAGGTTGAACAATTCGGACAGCAGGACATCGCAGTCGATCATATCGCTGCGGATATCCCATGCCCAGCTGGCAAGCGAAGCCGCGTCGAGCGCGATAGCGCGCCGCTTTTCCTCTCGGACCAGTGCTGCCTTGGCAATCGCCGCACTGCGGGTTGCATTCTTCAGCGTGAACAGGCTGGCGGCGAGGCCGGCCAGCGCCGACAGCTGGTCGAGCTGGACAGAGGAGGGACGTGCGTGCGGCTTCCGGTCGAGCACGCACAGCGTGCCGATCAGCGCGCCGTCGACTACGATGGGCACGCCTGCGTAAAAGCGGATATGATGCTCGCCGGTGACCAGCGGATTGGCTTTGAACCGCGGATCCGCCGCCGCGTCGGCCACCACCATCGGCACGTCGCCGGCTGCGATGGTATAGGCGCAGAACGATGTCTCGGTTGCGATTTCGGTCTCGTCGAGGCCGATACAGGACTTGAACCACTGCCGCTCAGCATCGACCAGCGTGATCAGTGCGACAGTCGTTTGCATAGCCGAAGCGGCAAGACCGCCGATACGATCGAAATCAGGGTCGGCAGCCCCGTCCAGCGTGTCGAGGCCGTGCAGCACGGCAAGACGGTCCGCGGCGCCCACCACACGGCGAATATCGGCCGGCAGGCCCGGCGTGTTCTGGCTATTGTCGTCCACTATGCCCCCGGAGGCCGGCTCCGCTGATTGGTCAGGCCAACCGGCCCGTCTGCCGCCTTGCAGTGCCGGAACTTTCGCGGCGGGGGACCGTTACCAGCCAACGCCCCGCGAGTTACGCCTGCCGGCGCCAAATATGGAGCCAGACAATGCCAAAAACCATTCCTGAAAACAAAGCCCGTCAAGGGCGGCGGGGTCGGCATGTCCTTCGTATCCTGATCGCCGCGCTGTTGCTGGCTTTTATCGCCTGGGGCGTCGCCGAAATCTACGGCTGGATGATCGAGACGCCGAAGACCGAACAGGGCAACACGCCCAGCGGCTAGGTTCTCTCCATCGCTCGCGCCAGTTTGCATCACGCAACCCCACATCACGCATCCCACGTCAGGCAACCTTTGCCTCGACAGCGCGCGCCGGGACGAGAACATTCAACGCGCGCGGATGGATTTCGACGGTCGTCTCGCGATCGAGCTTTACCAGTTCGCCGTCCATGACGGCCTGAACTTTCCTGTTAGTCGAATGGATTTTCAAAACGGCGCGGTTTGCCTGATGGATTTCGACATGCTCGTTGCCGCGCCATTTCCCACGGGCGACGTCAAAGAGGAACCTGATCAATTCGCCGCGCCGGCGCGCCACGGTGACATAGATGCCCAGCACGCCGCCTGCCGGATTATCGGCATAGGGCAGGTGGCCCTCGCCAAACAGATTGTTGGTGATGCCGATACCGGTGATCCGGGTTCTGATCTCGGCCTCGCCGATCATCAGCGTTACGTTCATCGCCGGTGGATTGTTGATCGTCGCCCAAGCGGCTCGCACCGAGGCGCGCATCTTCCCCAACCGCGAGCCGAATTCCATCTTCTGGCGCAGTTGCACCATCCTGGCGTGCATGCCGATCGAGAATTGATGCACGAAGGGCCGGCCGTTGGCTGTTGCAATGTCAATCGCCATCACCTCGCCGTCGGCAAACGATTTCAGTGCCGCATCGAGGGTCTGCGGGATACCGAGGCCGCGCGCAAAAAGGTTCATTGTGCCAGCCGGCAGAATTGCCAGCGCCTTCTCCCCATTCATCAAACGGGCTGCCGCGGCCGAAATGGTGCCGTCGCCGCCGCCAGCCAGCACGACGTCGATGCCGCGCCTGGAAGCTACGCCGTCCAGCGTGGCGACGATATCCTTGCCGGCGACGATTTCGATATCAATCGAGTGGCCGGCAGTCTCAAGTGTGCTGCGCATCCGACTGGCGAAGGCCTCAAGATCGATGGTGCGCAGGGTGCCCCCGTCCTTGTTCAGCACCGCTGCAAACCGCATGGCCGTTCCATTTTCCAGCACGTATCGGGCCGGGACGGAGCCCCAGCCGGGAGTGGAACGGGGCGGCCGAGAAAATGTTCCTTTCGAGCAACGCGGCGAATCCGAGAACCATTGACATCGCACCGGGTGCACCACGGCTTTTTTCGGAACAACAGTGTGGTCACAACGTTGTGAACATGCAGAAGACGCTGCGCCCGCAGTGACGCCAGGCGGGCACGGCGTGCACGAAATCACCGACGAGGAGACACTAAGATGATCCGCACCCTTTTAACCACGACAGCAGTCGCAACATTGATTGCGACGGGTGCATTTGCGCAGTCGGCGACGACCCCGGCGCCGGCGCAACCACCCGCCGTAGAGAATTCCGCTCCAGCCGCTCCGGTGCAACGCGCCGAGGGCAGCCTTGTCACCAATATCATCGGCGAGTCGGTCTATAACGGCACCGGCGACAATGCAGAGAATATCGGCAAGATCACCGATGTCGTCTTCGACGAGCGCGGCGAGGTAAAATCCGTCGTCATCGGCGTTGGCGGTTTTCTTGGCATAGGAACCAAGAACGTCGTTTTCGACTACAAGAAGATGCAATGGGCCGAAAGAAATGGCGACCGTTGGCTGATAGCGCAAACGACGAAGGATGAGTTGACGGCTCAGCCGGATTTCGACCGGAGGCCTTACGATCCGACTCCGCCACCAGCTTCGGCGGATAATGCGGCGCCTGCCGCCCCTTCCACCAGCGCGCAAAATACAACCCCGGCGCCTGCCGCGCCGGCTGAGCCAGTGAAGCGCGCCGAAGGCAATCTCGCCACCAATATCATCGGCGAGACCGTCTATAACGGCACCGGCGACGACGCCCAAAACATCGGTGACGTGAACGACATCGTCATCAACAAGGAAGCCAAGGCGCAATCGCTGATCATCGGTGTCGGCGGCTTCCTCGGCATCGGCGAAAAGAACGTCGCCTATGACTTCGACAAGGCGCAGTGGGCCGAGAGGAACGGCGATCGCTGGCTGGTCGCGCAAACGACCAAGGAAGAGCTGCAGGCGCAGCCAGACTTCAACCGCAAGGCCTATGATCCGGCCCCGGCAACCACTGCGTCGAACGATGCCAATGCGCCTGCTACCGTCACGCCCACCGTGATGGCCAGCAACACTGCGCCGAACGACAACACCGCAACGACTAACAACGCTGACCAAGCCGGCAAGACGGCTCAAAACGCTCCGGCAGCGGCGCCTCCGGCTAATTCCACGGCCGACCAGACCAAGACCGGGTCGATCGACAAGTCGACGCTAACCGAAATGCCGATGGGCGAAATCCGGGCCGAGGATCTGGTTGGAACCACCGTTTATGGCGCCAACGATGTCAACGTCGGCGAGATCGGCGATATCGTGCTGGGCAGCGACAAGAAGGTCGACGCAGTCATCATCGACGTTGGCGGCTTCCTTGGCGTCGGCGAGAAGGAGGTGGCGGTCGGCATGGACAACCTGAAATTCATGACCGACAAGAACGGCAAGCGCTATCTCTACACGAACTTCACCAAGGAGCAGCTTGAGGCGCAGGCTCCCTATGACAAGGCCAGCTATGCGCAAAATCGCGACAAACAGCGCATGATCATGCGCTAAGCAGCACACAGGCCGACAGAGAAGCCCGCGCCGGCAACGGCGCGGGCTTTGTTTATGTCGAGGGAAAGCCGGCGACATGGCCGGCAACGCCATTGTCCGTCAATTCGGCGAGCGCCAGAGATTGGTCGAGATGCTCGGCCCGCCAGGCGAGCAACTTCTCGGCAAATTCCAACCGCACCGGCAGATAGGCTGGGTCGTCAGCGACGTTGGTCAGCTCGCCGGCATCTTTTTCCAGGTCGAAGAGCAAGGGCGGCAGGCCGCCGCCGAAATTCACATATTTGAACTTTTGCGTGCGGATGACGGCGAGATTGCACTGACGCGGACCGATGCCGAAATAGCGTTCTGCATCACCATCCGCAATCGAGCGGAAATCGAACTCCCAATGCGCCGCATCGCGCCAATTGTCCGGCTCCGTTGCGTCCAGGAAAGGTGCCAGCGAGCGGCCGTCGAGATGCGGCAGGACTTCGCCGCCAGTGAGCTCGAGCCCAGTGAGTTCGACCAAGGTCGGTGCCAAATCGACCGCCTCGGTGAAGCGGTCGACACTGCTGCCGGCCGCCTTGCGGCGGCGCGGATCGCGAATGACCAGCGGAATATGGAAGCTGCCGTCGAAGAAGCCGCCCTTGCCCAGCATGAAATGATCGCCCATCATCTCGGCGTGATCGGAGGTCAGCACGATGACGGTGTCGTCCCATGCATCGGCCGCCTTGACCGCTTGCCAGACGCGGCCAAGCTGCGCGTCGACCTCCGAGATCATGCCGTAATAGAGCGCCCGGATGCGGCGAAAATTATCGTCGCCCCAGTCGCGCACCTTGCCCTCCGAAGCGGGACGGAATTTCGACCGTTCCTGCAGGTTAAGTTCATAGGCGAGATAGGGGTGGCTTGCTGCTTCGGCCTGCCAGCTTTCCGCCCGGTCAAAAGCTGGACCGATGGCCGGATCGTACATGGCGTTGTAAGGCGCCGGCACGATGAAGGGCGGGTGGGGGCTGATGAAGGAAAGATGCGCGAACCACGGGGCATCGCGCTCCTGCTCGCCGAGCCAGCGGATGAATTCGCCGGCCAGGAAGGCCGACGGCGTCTCGTGCTTCGAATAGATTGGCGGACCGTTGCTGATCGCGCCGTTGTTTTCCAGGATTTCGCCCGCCGGGCGGTGAATGGCGGGGGAGCCGGCGCCGGCATCGACGCCGCGCGCCTTGAGCCATGACAGCCAGGGCTTCTGGTGCTCGGGCAGAAGCTGGCGCACGGTGAAGCCGGGCAGCACGCCTTCATAGCTTTTCAGCTGCGGGTCGCCAGGCGCCAGCGTGCGCGGGTCGCGCGCCATGTCGGTATAACCGAACAGCGTCGGATCATAGCCGAGGGCGCGTGCCCAGAGGGCTATGTTGCCGTGGCGGGCGTCGAGCGGTGTGCCGTTGCGGCAGACACGATTGTTCATCTGGTAGAGGCCGGTGTAGAGGCAGGCGCGCGCCGGCGAGCAAGGTGCGGCGCCGCCATAGTGCTTCTGGAACAAAACGCCCTCGGCAGCCAGCGCGTCGGCATTGGGCGTTCTTACCACCTTGTGGCCAGCAGCTGACAGGCAGTCGCCGCGCCACTGGTCGCAGGTGATCAGGAGAATGTTGGGGCGTTTTCCCGTCAACCGCGGTATCCTCACGCTGGCTACATGCGTCGCTCATGGAGCGCAATTTCGGCGAGTATGCAAGCCGGTCCAGTTTGCCGAATGGTGAACAAAACCTGCTTCGTCGTTCACTTTAACAGCACAGTCCATTCTGTGTTTGCCGCCTTTGCGGCCAGGAGGCGGATGCTCATATTTGCGTGGACAGCGGCAAGGGCCGCACCGGCACAAGGAAAGGAGCAGAAACATGCTCGACCAGGTCAAGGGCCTGCATCACGTCACGTCGATGGCCAGCGATGCGCGCCAGAACAATGAATTCTTCACCGGGACGCTCGGTCTGCGGCGGGTCAAGAAAACCGTCAATTTCGACGCACCCGATGTCTACCACCTCTATTACGGCGACGAGGTCGGCACACCCGGCTCGGTGATGACCTATTTCCCGTTTCCCAACATCGGCAAGGGCCGCCATGGCGTTGGCGAGGTCGGCACCACCGCTTACTCGGTGCCTGAGGGCACGCTCGGCTATTGGGAGAAACGGTTTGCCGAGCAAGGCGTCACCGGGCTGTCCCGCGAGGAGACGTTCGGCGAGAAGCGTCTTGCGTTCGCCGGTCCCGACGGCGACGGGTTTGCGCTGGTCGAAGACAGAGCGGACAACCGTGCGCCATGGGCCAAGGGTGGCATTCCCACCGACGTGGCGATCCGCGGCTTTCACTCGGTGTCGCTCAGGCTGAAAGATGGCGGCGCCACCGAAGAGCTGCTGAAATTCATGGGTTATGAGGAGGTCGACAAGTCAGGCAACATCAGGCGGCTGGCGGTGAAGAACGGCAACGGCGCCGACGTCGTCGATATCGAATCGCTGCCAGGGGCCGGCTTCGCCAATCTCGGCGCCGGCTCGGTCCACCATGTTGCTTTCGCCGTCGAGAACCGCACCAAGCAGCTCGAAGTGCGCAAGGCACTCCTCGACACAGGTTATCAGGTGACGCCGGTGATCGACCGCGATTATTTCTGGGCGATCTACTTCCGCACACCGGGGGGCGTGCTGTTCGAAGTCGCCACCAACGAGCCGGGCTTCGACCGCGACGAGGATACCGCCCATCTCGGCGAGGCGCTGAAACTGCCGTCGCAACACCAGCATTTGCGGCCCTATCTCGAGCAGCATCTGCAGAAACTGGAAGACTGAGGGCAGGGTTATGAGCAAGGATTCGTATATTCACAAGGTGCTGCCCGGTTCGCTGGGCGGACCGTTGCTCTTCGTCTTCCATGGCACTGGCGGCGACGAGGATCAGCTTCTGTCGCTTGGGCGCGATCTTGCGCCGCAAGCGACGATCGTCGGCCCGCGCGGCGATGTCTCGGAACAAGGCGCCGCACGCTTCTTTCGCCGTACCGGCGAGGGCGTTTACGACATGGGCGATCTCACGCGAGCGACGGACAAGATGGCCGGCTTCGTCAAGGCACATGTCGAGGCGGCAAAGCCATCTTTGGTGCTAGGCCTCGGTTATTCCAACGGCGCCAACATCCTGGCCTCGGTGCTGTTTGCCGAACCCTCGCTGTTCGACGCAACGGTGCTGATGCATCCGCTGATCCCGTTCGAGCCGGAGGTCAAGGGCAGCCTTGACGGCAGCCGCATCCTGGTCACCGCCGGCAGGCGAGACCCGATCTGTCCGCCTGATTTGACGGCGCGGCTTGAAGCCTATTTGCGCGCCGATGGTGCCGATGTCACAGTCGAGTGGCATGACGGCGGCCATGAGGTGCGGCCGAGCGAGATCGAGGCGGCGCGGCAGTTGTTCGCCGTAGCGCCGGATGAAAGGACCGCAAGCCATGTCTGACCTATTGCCGGAGATCGAGCTGGAGGACCGCGGCTCGAAGGGCCGCTACTTCCTGCGTGGGCCGAGCGGCGCCGAGGCGGAGATGACCTTCACCAAGGTCGGCGAGCACCAGATCATCATCGACCATACCGAAGTGCCGGATGCATTTCGCGGCCAGGGCGCGGGACTTCGCCTCGTCACCCGTGCCGTCGAGGATGCACGTGCGGCGGGCAAGACGATCATCCCGCTTTGCCCGTTCGCCAATGCTCAGTTCCGCCGCCATCCGGAATGGGCGGACGTGCTGAAGCGGTAAGAGACTGCCCCTCGATGAATGACAGGACAAAGGGTGCGCGGCTTTACCGCGTGCCGCTTCGACCATTGGCGGCGTACAAACATAAGGCAAACATGCGGGATTTGCGCAGAGCGCTCGCCTTGCCTAAGTATTGGCAACAACCGGCTCGCCCTCCGCGGCCCGACCACTTCAACCGAATGGCCCTCCATGACCGAATCCGATCTCATTCCCGTCTTCGACGGCCACAACGACACGCTGCTCAGGCTCTACCAGTCGAAGGATGCGGACGTCGAAAAGCTGTTCGTCGAGGGGACGCCGAGTGGCCATATCGACCTGCCGCGCGCGAAGAAAGGCGGATTTGCCGGCGGCATGTTCGCGATCTTCCCGCCGCCTGTCGAGAAATCCAAGCGCGGCGCGGTGCCGCTGGCGCCGAGCGACAGCGAGCCCATGCCGCCCGAGGTTCCGCGCGCCGATGCGCTCAACTCCACCATAGCGATGGCCTCGATCCTGTTCAGGCTGGAGCGGGCTTCGGCGCTCACTGTCTGCCGCACCGCCGGCGATGTGAGGAAGGCGATGGCGCAAGGCTCGATCGCGGCGGTCTTCCACATCGAAGGGGTCGAGGCGATCGACCCTGAGCTCACCCTGCTCGATGTCCTCCACGCAGCCGGCCTGCGCTCGCTCGGTATCGTCTGGAGCCGTCCCAATGCCTTCGGCCACGGCGTGCCGTTCCGTTTCCCGTCGTCGCCCGATACAGGGCCGGGGCTGACCGATGCCGGCAAGGCGCTGGTGAAAGCCTGCAACCAGCTGAAGATCATGATCGATCTTTCGCATCTCAACGAAAAAGGTTTCCGCGACGTCGTCGAGATCAGCGACGCACCGCTGGTCGCGACCCATTCCAACGTGCACGCGATCTGCGGCCATTCGCGCAACCTCACCGAATGGCAGCTCGGCGCGATCCGCGACTCCGGCGGCATGGTCGGGCTGAATTTCGCCACCGGGTTCCTGCGTGAGGACGGCAGGATGAACGCCGACACCAGTCTCGACATCATGGTGCGCCATGTCGATTCGCTGCTGCAGGCGCTGGGCGAAGACGGCGTCGGCCTGGGCTCGGATTTCGACGGCGCCATGATCCCGGCCGTGATAGGCGACGTTGCCGGCCTGCCAAGATTGCTCGACGCTTTCGCGGCTCGCGGCTTCGGGCGCGCGCTGATCGAGAAGATCGCCTATCGCAACTGGCTCGGCATGCTGGAAAAGACCATCGGCTAAGCGGGTGATGCCGGCTTGACCGGAATGCGATTTGGAGGCCGACTATTCGAAACCCATGCGTTTAAGCCAGTCCTGGCCAATGCCGCGGTCGCGGATGATCGGCAGCGGATCGGTCGAATCCAGCCTGGCACAAATACGGTAGGCCTCCAGCGTTTCAGCGCTCATCTCACCGCGTTTGTAGAAGAACATGGCCGCAGCATAGCGGGTGCGGCCCGACCATTTTTCGCCGAGCGGTGTGTTGATCAGCTGCCACTGTTCGGCGGCTTCGGCGTCGAGTTTGGGACTGTCGGTGTCGTCGGCCATATTTAGAAATCCGCAGGCGGATTGGCAGTGCGGCGGCCGAGCCTGACGACCAGCCGCGGCACCAGTTTGGCACGCTTCAGCAGCTTTTGATATTGCAGCTCGCGCCTGGCGTGGATCTCGAGCCAAGGTCCGCTGCAGGCGGGCCCGGCGGCGCTGATCTGGTTTGCATCGCCGGGACTGCTGCCCTTCGCCGACGGTGCCTTCGACGACGTTTTCTCCAAGGATGCAATCTCGACGAGAACATTCGAATATGGGCAGCCATGCAGAAGGTGCTTGACAGTGGCAAACACCGTCCCACTGATCTTCGCGGCCGATGCCGGTCGGCTAGCCGGCGATGCTGGAGACCATCACCCCGATGAAGACAACAGAGGCGCGCGAAGCCCTCCTCGAACCGGCGCGAAAAAGCGATTCCGAAAAGCGCGGCCGCAAAGCGTCGAAAGAGACAAGGCAGGTTCAACTGATCGAAGCGACTATCGATTCATTGGCCAAGCGCGGCTATTCGGAAACGACTATGGCCGACGTCGCCGACGGCGCCGGCCTGTCGCGCGGCATCGTCAATTTCCATTTCGAGAGCAAGGAGAAGCTGCTCGTCGCCACTTTGCAATACATGCATGACGAGTATTCGGCGCATTGGCGCAGCGCCTTGCAAAGGGCCGGCGATGATCCCGCCCGCCAGCTGCAGGCATTGGTGGCAGCCGATTTCAACCGCTCGATCTGCAACAAGCGCAAGCTGGCTGCTTGGTGTGCCTTCTGGGGCGAGGCCAAATCGCGACCGAAATATCAGGCGCTGAGCAGCGCACGTGATGCCGTCTACCAGAACATATTCATCGATCTTTGCGCGGCGCTCAAGCAGAGCGGCTTCTATGCCTATGAGCCGCAAGTCATGGCGCTGGCGCTCAGCGCCATGCTGGATGGTCTGTGGCTGCATTTGATGATGGGCACCGAGGACGCCACACGCGAGACGGCGCTGCAGGCCGCGAACGAGTTCCTGTCTGCGGCATTCCCCAAGCACTATCCGAACTCAGCAGCCCGCGGTGCCAGGCCGGCGTGAACCATCAAAAAGAGGGTGGATCAGCAATGAAGACAATGATCCGGCGCCTGACATTCGAGAAGATCAAGGCCGGCTAATGAAGTTCAAGATCGAACGAGCCGATGTGGCCATCGTCGGCGCCGGCTTCACCGGCCTGTCGGCCGCGCGTGAATTGAACCACGCCGGCATCGATGTCGTGCTACTCGAAGCCCGCGACCGTGTCGGCGGCCGCGTCGAAGCCGTGCAGAACGGGCTCGGCGAGCGGATCGACAGCGGCGGCCAGTTCTTGTGCGAAGACATGCCGGAATTAATGGCGCTGGTGCGAGCGCGCGGCAAGACATTGGTCGAGACCCATGTCGCAGGCGAATTCGTCACGCAGCCGCGAATGAGCGAGGCGCAAGCCGGGCGCACTTACGGCACCGCGATGCGAATGCGCGAGCGGATGAACGCGATCGCACCGACCGACCCGGCCATCGCCGGCTTGACAGTCGCGGCATGGCTCGATCGCCAGAACGATCCCGACGATGCCAAGGCCGCCTTTCGGTCGATGATCGAGGGCCTGTGGTGCCTGGCAATGGAAAGGCTGCCGCTGTGGTACTTGATCGACAATGATCGCCGCATCACTAACGAGGTGTCGGAGCTGCAGTATTTCGTGGGCGAAACCATGCATTCGCTGGCAGATGATCTTGCGCGGGATCTCGGCGATCGACTGCGGCTGAATACAGCCGTCGAGGCTATTGAGCACGGCCCGGGAGGGGTTCGCGTCGTTTCGCCTGCCGGCGTGACCGAGGCACGAGCGGTACTGGTCGCGCTACCGCCGATGATGGCCTCGAGAGTCGATTTCGTGCCACCGCTGCCGGCTGCGCTGGAGAGAGCCCTCGGCGTCTGGGAAAGCGGCGCAGTTATCAAAATGCTTGTGCGCTATCCCAAGGCTTTCTGGCGCGACAGGGGCTTGAGCGGCATGGTGATGTGGCGGGAGCCGCACGGACTTTTTGCCTGCGATGCCAGCAAGGACGAGGATCATGCAGCACTTGTCGTCTTCATCGGCGGGCCGCTGGCGCAGCGCTGGCGGGATATGGACAGCGCGGCGCTACGCGCAACGGTGACATCAAAGCTGCAAGATGCGCTCGGTATCGAGGCGGCCGGCGTCACCGATCTCAGCTATCGCGACTGGACCGGGGATCACTGGAGCGGCGGCGGTTACAGCGATTCGATCGTCGATGCGGCGGCAACGGATGCCGAATGCATTATCCGGGCGGGCGCCCCGCCGGTGCATTTTGCCTCGTCGGAGCTGTCGCCGTCATTTCCGGGCTATGTCGAGGGCGCGATCGTCGCCGGTCGCACTGCTGCGCAAAAAATTATTCAGGTTATCGCCAGCAGAGCCTCAGGGTCATAAGCGAGGCGGATCGAGGTGCCGACCGGCATCGACGCGCATTGCCACGAGCTCGGCCTGTTGGTCCGGCTACTGATCAACATGTGCGTGATGTCGCCGCCACTAACCATCAAGCGCCAGCAGATCGACGATATGGTGTCGATCCTGCGCGAAGGCATTTCGTGCACGATGGACGATCTGCGCCGCGAAGGTGTCTGGCGGAGATAGGGCCTTTATCGCCGGCAATCTCAGCCGTGGCATTGGTCGGCCGCTGGCAACGTGGGCGAGTTCGATGAACTGGGCGGTGCCGCGATCTTCCTGGTTTCCGACGCGTCGAGCTTCATGACCGGCCAGATCATCTATATCGAGGCGACATGACCGGACCCGTATGAGCGCGACTGTCGCTGTCGGGCGCATGGAAGACCGGTCGGCCTCGGGGCCGCCCCGCAAAAGGCAGGGCTCGTCATTTGCACGCTCTTAGCTTCACCGCTAAGCTTCTTTGGCTGGGGTATTTTCCTCAGATCACATTCGCCATCCCAAGGATCTCATGACACCCGACACAGCAACGCGCGAACAGTTCGCCATCGATCTCGCGCGGCGTGCCGGCGCGCTCGGCCTGAAGTATTTTCGCGACCTCGACAGCCTCGCCATCGAGAACAAAGGTCATCAGGACATGGTCTCGCAGGCTGACCGCGAGGTCGAGCTGTTCATCCGTGCGGCAATGAAAGCCGCTTACCCGACCGATGGAATTGTCGGCGAGGAGCATGCCTCGGTCACCGGATCGAGCGGGCATGTCTGGGTGATAGATCCGATCGACGGCACCGCGAATTTCGTGCGGGGCATTCCGGCCTGGTGTGTGGTCATCGCCTGCGCCAAGGACGGCGACACTGTCGTGGGTGTCATCCACGAGCCCTCTACCGGCGAAACGTTCCATTGCCGTAAGGGCGGCGGCGCTTTTCTCAACGGCAAGCCGATCAGGGCAAGCGCGGCCACCAGCCTGACCGACGGCTCATTGGGCACCGGCTTTTCCAACCGCGCCGAAATGCAGAACGTCGCAACGCTCATCGGTTTGCTGTTTTCACAGGGCGGCGTGTTTTTCCGTAACGCATCCGGCGCGTTGATGCTCGCCTATGCGGCCGCCGGCAGGCTGCTCGGCTATGTCGAAGAGCATATGAACGCCTGGGATTGCCTGGCAGGCATGCTGCTGGTGGAAGAAGCCGGCGGCACTATAGTCAAGCCCGACCCAAAGACGGTGCTGGCAAACGGCGCGCTGGTGATTTGCGCCGGCAGCGGCGTGTTCGCCCAGGTCCGCCAGCTCTGCGTGCAATCCTTCAAGCTTTGATCAGAACCGGCCCGCATGAGCAGCGGCGATTTGTATTCCACTGTCAGGCCCTCCTCGGCTGCCCGCAGATGCGGATCGCCGGCTCCGCCCCACCAGATGTCTCCCTTTGGGTTGGCGGCCTCGGCGCGCAATTGCGCCCGCGCCGTCTGCTGGCACCAGACCTCGTCAACGCCGCAAGACATGGTCAGGCTTTCGGCGGACGCCGATGACGACGCGGCCCACATACCGGCGGCGAGGATGCCGGCGCAGAGAATTGCCCTTTTATCATGCTGAAATTCCTCCCTAATTTATTTGCCGACTTGTGAAATGCAGATACGCGGAAAATTCAAGTTGGAAGGGTACGGCCGCCTTTGCGCCTTTCGCCGACTTCCCGCTCGATGTGTTCGACAGGTTGATGCGGATCAATCTTTGCAGCCACCTGGCCGACCGTCCTGCGCCGCCGAACATTCTCAGACGATGGCCCGGTCCCAGCCGCCATAATGCGCAGCGCTGCGCGTGCCGCGCGGCAGGCTGAGCCCGACCAGCAGCGCTCCGATCGCCAGATTGGCGAGGCTCGCCGCCGCGCCGCCGGCGAGCATGAACGGAGAGAGGGCGATCCAGGCTCCAAGCGCTATGTTCACAAAGCGGACGGCGCGCGCCACCTCGGCCATCGCCGTAACGGCGATCATGATGACCAGGCAGCCGGTGACATGATCACTGAAGTAGAGCGGCGGGCTGGTGCCGAAGACAAGCGGCGTGATCATCAGCAGGGCGCCGGCGAGTGTGCTGGCGACAAGGGTCCGGGGGAAATTCACACCGCCAGTGACGAAGTCCCGCGCCACTGCCGATAGCGGCCGGTCGAGATCCGGCGTTGGCGTCTGGTCCTCCGAAAGTGCCGGACCTCCGCACCAGAATGTGCGCCAGAACGGCTCTCCCGCTTGTTTCGCGTGCCAAAGATACTGGCAGCTCGCCAGCACCTCGTCGACCGAATAAGGGATGAGGACGACGGTGACGGCAGCCTGGACGACGCAGAGCGTGCACAGCGCCCCGATGAGCGGTGGCTGGATGATGATGAAGCCGACGCTGACCACACCGAGCGGAACGACCAGCAAGCCGAACAAAAGCACCATCCACGGCATGGTACGCCAGCGGCGGCGATCGCCGATCGCGCCCGCGAGGATATCCAGCGCATAGGCGAAGGCGCCCAGCCCGGCATCGGCGATCGGAAAACCCTTGGAGACCCAGGAGGTGACCACCGCCTCGCTGCCATTGCCGGCCGGCGTTTCGCCCGGGCCGAAGAACGGATCCCAAAGACTGTCGATGTGCCCTAGCTGATAGGCAGCGAGATAGCGCGAGACGAACAGGCCGACAAAGGCGAGGCCGATTATGGGAATGCGCTGGGTGAAGAGGGAGGGCGAATAGCTCCAGCCGAGCGGGCGGTCGTCATCGGCGGCAAGGGCACGCCGGCTGATACCCGGCGTCGGCGGGATCATCACCGCGAACGCGACGATCAGCATGCCGGCCAACGTGTCGGTCGCGTAGGCTCCGGCGCTGGTGGTCCAGAACAGCAGCGGCGCGAACATCACCCAAACCCCGATCGAGGCGGTGATCCATTGCAGCCCGTGCCAGCGCCGGCGCATGCCGACGAGCGCCAGCGACAGGATGGCGAGGCCGGATACGATCTCACTGATGCCGAGCCTGCCGTCGCGCGTCTCCGGCGAGGCGATCTCATGTCCGAGCGCCGGCGGAATCGGTGCTGAAGCGGGATCGAACAGGCCGAGCGTGAAGGGCGACGCCACGAGCCACAGCCCGATCGCAACGTTGGTCAGCGGCGCCCACAGCGTTGCGGCCCGGTGGCGTTCGGTTTCCGCCTCGACCTCGTCGTCCGAGCGCTCGAGCGGGCGCTGCAGCCGTTCGGCGGCCTGGTCGAGCTCGGGCGCGGAAGCGGCGGCCGCCGACGGTTCAAGCTTGTTCTTCTTGTACCAGTCGGTAGGATCCGCCTTCAGCCGCCGGATCATTTCCGGCAAGGTAGCGGTCAGGCGGTGCCGCGGGTTCCAGCCAAGCAGGCGCCTGGCGCGGGAGATGTCGATCTCGTAGTGATCGTCGGCGTTCTCGATCATCCATGGTTTGATGTCGGTCTCCTGGTCGAGAACCTTCTCCTGCATCCAGGCGCCGAGCTTCGTCACCTCTTTCGGCAGGGACAGGGTCCGCCAGGTTTCGCCATGCAGGAGCTGCCCGATCTGCTTCTGCATCTCGTCGTAGGACGGCGTCTCTTCTTCGGCGATCAGCAGTACGGTCTCGTCGGGAAGCGCGCTGCGCCGGTCGACGGTGCGCACCACGGCGTCGACGAGATCGTCCAGATGCAGGTAGGGCTGGCCGGTGGTGATGTCGCCGGTGAAAAGATAGGCGGTCGGCATGCGCTCGAAAATGCGGGCGATCTGCTGGGCGATGAAGGCCGCGTGACAATCCTCGTCATAGACACCCGCCAGTCGCAGGATCGCAACCTTGATGTCGCCGTGCTCCTTCAGGATCAGCGTCTCGGTCTCGGCCTTCGATCTCGGATAGGCCCAGGCCGGATCGATCGGCGATCGCTCGTCGATCCTGGCGCCCTTCGCCGGGCTCGGCGCATGCACCAGCAACGTGCTCGAAAACACGAACTGCTCCGTCTCGAACCCCCTCAGCGCGTTCAGCAGCCGGCGCGTTCCCTCGACGGTCACCGCGCCGTATTTCGGATTATCCTCGCCGGTCGTGTCGTAATAAGCCGCGAGATGGATTACCGAGGCAACGCGGCCGCCGCTCCGCTCGCGCACCTCGGCCAGTGCCTTCGCCACGCTCGCGTCCGAGGTAAGGTCGATCTCGATCGTCTCGACGCCGGGCAAGGATCGTCTGGCAACATCAAGGCCGATGATGTCGTAGCGCTCCATCAAGCCGCGAGCGATGGCCTGGCCCAGAAACCCGCTGCTGCCTGTGATCAGGACGGTGGGACGGGTTTTGCCGGTCATGGCGAATCTCCTTGGCGATAGCCGGGTAGAAGAAGCCGAATGCTTCGGTCGCACACTCGGAACCATGTTCGTTGAGAACGGTTCCCGATGAGGTAGCACCACAGAATGGGTGCGCGCGGCGATCCGTCAGACCGACGGCCATTCGTGCCGGCGGATTGCGTTCGTGCACAAGTGCAGGACTCCCATTGGTCACCGGCCGCGAAGGGAAGCGACCAGAATGTCGATCAGCAGCTTGCCGCAGCGACGATCCGGATCGCGGTCGGGATCATAGATCGTCACCTCCATCCCAATCACGCGTGGATCGTTGCACCATGTGCGAAGGGCTTCGACAGCTTCGTCGGGCAAGACACCGCCGGCCTCCGGCGAATCGACAGCCGACATGATCTCGCTGTCCAGCACGTCGACATCGAAGTGAACGAATACACCCTCGACGTCCTGCCCTGTGATCGCGTCAAGCGCTATGCGTGCCGCATCGGCGAAGCCGCGCTGCCGCACGTCAGCCAAATCCATCCGGTGAACATCGGTTTCGAAGACGGCCTTGGACGTGTAAGTCGCGGGGTCCTGCACATCGCGATAGCCAAACGCGACTACGTCGGCCTCACGGACCAAAGGAGTGTGCTCGCCGAAATCGGTCAGGAGCGTCGGGCCATGGCCGGTCACGAAGGCCAAATCCATGCCCGCGGCTCCCTTTGACGGCGAGGTATCCGGCAATTTGAAATCGGTGTGCCCATCGAAGAAGATAAGGCCGTAGCGGCCACGACGCCGCAGCGCGAGCGCAGGGCCAAGCAACACACTGCAATCGCCGCCGAGCATGAGCAGGAACCCTCCCGAGTTCAGCTCCTCGTCGACCGCTTCGGCAAGCGTCTTGGAATACTGGCGCAGGGCCTGGGCATTGCGCACGCCCGTCGCAGGATCCACCTCAGGCCGATAAAGCGGAGCCCGAACCGAGCGCAACGGACCGGCGCCCAAACGGTCGGCGAGACCAAGCGATTGAAGTGCCTCCGGCGCCTTCCACACGCCGGGCTCCGGCTCACCCTCCTGCGGCATCAGCCCAAGATTAGAGGGCGCGCCGAGCAAAGCGATATGTCTCGTCTGAGTGGTGGCTCGCGGCATTGTCGTGCTGGCAGCTGAGGTCATGATCAGAGTTTCTCCGCGTTATGGGCGATACGCATCATGCTCAAGAAACAGGCTGCGCTTTCCTGACCGGTCTCCCGCTGCCCTTGCCGCCGAGTACCTCCGGTCGGTGTCACGCGTCGGGCAGCATCGCGAGCGACGAGTATTGCTCGTTCAGCGCCACCGTGTCGTCAGCGGTGATTTCGAAGTCGATGTTGTCCCGCGGATGCAGGCTCTGGTTCGCCTTGGGCAGCGGCGTTGTCCCGCGCTGCCGGGGCAGAGCTCGATACCGGTCGTTTGGGCCATATCGGATTTCCAGGAGGCGAACTGCCGTCTTTGAACTATGCGTGGTGTGCGCGCGTTCTGGCGGCCTTCTGCGCCGCCGCCTTCCTTCCGCTGGCGCCTTTCGTCTCGGCGGCCTTCTTGGCGGCGGCCGAGCGCTCCTCAGCCGTCCGGCGCGAGGCCGCACGCTTGGCCTGCTGCGCCAGCGCCTCGTGCGACGCCGTGCTCTTCGGCTCGTGCTCGAGCACCTTGGAGACGGCTTTCGAGACCCGCGGGCGGCGTTTCGGCGTGCGTTCACCCTGGCCGGCCTCATAGGCGTATTCGGCGCTTTTGCGCGTGCTCTCCTTCACCTTGCCCTTTTTGGGCGGGGGCAGGTCTACGCCTGCGCGTCTCGCCTCGGAAAGCCCGATGGCGATGGCCTGCTGGGTCGAGCGCGCGCCGTGCTCGCCGCGGCGGATTTTATCGATCTCCTCGTGCACGAACTCGCCGGCCTGTGTGCTCGGCGATTTGCCCTCGCGCTTGTCCTTTCGGGCCTTCTCGATGGTTTTCTTGTCCGGCATTGTCTTTCTCCCACATACGGGTTGCGACAGCCATTCGGATTGCAGCTGCGCGCGGTCTTATGAGGATCATAACGCGTTGAGCACGCAAATGATCCCGGCACTGGTGATCCAAGCCCCAGCCGTCAGGACGTTGATGCCGATCTGTCCGAAACCAGATGGCGCAAGAACCATCGGCTCGCCAGACCCGCGACTTCGTCCAGGGCGCCAGGCTCCTCGAACAGATGTGTCGCGCCAGGGACAATGGCGAGCTCCTTCTCGCTGCGGAGCGCCGCCAGCGCCGAGCGGTTGAGTGCGATCACTTCCGTGTCCGCGCCTCCGACGACGAGCAAGGTCGGCGCCCGGACGCGCGGCAGGGCGTGCGCTGCAAGATCGGGCCGGCCACCACGCGAAACTACGGCCGCGGCCTGGTCGGGCCGCTCGGCCGCCGCCACCAGGGCGGCACCGGCGCCCGTGCTCGCGCCGAAATAGCCAAGACGCAACCCCGACGTTTCCGGCGAGGCGCCGAGCCAATCCGTGACGCCGACCAGCCGGTCGGCGAGCAGTCCGATATTGAAGCGCAACTCGGCCGTGACCTGGTCGATCCGCTCCTCTTCGGCCGTCAACAGGTCGATGAGGAAGGTGGCGAGGTTCGCCTCGTTCAGCCTTTCGGCCACGTGGCGGTTGCGCGGGCTGTGGCGGCTGCTTCCGCTGCCGTGGGCGAAGAGCACAAGGCCGCGAGCATCCGGGGGCAACGAAAGATTGCCCTCAAGCGTGACAAGTCCCGCGGGAACATGCACGACGTGCTCGCTATCCCGGTCCATATCCACCTCCGCTATGTCGATCTGGTGCCAGGCGCCGGACCCGCGCCCGCGCGCCCAGCCAATTCCTCTTCGGAAGCGGCAGGCTTGTGGGAAGCCGCAGGCTTGCGCACGGACCTGGCGAGGAGCGCGCGGACCTCTTCATCGCTCGTCTGCGAGAAATCCACGTACCAGCGCCCGACACCCAGCAACGGCTCTGGTGTCGTCGCGCAAACGACCTCGTCGGCGTCCGCCCGCATCGCGTCGCAAGTGTCGGGGCTACCGACGGGAACGGCCGCGACAATATGGGCGGCGTGGTTTTTTCGCAGCGCCTTGATCCCGGCCCGCATGGTCGATCCGGTCGCAAGCCCGTCATCCACGAGGATAATGGTTCGTCCATTCAACTGCGGTGGGGGTCGCCCGTCCCTATAGAGGTGCTCGCGGCGCAGAAGCTCTTTTTCCTCCTTTGCAGCGACCGCGTCGATGACATGTGGCGGGATCGCCAGACCGTTGACGATTTCGTCGTTCAGGACACGTACACCTGAGGGCGCGATCGCCCCCATGGCCAGTTCCTCGTGACCGGGGACGCCGAGCTTGCGCACGACGAAGACGTCGAGCGGTGCCTTGAGTGCCTGCGCGACCTCGTAGCCGACCGGCACGCCGCCTCGGGGCAGCGCCAATACGATCACATCGTCGCGGCCGGCAAAGCGAACGAGTTCCCCGGCGAGTTGCCGCCCGGCCTCGCGGCGATCTGAAAAGATGATAGCCATGACCTTCAATCCGCGTGCATCTGTTTTCCCGGTGGATGTTTTTTCACCAGCCTGCGTCCACATTCCGTGGGATGGGTGCGGCACCGGTACCATTTTGGAACTCGCTCGCTGCCTGGACGTTCCAAGAATAGTTTCGATCGCGAGGTGCCGGCACCGGCACGCGCCTCAGCGCGGATCGGGAAGATCGAAGATAGTGATCCGTACATGCCTCGTCCGGCCAGCTGGCAATCTAGCGATGCGTGGCAACAGGTCCGTCTGGCGACTTGTTGCCTCAGCAATCAGGGAAAGGAATATCCCATGCAAGTTCAGGAGATCATGAGCCGTCGGACCGAACTGGTCGGCCCGAACACGACAATCAGGGATGCCGCCCGGAAAATGCGGGCCGACAATCTCGGCGCCCTTCCGGTCGGCGAGAATGACAGGCTGGTCGGCATGGTGACAGACCGCGACATCGTGATGCGCGGCGTCGCCGAGGAGCGCTCAGCCGGCAACACGACCGTTCGCGAGGTCATGTCCGAGCATGTCTATTGGTGCTTCGATGACGCCGATATCACCGATGCGGCGAAGATCATGGCCAAGCATCAGGTGCGTCGTCTTCCGGTGATCAATCACGACAAGCGCCTCGTCGGCGTCATTGCCCTGGCCGACCTCGGGCGGACCGATAAGGAAGCCGCCAAAATCGCTCTCGAAGGCGTTTCCGAGGCAACGGACGATCCCCGGCGCTAGACGCTCGCCTGGGCGGTTGCCGCCGTGCTCGCCGTTCTTCTCCATCTGGGCTGAACGCCGCCTGCTCAGGCAGCCTTCAGTTTGGCAACTATCGCGCTTTCACTTCTATGCGGCGTGTCTTGTCCTTTGCAGCGGGGTTCTTCGGAAGCTCGACAGCCAAAATGCCGTTCCTGAAAGTGGCCTGCACCTTGTCGGCATCGATCTCCGCTTCCAGCGGGATGGTCCGCTGAAACCGGCCATAACTGCGTTCGCTGTAGGTGCGGCCGCCTTCGCCTTCCTTGTGCTCCGAACGCTTCTCGCCCGTAATAAAGAGGGTGTTTTCGCGCAGCTTGAGCTCAACGTCCTTCTGCTCGAGCCCCGGCAATTCGGCGGTGACCTTATAGGCTTGGTCTGTTTCATGTACGTCGACGCTCGGCCAAAGATCGCCGGCCGTAGTCGCTTCGGCCATCGGCGCGAAGAAGTCGTCGAACAGGCGGTCAATCTGCCGGTGGAATGACGTGAGCGGGTCGCGCGCGGATGGGTAGAGGCTGCGCGATGGCGTCCGGGGCGCCAAATCGTGATGTGCCATGGTTCTTCTCCTGTTTTTTGTGTCTGCATCACTCGTCGCCATGTGATCGGCGACGGCAAACAAAACTCGTCCACCCATGAGGATGTTCCGGTGCCGGCCAAGAAAGGTGGTCGAAAAACAGCGGCAAAAAAGCCGGCCCGAATTCCCTCATGACGGGACCTCCGACAACAGACGGGACCTCCGACAATAAATGCGCATCAGGACATGCGCATGGGGGAACAACGGGCAGGTACGGCTGTTTGGTCACATCACCTAGTCGGATTTGAACGGAAGGAGGATTTCGATGAATGCCACCGGACTCGACGTATTCGACAAGACACTGCAGACCACGAACATCTGGCTCGACGAGATCATGGACGAGATTGGACCGGATCGGCAGGTCGCCTGGCACGTTCTCGGAGCGGTGCTGCACGCCCTTCGCGACCGTATGCAGCCGGATCTTGCAGCCCACCTCGGCTCGCAGCTGCCGATCCTGGTGCGCGGCGCCTTCTATGACCAATATCAGCCTTCCAAAGCTCCCGAGAAGATGCGGTCGCTCGACGAGTTTCTGGCCAAGATCAAGGCGGAGCTGGAATTTACCCGCCCGGTCGATTCCAAGGATGCATTCAGGGTCGTGTCCAAGGTACTCGCCCATCACGTCGGAGAAGGACAGATGCACAAGGTCTGGGAATCCCTGCCGGGCGAGATAAGACGCGTCGCCGAAGCTCAGCAAGCGGCGTGAACGGCGCAGGCGCGGGCTTCTCGGTCGCAACCTCCTTGGGGAAATAGCAATGCCACTCACCCTTATCAGCCCGGCGTTCCGGGCAGGCGGAAGAATTCCCGAAAAATATGCGCGTGACGGCCAGAACGTCTCGCCGCCGCTGAAGTGGTCCGGTGTCCCGGATGGTACCAAGAGCCTTGTTCTTGTCGTGCGGGATCCCGATGCACCAAGCGGGATTTTCGGGCACTGGGCGGTGTTCAACATCCCGCCGGATGCCGGGGGACTAGCCGAGGCCGAAGACGGCAAGCCCGGCCCGTCGGCACTCAGGCAAGGCACCAACGATTTCGGCAATGCGTATTACGATGGTCCGCAGCCGCCTGCAGGGCACGGCGTCCACCATTACCACTTCCTGCTGGCCGCGCTCGATGTGCCGAGCCTCAGCGTACCAGGACAGGCGGGCGTGCATCAGGTCTGGAAGCAAGCCCAGAAACACGCATTGGAGGAGACGGAGCTGGTCGGAACCTACGAACGGCCGGCGTGACGCGGGCCGTGTCGGTCGCCGCCTTCACAATGTAATCTGGGCAAGCGGTTTTCGGGCAGGGCCGTGGATGACCGAACCGTCGGCGGCGAAGATCGAGCCGTGGCAGGGACAATCCCAGGTGTGGTCCGCATTGTTCCAGGTTACGGTGCAGCCCTTGTGGGTGCAAATCGCCGAAACCGCCTGGAGTGCGCCTTCGGTGTCTCTCCACGCCGCAATCTTTTCGTCTCCCCTGACGATCACGCCGCCCATACCAGGCGCAATGTCGTGGGTGCTCGAGACGATCGATTGACTGCGGCCGTTCTTGTGGAAGTCCTCAGGATAGGGCCGGGCCGGATCGTAGAGTTTTTGCCATGGGCTCGGGCGGCCGCAGATCAGGTCGGCGATCATCTCGCCCACGGCCGTCCCGTTGGTGATGCCCCAGGCGTTGAAGCCCGTGGCAATGTGGAAGCCGGCGGCCTTGGCGGGATAGGGTTCGCCGGCATATGGGATCCTGTCGGCCGTATCATAGTCCTCATTGCACCAGCGCCAGGCGACGTCGCCGACCGGAAGGTTCTTTCTTGCCCAGTTTTCCAGTTCGACAAACCGCTTGGCCACGTCGCCGTCCCAGCCGGTGTTGAACTTGGGGCCGAGCGTGACCAGCAGTGGCCCTTCGGCATCACGGCCCGTGCGGATGGAATGCGTCGGGTCGTCGATGCCGATGAACATGCCGTCGACAGGGAGGGGATCGTCGATCCGAAAGGCCATGGCGGTGTGGCAGCGCGGTTGCGTCCGGTTCGCCATGCCGACGGGGCTCTTCACCGTCATGTTGGTGGCGACGACGACGTGCCCGGCATCAACGGCGCCGCCATCGGTGACGACGCGCCAGCGACTTGCCTCGTCGATCGAGGTGGCGCGGCTGTTTTCGAAGATCCGACCGCCACGGGCCGTCACCGCTTCCGCCAGGCCAACCAGATACATCGCCGGATTGAACTGCGCCTGGTCGGGGAACCGTAGCGCGGCGGCCGTTACGAAAGGCAGCGGCGCGCGGTCGAAGATCTCGGCCTCCAGCCCGACCTGGCGCGCGGCCTCCGCCTCGGCCGCAATCTCCGCGCAGCGGCGTTCACTGCAGGTGTAGGTATAGGCGTCCTTGCTCTCGAAATCGCAGGCGATGGCGCAGTTGTTAACCCAATCGCGGATTTGGCGCGCGCCGGCGGAATTCGCATCGGCATAGGTCTGCGCCAGGTCCCGGCCAACGCTGTCGATGAGATGACGATAGATCAGCGCATGCTGCGTGGTGATCTTGGCCGTCGAGCGGCCGGTCACCTGGCCGCCTGTGCGCAGGCCTTCGAGGACGACCACCGACCGGCCCGCCTCGCAAAGCCGAAGCGCCGTCGTCAGCCCGACAATTCCAGCACCCACGACAACGGCGTCCGCACGGATCGAACCTTCGAGCTGGGGATAGTTCGTGGAGGCGGCTGCCGCCACCCAACAGCTTCCCGGTTTTCCCAAGAGAATGGCCATTTCAACCGCGCCCCTTGCGTCTCCATGCACTTCCATCGACAACCGC
Organism: Mesorhizobium sp. M0018; assembly: GCF_040323955.1. Taxonomy (NCBI): domain Bacteria; kingdom Pseudomonadati; phylum Pseudomonadota; class Alphaproteobacteria; order Hyphomicrobiales; family Phyllobacteriaceae; genus Mesorhizobium; species Mesorhizobium sp. M0018. The sequence goes on along the minus strand of NZ_JAMYVL010000005.1, from coordinate 119,089 downwards.
GCCGGCGGAGGAACGTTCCCGAGCTTGGTCGCTTTCAATCATTGTCTCGCCACCCCGGGTCAGAAAAGCGCCGGGAAGGTGCGAGGTGCAGGCCATCACCCAGGTGATCGCCTCGCGGTCGTATTCGTCGCCGGAGCGCCAGTCCTCGAAGAAGGCGTTCAGCCTATCGACACGCCCCGGCCAGATACCGGCGGCCTGCAGGCCGAGCGAAACGCCGTAATTGGTGAAGGCGAACTTGGTATCGCGCAGCCATGGCGCGCGGCTGAAATAACCGGGCGGGTCGACCCACATCGTTTCCAGGGTTCGCAGCGAACGCCTCGTCTGGGCCTCGGCCCACGGCTCGTCGGGAGAGAAATGGGCGAGCCACAGCATCATGCCGAGGCCGAGGTCCTGGTCGATGTCGAGGCTGCGCCAATCGCGCTCCATCAGGGCACGCATCTGCGCGATCTCGGGCGCCAGTTCCTCGTCGTCGAGCATTCGGTAAGAGACGTAGCCGTCATAGGCATCCATGCTGCCGAGGCCGTAGCCGGGGTAAGGACCGCTCAAATCCTCCTGCATCTTCCAGATCACGCCGCGGCCAGGGACCACAAACGCCGGGTGAATGTCCCTCGCCAGCGCAATGCCGCGCTTGCGGTATTCCGGCTTCAGATCGCCGAGACGCGCCAGGGCGAACAGCCACATCGCCAGATAGTGGAAATACTGGCCGTCGCGATCGGCCGCTTCGCCGATCCTCAGTCCGCGCCGGCGGCCGAGCACACGCTCGACATCGGCGACCAGCCGCTCGGCCTCGTCCAGCCAGCGCTCTTCGCCAGTTTCCGCATAAAGCGAGACGTAGAGCACGACCCCGAATGCATCGGTCCACAGATACCGCAAGCCGTTGGGCCAGATGCCTTCGCCGCGCATCCAGTCGAGTTTTTGCAGGACATAATCGACGTCACGCAGCATCGCGCCAAGGCCCGAATCCACGGCAGACTTTGCCGATGTTCGGTTCCATGCGATTGCGGGCATGCGGCATATCTGCCTCCGCTCCGGTTGGCCTTAGCCAGATACCGCGAAACGATCTGATCGGCGGCAGGTTCCTTGGCCGCTTTCACCGGCGCGACCCTCACGATTCTCGCGGAGACTTTGCAGGCTGAAGGAACAGCAGAATTATGATGCGCTGCGCTGGCCACGGATCGGTATCGCAACTGACGCTGCGCCGGAGCCCTTTAAGGTCGCCTGCGGTCTGGCTGCGGGGACGTTGGAAATCGTCGACACACCGGCCGGCGAGCGGACGCGGCTGACCATCGATCGCCAGGCCGACGATCTGGCAGCGACGGTGATCATCGACCGGCCCGGCGGGCCGGAGACGCTTCGCCTCGAACCTGTCGGCGACAACCATCACCGCCTTGAGAGCACCGTCGCCCCTGCCGAACCGCATGAGTTCCAGGCAGGTCTGGTGCTGACCGCGAAAGATCGCGAACAGGTGCTGCCGTTCAAGATGGTCGAACCCGAAGGTCACCATCATTAGGTCGACTGGCGGATATGCGGTTCAATGACCGATCTCGCGGCCTGTGCTGGTCTGTTCCTGGCGGCCTTGCTCGCCGCTACGATCCTGCCGATGCAATCGGAAGCAGTGCTGGTCGAGCTCGTGCTTGCGGATTACTCGCCCTGGCTGCTCATCGGAGTCGCGAGCGTCGGCAACGTGCTTGGATCGGTGATCAACTGGCGGCTCGGGCGAGGCATCGAGCGCTTTCGGGGCCAACGGTGGTTTCCGATGAACCAAGCGCAACTGGACCGCGCGCAAGTGTGGTATCGCCGCTATGGAAAGTGGTCGCTCCTGCTGAGTTGGCTGCCGGTTGTCGGTGATCCGCTAACCGTCGTCGCGGGCGTCCTGCGCGCGAGCCTTTTCGGGTTTTCCTTTTGCTGGTCACTGCCGCCAAGGTCGGCCGCTATCTGGTTCTTGCCGCCGTGACCCTGAGCGCGATCTAATCTCACGAAGCTTCTCGAAGCTGAGCTGGTTAGGTCGGCTGGTTCGAAGAGCCCTGTATGATGCGCGCGGACGGGAAGCGCTAGCTCTTTTTGACGGCGACCTTGTCGAGGGCTGCGCGCAGGCCTTTTGCCAGCTTCTGCGTATCGCGCGACCGGTCAACCAAGCTACGGCGCAGCGCTCCAGCCAACATCGACATTGTTAAGACATTCCTGTGGCCGCGCGCCAGGCCTGCACAACGAAGCTGTGCTGGTTCCAGATCATCAGCGCTCCACTCACAGCCATGAGCGCGACCACAAGGCCGCGGAACTGTCGTCCACTTAGGCGTTCGAGCCAGCGCTTGGCCAGCAGATTGGCAAGCGCAGCGCCCAAACCCGCGGCTGCGCCGTACATGACCGCCTGACCACCGAGCGCGCCGAGTCCGGTGAATACCGCGATCTTGACGACATCGGTCACAAACGAGTTCACCGATTTCGTGGCGACCAACGTCTCCTTCTCCGAACCGTAGTTCAGATAGAGCGAATTCAAGACGGGTCCCACCGTGCCCATCAGCGCCGACAACAGCGCGACGATCAGGCCGGCCGGGAGGAACCACCAGCGGCGGGCTCGGTAGCTCCGCTCGCGCGCGCCGCCGCGAAATTCCCAGACTGCACTGATCAGATAGATCCCTATGAGTATCTGGAGCCATTCCGCCCGACTGTTGGCGAAGAGCCAGGAGCCCGCAGCGGCACCGGCGATGGCGCCGGGCAGGTACCAACGGACCAGGCTCCAATCGATGTCGCGCCGGAAGGCCAGGGCGCGGATGGGATTGCCGATGAGCTCGGTCAAGGTGATGACCGGCGCAACCGCCGCGCTCCCTGTGATGAAAGTCACGGCGGGGATCAGCAATAGACCTCCGCCTCCGGCCGAGAGGGTGTTCAGTGTCCAGGTGAGGAACCCCGCCAACGCCAGGAGGCCTAGTCTAATCCAGTCCATCCGATCAGAACGAAGCGGACCTTTGATCGTTCCGAACGCGTTAGTTCGCAAAAGCCCGGCCCGCCCCTTGAGTCTCGTGTGCGATGGAAAGGTGATCTCAGGCGCAATGCTGGTGGCGGAGAGACGCCGTGCCAGAGAACCATTCCCGAGGCGGCGGGAAGAAGGCCGACGATGCTCCGAGTCGGCCGAACTCCGCCGTTGGACGCGCGCGCGGACGCCCAATCTAGCTCTTTTTGACGGCGACCTTGTCGAGGGCTGCGCGCAGTTCTTTCGCCAGCTTCTGCGCATCGTCGTACGCCCAGAAATGCATGAAGAAGAGCCGCGGTTGCTCATCGAGCATGTGGCTATGCAACGCGGTGATCTCGATGCCGTTGTCCTGCATGGCTTTGATAACCGGATTGACCTCCTTTGCTGTCAGCACAAAATCACCCGTGATCGCCGCCTTGCCGCCACCTGTCGATTGGAAGTTAATCGCTATTGCCGAGCCCATGGCCGCCGGCACTTCCATTCCATTTTCCTCGACCGGCTCAGCGCGCGAGATCGTGAACTGGTAGACCGCGCCATTGGCCTTACCCTTATAACCGATGGTTTGGTCGACACCGGCCGTGTCGAACTCGATCTGTGGTGCGGCTTGCGGCTGGGCGCCGCCTCCCATCGGTGTTTTGCTCAGCGCCAATCCGGCATGAAGCGCTGTGGCGAGCGTAACCGGGTCGCCCTGGCCGAAGACGTGCATGTAGAGTGTCATCGGCTCCGCGCGCAGCAAGTGGTTGTGTACCGCAGTGATCTCGATCCCGCTTTCTTCAAGCTTCTTCATGACCGGGTTCACCTCGTCCTGCGTCAGAACGATGTCGCCCATAACCATTGCCTGATCTCCCATGGGTTCGAACGCAATCCAGCCTCCAAGCGCAAATCCGGGTTTCAGGGCCACGCCGTCGAGCGAAACCTTCAGGTCCGTTCGCGGCAGCCCGACCCGGTAGACGCCATCAGGCGTCTCGGTTCCGGATTTGCCGAGCGCCTTAGCGATTGTTTGCCAATCGGGTGCCGCCGATGCCGGTTGGAGCAGCGCCGACATCGCGATCAGCATTGCTCCGGTCACGAGTTTTGCATGCATGGGATTTCTCCTTGTGATCTGCCCCCCAATTTGTCATGCGGCTGCTGGCTTCGTGGCGGGAGGGTCGGCGCCGCGCATGATCGCGGCAATGATTACGATCGCCGGGTCGCGCTCGAGCCCATTTTTGGATCGGGCTCGCCGGCATATGGAATCCTGTCGGCCGTATCATAATCCTCATTGCACCAGCGCCCCACGACGTCGCCGACCGAAAGGTTCTTTCTCGCCCATTTTTCCAGTTCGGCAAACCGCTTCGCCACGTAGCCGTCATAGGCATCCATGCTGCCGAGACCATAGCCAGGATATGGGCTGCTCAGATCCTCCTGCATCTTCCAGATCACGCCGCGGCCAGGGACCACAAACGCCGGGTGAATGTCCCGCGCCAGCGCAATGCCGCGCTTGCGGTATTCCGGCTTCAGATCGCCGAGACGCGCCAAAGCAAACAGCCACATCGCCAGATAGTGGAAGTACTGGCCGTCGCGATCCGCCGCTTCGCCGATCCTCAGTCCGCGCCGGCGGCCGAGCACACGCTCGACATCGGCCACCAGCCGCTCGGCCTCGTCCAGCCAGCGCTGTTCGCCAGTTTCCGCATAAAGCGAGACGTAGAGCACGACTCCGAATGCATCGGTCCACAGATACCGCAAGCCGTTGGGCCAGATGCCTTCGGCGCGCATCCAGTCGAGTTTTTGCAGGACATAATCGACGTCACGCAGCATCGCGCCAAGGCCCGAATCCACGGCAGACTTTGCCGATGTTCGGTGTCCCGCGATTGTGAGCATGCGGCATGTCTGCCTCCGCTCCGATTGGCCTTAGCCAGATACCGCGAAACGATCTGATCGGCGGCAGGTTCCTTGGCCGCTGTCACCGGCGCGACCGGGAACCCTCGACCTGATCATGAGTTTCGGATCCAGGCGCTCACAACGGGATGCGGGGGTTACCAGTCATTTTCGGAGCCTTTCGATCGAGGAGGCAAAGTTGCGACACCGCCAAATCAGAGTTGACGGAATTACTGTCTTCTTTCGCGAGGAAGGCCCGGCCGACGCTCCGGTGCTTCTGCTGCCGCACGGCTATCCCTGTTCGTCCTATCAGTTTCGAAGGCTGATGCCCGGACTGGCTGATCGCTGGCACACGTTCGCCCCGGATTTTCCTGGCTTCGGCTACAGCGCTACGCCCGACATGGCTGCATTCGGCTACGATTTCGAGACCTATGCCGGGTTTTTGGCGGCTTTCGCGGACGCGCTCGGCCTGTCTCACTATGCGCTCTGGCTGCACGATTACGGCTCGCAGATCGGATTGCGCCACGCCATCGCCTATCCGGAGCGCGTTGCCGCGCTTATCATCCAAAACGGCGACATCTACGAAGACGTGCTCGGCCCGAAATACGCAGCCATCAAGGCGTATTGGAACGACAAGACGCCCGACAAGCATCGCCCGCTGGAAGAAGCGGTGAGCGAGGAGGGCTTCCGGCACGAGTTCATCGGTGAGGTTGGCGAGGCCGTGGCCGAGCGCGTGCCACCGGATCTGTGGAAACTCCATTGGCCTCTGATGGACACGCCGCCCCGTCGGCGGCTTGCGGTCGGCCTGATGGAGAAGCTGGAGGCGAACCTCAACTGGTTCCCGAAATACCAGGCTTATCTGCGCGAACGGCAACCACCGACACTGATCGTCTGGGGTCCCGAGGATGGCTATATGCCGGCCGCATCGGCCCGCGCCTACAAGCGCGACTTGCCGCAAGCAGAGCTCCATCTCCTCGATGGCGCCGGCCACTGGCTACTGGAAACCCATTTCGATGAGGCGCTTGCGTTGGTGCGCGACTTCCTCGCACGCGTTCACAGCCGAGCACCGACGCGACCGTCAGGTAACCAGTTGAAAGCGTGGTGATCCCGACAGGAATCGAACCTGTGACCTACAGATTAGGAATCTGCCGCTCTATCCTACTGAGCTACGGGACCACGCGGCCCGACACATAACCGCTTCGGGACGTTTCGCCAAGAGGCAGCTAGGCCGCTCGCTTGGGTTCGACCGCGAACGGGCTCAGGCCGAGCCAGGTCTGCATTTTGCGCGCGATGTCCTGGTCGCCCGTCAAGATGACTTTCGGCCCGGCCTTCTCGACGGTGATCAGCCCCATCCAGATTTCGGTCATGGTGTGCAGGTCGGTCGAGACGTAGAGATCGACATCGAAGCCCGGATCGTACCAGCAGAGGTCGACCTCGCCGTGCTTCTCGACGATCAGCCACCATGACCGCTTGGAGGCGGGGAGCTCCTGATACAGAAATTGTATCACCGTGCGCCCGTCGGGCAGCGGCGACGCGTTGAGATTGCGCCGCATGTCCCACATCAGCAGCGATGGATCGAGGTTCTTCAGCGACAGCCGCGACTCGACCCATTTCTGGCCCCAAAAACCCATCGCCTCGACGACGGAACGGAGATCCCTGCCTGCCTCGGTCATCCGGTATTCGAAGATGCCTTTCTCGCCGCGCACCTCCTTGCGCTCGACGATCCCGGCCAGTTCGAGCTCCTTGAGCCGTTGCGACAGAAGGGTCGGCGACATTTTGGGGACGCCGCGGCGCAGATCGTTGAAACGGGTCGAGCCCGCCACCAATTCGCGAAGCAGAACCATGGTCCAGCGGGTGCACAGCACCTCCGCGGCCATCGATAACGGGCAGAACTGTTTGTATCCGGACTGGGTCACGATGTTGCCTTCCCCTCAAACTCCGCCGGAACCATAGGCCTTTCCCAGCGACGCGGCGAGTACAGAAACTGTACCGGCCCAGTGCGGTGGAATCGAAGTTCCTGCTTTCTGGGTGGCATCAGCGTTAGGAACTTCAAATCCAAAACCACACTGGAAATCCAAGCACTTGCTGGTGTGGCTTTTGAATCCGAAATTCGCTCGCTGCGTAGCTCCAAAGTGAATGCGAATTTCGGATTCGCCACACCAGTACAGATCGGGGACTGGCTGGCGCGACCCTTGCCATGCGACCCCTCTGCCGCTGCACGGGATACCCCTGTGCACGACCAGGAGACATGACCCATGACCGCTTACGTTATCGCAGACATCAAGGTGAGGGACCCGAAGTGGATGCCGGCCTATGCCGCGTCGGTCCACGACCTCGTTCACAAGCACGGCGGCAGATATCTGTCGCGCAGCGGCAATGTGAAGACGCTCGAAGGCAAGCCGCTCGACACGACGCTGATTGCCTTGATGGCGTTCCCGACCGAGGCCGCGGCGCGCGCCTTCACCGACGATCCTGCCTACGCGCCGTTCGTTTCGGCCCGTCAGGGCGGCAGCGACAGCCGTTTCCAGCTGATCGACAACTCCGATCTGGCCGGAACCATCCCCTATCTGCCGAAGGGATGATCGGCATTCGTCGCATCGGGACAGGGATCTCCCAGCAACAACAGCCACAGCGCCCACCTGCCGGACCTCCTTACTTCCGGCGGCCGGCCGGGCTGTGCTTTTCAAGAAGAATGGAATGACTATGACAATCAACTTTCGCAACAAGTTCCTCGCTGCCGCGGCGCTGCTGTCGGCCTGCACCGCGCTGGCGCAGGCGCATCAGGCAGCGCCCGCGCCCGGTCCCAATCCGCTGGCCGACAAGGTACGCGCGGCCAACAGCCGCTTCGAGAATGTGGCGGCGGCGACCGCCGAGGGCTACGCGCCCATTCCCTGCGCCAGCGGCATCACCGGCGGCGCGATGGGCATCCACTATGTCAATCCCGGCTACCTCAAGGACGACGCGGTCGATGTCGCCAAGCCGGAAGCGGTGATGTACGAGCCGATGGCCGACGGCACGCTAAAACTGATCGCGGTCGAATACATCACCTCGAAAGGCCCGGCCTCGCTCGATGGGCATCTGTTCAACTTCAACAGCGCCCCCAACCGCTACGGCCTCGGCCCGTTCTACGAGCTGCATGTCTGGGCCTGGAAGGGCAACCCGACCGGCGCGTTCGCGGACATGAACCCGAACGTGTCGTGCGAACCGACGACTGCTGTCAGCCAGTAAGCAGCCGAGCCAGGCGGCGCCAACGCCGCCTGGCCGAATGTGGGAGCAGGCCCCAAAGAGGTCGGGATAGCGGAACTTTCGGGACGCCGGCGCGCTTTAGTGTCCCGAAGGAGACACCGCATGAGCGCCACCAAAGAGTTCTTTCAAACGTGGCTGCAGGAGAATGTCGGCAATTTGCCGGCCGAGAGCGAGGTGAGCGTCGCCGTTCTGGCGCAGCAATTCGAGCAGGACGCCGACGCTGCCGGCTATGGCCACGAGGTTCGCGAAGACGAACTCGGCAATATCCAGGAGGCGATCGAGGCAGCCCTGAAGAAGGCGAGGACAGGCGAAGAGCCGCAGGCTGCCGACGACAATGAGCTGGCGCCGGTCATGGAGGCGCTGGAGGTCGAGGATCCGAAGAGCGGACCGTAGCGGTTGCGGCTCTTCCCTTCCACGCTACATGACCGGGCATAATGGATGCCAAACACCTCACACTCGGCGTCGTGATCGGCGTGGCTATCGGCGTCGTGTTGGACAACATTGTTGCGGGCATCGGTATAGGTATTGCTCTGGGCATTGCCTTCGGCTTTGCCCGGAAGTCGTCCGGCCGGAAGTGACCAGCAGAACATGTCCTGCCCGGTTTTGCCGCCCAGAGGTGCGGCGGTTGCCGCACCGCCGATGCCGAATGGCTACGCCGCCAGCGCTGTTTCCGCCAGCTTCACCCAATAGCTCATGCCGTGCGGGATGACCTCGTCGTTGAAGTCGTAGGCTGGGTTGTGCAGGCCGGCGGTATCGCCGTTGCCGATGAAGATGAAGGCGCCCGGCCGCGCTTCAAGCATGTAGGAGAAATCCTCGCCGCCCATCACCGGCTGGATGGCGCGGTGCACATGGCTGTCGCCGGCGACGTCGGCCGCGATGTCGCTGGCAAAGACCGTCTCTTCCGGATGGTTGAAGGTGACGGGGTAATTGGCATTGTAATCAACCTCGATTGTCGCGCCGAAGGCAGCGCCCAGGCCTTGGCAAAGTGCGCGGATGCGCTCCTCTGCCTTCTTGGCGACTTCCTTCTTCAGCGTGCGTACGGTGCCGGCGATCTCGGCGGTCTCGGGAATGACGTTATAGGCGTCGCCGGCATGGAATTTCGTCACCGAGACGACCACCGCCTCGACCGGATCTGTGCTGCGCGAGGCGATCGTCTGCAATGCGCCGACGAGTTGGCTGGTGATGACGATCGGATCGATGGTGCCGTGCGGCATCGCCGCGTGGCCGCCCCGGCCCTTGACGGTGATGGTGAATTCGGCGGTCGCCGCCATGATCGGGCCCGGCCTGATGGCGAACTGGCCGATCGGCAGGCCCGGCATGTTGTGCATGCCGAAAACCTTGGAGATACCGAAGCGCTCCATCATACCGTCCTTGACCATCTCGTTGCCGCCGCCGCCGCCTTCTTCGGCCGGCTGGAAGATGACCGCGACGGAGCCGGCGAAATTGCGCGTTTCGGCGAGGTATTTGGCGGCACCCAACAACATAGCGGTGTGGCCGTCATGGCCGCAGGCGTGCATCTTGCCGGGGACGGTCGAGGCATAGGATTTGCCGGTGATCTCGTTGAGCGGCAGGGCATCCATGTCGGCGCGCAGGCCGATGGTCGACCCTTCGCCGTGGCGGCCGCGGATGATGCCGACGACGCCGGTCTTGCCCAAACCCGTCACGATATCGTCGCAGCCGAAAGCCTTCAGCTTCTCGGTGACGAAAGCGGCGGTCTTGAAGACGTCGAAATTCAGCTCCGGCGTCTGGTGCAAATGGCGGCGCCAGCCGGCCACCTCGTCCTGCATTTCGGCGGCTCGGTTCAGGATCGGCATGATGGTTCCATTTCGCTGTTGGAGCAGGCGGTCTTGGCCTGCTGCTTTGCAATTGTGCCTGCTGCCTTGCAACCATGCACGCTGCTTTGCATTGTGCTGCTGCTTCCACATTGTGATCGGCAGCACTTTGCCATGTTGACGTCACATAGAGTAAATAGCACCGCGACTGTGGTCCGGGAACAGAGGGCCGGACCATTATCCTGGCGATCGTGTAACGAAATCTTACGGAGCCAGGTGCGACTGCGGCAAGAGGCTATTTCGGTTTTCATGATGCGCTACAGGCATTTCCTCAGACTGTTGGTGGCGGGCACGGTGGTGCTTGCGTCGCTGGCCGGGCCTGCCTTGGCCAATCCGACAATCCTGTTCGACCTGAACAGCGGCAAGATCCTGCAGCACAAGGAGGCGTTCAGGCGCTGGTACCCGGCGTCGCTGACCAAGCTGATGACCGCCTATGTGGCGTTTCGGGCGATTGCCGCGGGCGAGGTCCAGCTCGATTCGCCGATCAAGGTAACGAAACATTCCGCCGGCGAGCCGCCGAGCAAGATGGGCTTCAAGCCGGGCTCGGTGATGCGGTTGGACAATGCGCTGAAGATGATGCTGGTCAAATCGGCCAACGATATCGCCATGGCGGTCGGCGAGAATATCGGCGGTTCGCAAGCGGCTTTCGCCGAGCGCATGAACGCCGAAGCGCAGAGGCTCGGCATGAGCGGGTCCCATTTCGTCAATCCGAACGGGCTCTATTCGCCGGACCAGTATACGACGGCGCGCGATCTCGCTTTGCTGGTGATGGCGATTCGCAAGGAATTTCCGCAATATGCCCCCTGGTTCTCGATCGAAGGCCTTGCCGTCGGCAAGAAGGCGATCTCCAACTACAACCTGCTGATCGGCCGCTATCCGGGTGCCGACGGCATGAAGACGGGTTTCGTCTGCTCGTCCGGTTTCAACATGATCGGCTCGGCGACCCGCAACGGCCGCACCCTGGTCGCCGTGGTGCTCGGCGAACGATCGGCAGTCACCCGCGCCGAGGCGGCGGCAAAACTGCTCGACCAGGGTTTTGCAACCCCGGCGCCGAGCTGGCTGACGGTCGCGGCGCTGCCCGCCTATGGGGACACCATGTCGGCCAACGACATGAATGACGAAATCTGCAAGAAGAAGCCGGTCGAGGAGCAGTCGGAGGCCGCCCCCGCGGTCGGCGACAAGGGCAAGGACGTGCCGAAATCGCCCTATCAGGAAAAGCTCGACCATGTGCCGACGCTGATCGCCGTCGGCCTCGGCGGCGCCACGGGGCCGAAGCCGAAGGCGATGGTCGACGCTTCCGGGCAGGAATATGCCGACGTGCCGCTGCCGACATGGCGGCCGGACCGGGCGCCGCCGGCCGGCGCCGAGCCAGTTGTGGCCGGATCCGCCACCGCCGCGCAGGTCCAGCAGCCGGCCAAGGCGCTGAACTAGCCGCATGGCCGGCTTCCCGATCCCCGTTTCGGTGCTCACCGGCTTTCTCGGTGCCGGCAAGACGACGCTGCTCAACCGGCTGCTCCGGGATCCGGCGCTCGCCGACACCGCCGTCATCATCAACGAGTTCGGCGAGGTGGCGATCGACCATCTCCTGGTCGAGCAGGCCTCCGACGGCATCATCCAGCTCTCCGACGGCTGTCTCTGCTGCACGGTGCGCGGCGAGCTGGTCGACACGCTGGCTGACCTCGTCGACCGGCTGCAGACCGGCCGCATCGACCGGCTTGCCCGCGTCATCGTCGAGACCACCGGGCTCGCCGATCCCGCCCCCGTACTGCAGTCGATCATGGCACACCCCGCCCTGGTCCAGGCCTTCCGGCTCGACGGCGTCATCACCCTGGTCGATGCCGTCAACGGCAATGCGACGCTCGATGCGCATGTCGAGGCGGTGAAGCAGGTGGCCGTCGCCGATCGCATGGTGCTCAGCAAGGCCGACCTGACCACGGATGCAGGCGATGTCGAGGCGTTGCGGGCGCGGCTCAGGCAGCTCAACCCGGGCGCCGTGGTGCTCGACGCGGGCGAGGCAAGCACCGCGACCCTGTTCGATAGCGGCCTCTACAATCCGGCCACCAAATCCGTCGATGTGCAGCGTTGGCTGGGCGAACAAGCCGGCCACGACCATGACCACGGCGGGCATGATCACGACGGGCATGATCACGACGAGCATGACCATGCCGACCATGATCACCATGACCACAGGCACGATTCCCGTGTGCGTTCGTATTCGCTGGTTCATGACGGGCCGGTGCCGTTTTCGGCAATCGAGATGTTCCTCGATCTGTTGCGCTCGGCGCATGGCGAGCGCCTTTTGCGGATGAAAGGCGTCATCGAGCTTGCAGAAGACCGGTCGCGGCCGCTGGTTATCCATGGCGTGCAGAAGATCCTGCATCCGCCGGTGCAACTGCCGGCCTGGCCGGACAGCCAGCGCCGCACCAGACTGGTGCTGATCACGCTCGACATGCCCGAAGACTATGTCCGGCGGCTGTTCGCCGCCTTCACCAACCGGCCGTCGATCGACACGCCGGATCGCGCAGCACTGGAAAGCAACCCGCTGGCTATTGCCGGATCGTGATCTCCCCCCTTGAGGGGGAGATGTCGCCGAAGGCGACAGAGGGGGTCGCCTCGGCTGGCGCGACCCCCTGTGGGACGAAAGAAAAGGTTGGCGCTTCACGCGCGGCAACCCCCTCTGGCCTGCCGGCCATCTCCCCCTCAAGGGGGGAGATTATCCCGCTCAGCCGCTTTCGCCAGAACGAGCTAAGTCGAGACTCAGTCGATCCCGCGCTCGACCAGGAAGCGGTGGCCGCCTGCCATCGCCGTCGTTTCGATCAGCCGATGGCCGCTCTCGGCGCAGAAGGCGGGAATGTCGATGACGGCGAGCGGGTCGGTGGTTTCGAGCCACAGGCGGCTGCCCGGCTGCATTGCGGCCAGGCGCTTTTTTGCCTTGAGCACGGGCAACGGGCAGTTCAAGCCTTTGAGGTCGTAGACGGCAGCGGGGCTGGTTGAGGGCCTGTCTTCCTGGCCCCCATCTTCCTGTTCAAGCATGAACCTCAGCCGCCAAACATGCCGAGCAGTTTCTTCTTCAGCCTTGTCGCCGTGCTTTCGGCGTCCGCAGCCTGCGTTTCGGCGACCGGAACGGCCTCCGCGGATGGCGCGACGGTTGCGGTCGCGACAGGCGCTTCGGCCGCCGACTTGGCAGCATCCTTTTCGGCCAATGCCTGCGCCTTGGCGGCTTCCTTCTCGGCCAGGGCTTGCGCCTTGGCTGCCGCTTTCGCTGCCTTCGCCGCTTCTATCGCGGCAAGCCGCTGTTCCTCGGCCTTCTGCTTGGCAGCCTTTTCGGCGTCGAGCGCTGCCATCTTGCGGCCCGCCGGCGAATCGATGCGGCCCATGCGTGCCGTTTCGGCCACGGTGCCGTCCGGGTTGAGCGAGGGCGGCTCGATCGGCACGCGTTCGCCGCGCGCACGCCGTTTCGACCAGTCGGAAACGATGCTGGCTTCCTTGATCCCGGCGATGGTCGGCTTGGGTGCCGGCACGCTGGCCTTCATGGCGCCGTTGAAGGCCGCCTCATAGGTGCTTTGATAGGCGTTGATGGCGCTCTTCAGCGAATCGGGCTGGGTGGTCACAGGGCAAGCGCCGGTCGGATTAAACGTCGAGCCGTCGGCCGCTACCTGGTTGAAGACGTAGCGCTTCTCGCAGACGTCGACTTTCGGCGGCACCTTGGTGACCTCGAAATTGTCGTAGCCGACCTTCAGCATCTTCCAGAATTCGTAGTTCGGATCGTTGCGATAGCGCGCCATGTTGGCTGCGGTCATGCGGAACGGAAAAGCCTGGATCTGGAACTCGGTCTGGCCGCCCTGGAAGGCGTCGCGGCCGAAAGCGTAGATCTGCTCGATCTGGGCGTCGGTCATCGAATAGCAGCCGGACGACGAGCAGGCGCCATGGACCATCAGGTTGGAACCGGTGCGGCCATTGGCGCGGTCATAGGCGTTCGGGTAGCCGATGTTGAAGGACAGGTGATAATTCGACCGCGGGTTCATCTGTGCCGGGCGGACCGTGTAAAAGCCTTCCGGCGCCTGGCGGTCGCCTTCGGTGAACTTCGGTCCGAGCTTGCCCGACCATTTGCAGATGTCGTAGCTGGCGACCAGGTCGTAGCGGCCGTTGGTCTTGGCCTTCCAGATTTCGAGCTTGCCTTCTTCCTTGAAGATGCGGGCCATCACCGAAGAGGTGCGGACCATTCCCTTGGCCGTCATCTCGGCCAGGATCTTGTCCGGCAGCGGCTTGTTGGCTTGCGGCGCAAAATCCTTCATCGAAGCGTCATTGCAGCCGGCGACGCCGATCGCAGCGATCAGAACTCCGGTGCGGGCAAGCTTGGCAAACATGGATATGGCTATCGTCTTCATCTCTGCGCCGCGGATGCCGCAGCTGCTAAACCGACCGCTGACGGACCTTAAGCCCGTTAACCTTGAAAATTCCTTACCGCAAGCATGCGGCGCGTCCCCTTACGTTAAGCTCACTGAGCCGAATGCAGCGGCATTTTTGTGGCGAAACTGGTTCACGCCGCCACATTTCAGGCCGCGTGCCTGCGTTGGTTACAGATTGCGGCCCATCGCCAGGTATTTCTCGCGGCGATGCTCGCGGAAGTCGGTGTTGGCGCCGGAGAATTCCTTCATCGTCCTGGCGATGAGGTCGCCGGTGGCGGCGATCACCGTTTCGGGGGCGCGATGGGCACCGCCGAGCGGCTCGGCGATGATGGCGTCGATGATCTTCAGCTCCAGCAGGTCCTGCGCCGTGATCTTCATATTGGTCGCAGCATCCTTGGACCGCGTGGTATCGCGCCACAGGATCGAGGCGGCGCCCTCCGGCGAGATCACCGAATAGATGGCGTGTTCGAGCATGTAGACGCGGTTGGCGGTGGCGATCGCTATAGCGCCGCCCGAGCCGCCTTCGCCGATCACCACCGAGATCGACGGCACCTTCAGGCCAAGGCAGGCCGAGGTCGAGCGGGCGATGGCTTCCGCCTGGCCGCGCTCTTCGGCGTTGACGCCGGGATAGGCGCCGGCCGTGTCGACCAGCGTCAGCAGCGGGATCTGGAAGCGGTCGGCGAGTTCCATCAGCCGCACCGCCTTGCGGTAGCCCTCCGGCCGCACCGAGCCGAAATTATGCTTCAGCCGGCTTGCCGTATCGGAACCCTTCTCCTGGCCGATGATCGCCACCGGCTCGCCGCGAAAGCGGGCGAAGCCGCCGACGATCGCCTGGTCCTCGCCGAAATTGCGGTCGCCGGCAAGCGGCGTGAAATCGGTAAGCAGGCCCTTGATGTAGTCGATGCAATGCGGCCTGTCCGGATGGCGCGCCACCTGCACCTTCTGCCATGGCGTCAGCGCCTTGTAGGCGTCGCGCAGCGCATCGCGCGAGCGCTTCTCGAGACGGGCGATCTCATCGCCGACATCGACCGCCTCGCCGTTCTCGGCAAGCTTCTTCAGCTCAAGGATCTTGCCTTCGAGATCCTGCACAGGCTTTTCGAAATCGAGGTAATTGTACATTCTTGGGCGAACCGGCAAGTCGGAAGGCAATGACTGACGCAAGCCCGAAAATGCAGGCTGGGCGCGGTGGAGCGTCGTTCTCACATAGCGACATGACGCCTAGTCGGCAAGCGGATGATGATCGTTGACCAGACGCACCAGCCGCTCCTCCAGCACATGCGTGTAGATCTGCGTCGTTGAAATATCGGCATGACCGAGCAGCTGCTGCACGGCCCTGAGATCGGCGCCGTTCTGCAAGAGATGGCTGGCGAAAGCATGGCGCAGCACATGCGGCGATATCTTCGCCGCGGCAATGCCGGCCCGTGCGGCAAGCGCTTTCAGCTCGCGGGCAAAGACCTGTCTCGAGAGATAGCCGCTGTCGGCGGCGGCCGGAAACAGGAACGGGCTGTCGGCAAGAGCCGGCACCGCCGCCCGGGCGGCAAGCCAGGTCCGCATCGCCGTGCGCGCCTTGGCCGACAGCGGCACCATGCGCTCCTTGTTGCCCTTGCCGCGCACCATGAAGAAGCGGTCGTCGCGCTGCGCCACCGTCACGGGAAGGCCGACCAGCTCCGAAACGCGCAAGCCGGTGGCGTAGAGCACCTCGACCAGCGCGTGCAGGCGCAGCGCCGCCAGCCTGTCGGCGCCATGCATGGAGGCCTCCTGCGCGGCGCGGTCGAGCAGCCGGCCGGTATCGGCTTCGCTCATCGTCTTCGGCAGCGGCCGGCCCTTCCTCGGGCTGTCCAGCGTGCCGGTCGGATCGTCGCCGCGCAGGCCCTCGGCATAGAGAAACTTGAAGAACTGCCGGATCGCCGACAATTTGCGCGCCTGCGAGGTGGCGGCAAAGCCGCGCGCGGCGATGTCGTCGAGATAGGCACGGATGTCGGCGCTGGTGGCAGCGGCAAGCCCACCGCCGATCCCGGCGGAAGCGTCTTCGAGGTCGCGGCGATAGGAGGAAAGCGTGTTTTCGGCGGCGCCGCGCTCGGCGCTCATCATCTCCAGGAAGGCTTCGATGCGAGCGGCGCTGTTCATTTTTTGGGATTGAGCTTTTCCGGAGGGATACGCACGCTCATTTCCGCCTTCCTCGGCTCGACGAACATGACCAGGGCGAACATCGCGCCATAGACAATGCCGGCCAGAATCGCGAGCGTCACGACAAAGCGAAACAGTGTTGGCATTAATTTTCGCCCGTCGTCTTATTCTGCATTTCCAACCCTGTGCCCTTATGAGACGCCAATCCGGCCAATTCAAGGGTGAAGCCCATAGTCCCGGTTGCGCCGCGCTTGACGCAAACAGGCTTTTGATGTCGATACGCCGCCAAAGAGGCCCTAGAAGCATGAACGCGCTACCAGCAAATCCTCCGGGCGAGAGCCATGCCGCGCTGCTCGGCCGGCTGGGCGGCCGTTCCATCGTCTTTGTCGGGCTGATGGGCGCCGGCAAGACGGCGATCGGCCGCAAGGTGGCGGCGATGCTGGCACTGCCCTTCATCGACAGCGACCAGGAGATCGAAAGCGTCTCGCGCATGAGCGTCCCGGACCTGTTCGAGCGCTATGGCGAGGCGGAGTTCCGGGCACTGGAGCAGCGCGTCATCCTGCGTGTGCTGGAGCACGGGCCGCAGGTGCTGTCGACCGGCGGCGGTGCCTTCATGAACGCGCAGACGCGCGAGGCGATCGCCAGCCATGGCGTTTCGGTTTGGCTGAAGGCCGAGATCGACCTGTTGATGGAGCGCGTTTCCAAGAAACAGAACCGGCCGCTGCTGAAAAGCGCCGATCCGCGCGCCGTGCTTGAACGGCTGATGGCGGAACGCTACCCGGTTTATGCCGCGGCCGATGTCGTCGTGCCGACCCGCGACGACCGCAAGGAGATCATTGCCGCCGAAGTGGTGGACGCGCTGCGCGGCCATCTTGGCGTTGCCGGCATCGACGAGGTGCGGTCGTGAGCGCTGATGCAACGGTCACTGTCGAAGTCGGGCTTGGCGAGCGTGCCTACGACATTTTGATCGGCCCCGGCCTGCTGTCACGCGCCGGCGCCGAGATCTCGCGCCGTCTGCCGGGAACGCGGGCGGCGGTCGTCACCGACGAAAACGTCGCTAGCGCGCATCTCGCAGCGCTTGCGGCCGGCCTGGCAAGCGGTGGCATCCAACATGCCGTCATCACGCTGCCGCCAGGCGAAAAGACCAAGAGCTTTGCGCATCTCGAGGAGGTGGTCGACGGCGTGCTGGCCGCCAAGCTGGAGCGCGGCGATGTCGTCATCGCGCTCGGCGGCGGCGTCATCGGCGACCTGGCCGGCTTCGCCGCCGGCATCGCGCGGCGCGGCATGAACTTTGTGCAGGTTCCGACCTCGCTGCTGGCGCAGGTCGATTCCTCCGTCGGCGGCAAGACCGGCATCAACAGCAAGCGCGGCAAGAACCTCGTCGGGGTATTCCACCAGCCGAAGCTGGTGCTGGCCGACACCGAAGTGCTCGACACGCTGCCGATCCGCGAGTTTCGCGCCGGCTATGCCGAACTGGCCAAATATGGGCTGATCGACCGGCCCGAGTTTTTCGCCTGGCTGGAAGAAAACTGGCGTCAAGTGTTTGCCGGCGGGCCGGAGCGGGCTGCGGCCATCGCCGAGGCCTGTCGTGCCAAGGCCGACGTCGTTGCCCGCGACGAGTTCGAGACCGGCGACCGCGCGTTGCTCAATCTCGGCCACACCTTCGGTCATGCGCTGGAGGCGGCGACCGGCTATGGCGGCGCAAGGCTCGTGCATGGCGAGGGCGTCGCCATCGGCATGGCGCTGGCGCACCGCTTTTCGTCAAGGCTCAATTTGGCGAGCCCCGACGACGCTGCGCGTGTCGAGGCGCATCTTCGCGCCGTCGGTCTGCCCTGGCGGATGGCCGACATTCCAGGCGAACTGCCCGACGCCGAGACGCTGTTCTCCTTCATCACCCAGGACAAGAAGGTGTCGCGCGGCGCGCTGACCTTCATCCTGACGCGCGGCGTCGGCCAGGCCTTCATCGCCAGGGATGTGCCGGCCTCGGAAGTGCTGGCGTTCCTCCGGGAGAACCATCCGGGTCGGCAGGAAAGCCGGCCGGGATGAGCCAGGCCGGCTGGATCGCGGCTGCCGTGCTCGCCGGCCTCGGCGTGCTGGGCTTCGTCTTGCGCCGGCGCCTGCTCGCCGCCTTCGGCTACGAGCTGCAACGCATGGAGCCGCAGCGCTCTGCGCGCGAGGAACTGCGCGGCGCCGTCGACGATTTCCGCCGCGACGGCCAGGTGGTGCGCGAGGACCGCGCCCGCATCGGCGGCCTGTTCGACCTCGAGGAGCTCGAAGTGTCGGACGTCATGGTCCACCGCACCAATATGCGCTCGGTCAACGCCGACGACCCGCCCGAAGCGGTGGTTCGCGAGATCCTGCAGAGCCCGCACACCCGCATGCCGTTGTGGAAGGGTTCGCTCGACAACATTGTCGGCGTGCTGCACGCGAAGGATCTGCTGCGCGCGCTGAACGAGGTCGGCAACGATTTTTCCAGGATCGACGTGATGAAGATCGCGTCGAAACCGTGGTTCGTGCCCGACACCACGACGCTTCAGGAGCAGCTCAATGCCTTCCTGCGCCGCAAGGCGCATTTCGCCATCGTCGTCGACGAATATGGCGAGGTCGAAGGGCTGGTGACGCTGGAGGACATCATCGAGGAGATCGTCGGCGAGATCGCCGACGAGCACGACATCGACATCCAGGGCGTCAAGCAGGAGGCCGACGGCTCCGTTGTCGTCGACGGCACGGTGCCGATCCGCGACCTTAATCGGGCGCTCGACTGGAACCTGCCGGACGAGGAAGCCACCACCATCGCCGGCCTTGTCATCCACGAGGCGCAGTCGATCCCGGACGAAAAGCAGGCCTTTACGTTTCACGGCAAGCGCTTCGTCGTCATGAAGCGCGACAAGAACCGTATCGCGCGGCTGAGGATCAAGCCGGCGATGCTTGGAGAATGACAGTGCGCACCTTGTGGCAGCCGTGGGCAGTCAGGCGTTGATGAAGATCGATCGGCGAAGCCTGCTTCTGGCGTCGATGGCGGCGCTGCTGCCGGGACAGGCTGCGGCGGCATTGCGGCTGCGTTCGCCGTCGCCCGAAACCTTCGACTATGGGCCGGCCAAGCTCGACATTTATTCCCGCGACGGCGCAAGCGGCCTGCCGGTCGTCTTTTTCGTCCATGGCGGCGCCTGGCGAGTCGGCAACCGCGGCAACGTCAATGCCAAGCCGCAATTCCTGCTCGACAATGGCTTCGGCTTCGTCTCGATCGACTACCGGATGCTGCCCAAGGCCGACGTCGCCACCCAGGCGGCAGATGTCGAACTGGCCTATCGTTACGTCCGCGCCAACATCGCCAGGCATGGCGGCGATCCGGACCGGATCGTCGCCATGGGCCATTCGGCCGGCTGCCATCTCGTCGCATTGACCGGGCTGCGCGGCGGCCTGCCCGGCGTCGCAGCGCTGGTTCTCGACGACACCAGGGCCTACGATCTGGAGGCGCTGGCCAGAAGCGGCGGCATGGCAGGGGTCTATGCCCGCGCCTTTCCCGATCCGGCACAGTGGCGCGCGCTGTCGCCTGTCACCTATGTGGAAGGCCGCAAGCACCCGCCGACCTTCATCGCCCATTCGCGGGCGAAAGCCCGCGCGGCGGACGCGCAGGCCTTCGCCGGGCGTCTGCGCGCCACCGGAACCAGGGTCACGCTGTTCGACGGCGGCGCCTATTCGCACATGTCGATCAATCGCGACTTCGGCACCGAGGGCGATGCATTGACCGCAGCGGTGATGGCTTTCCTGAGGGCGAGCCTCGGCTGAAATCTACCAGCGGGTCTTTTCGCCGGGCGCTGCCGGCTCGATCGCCAGGGCATGCACGCCGGATTTCAATTCCTCGGCCAGCAATGTGTTGACGGCGCGGTGACGTTCGACGCGGCTCATGCCGGCAAAGGCTGGCGCGACGATGCGGACGCGGAAATGCGTCTCGCCGGCGCCGTCGAAGGTGGCGTGATGGCCGGAATCCACATGATGATGCCCGGCATGGAGATGGCTTTCGTTGATGACGTCCAGCCGTTCCGGCGAAAACGCCTTTTTCAGCTTATCTTCCATCGTTGCCTGTATGGACATCGCCGCTTCCCTTCACCACATCTATGTCATCGCACAAAATTCGCAATTCGCCGGTTTTATGCCGCGATTCAGCGGTTAGGGCGATCATCGCGAAAATGTCAATTCTTGTTTCGCATGCGCGAACAGCCCATAAATGGGTGAGATGAAGCCGTACCCAAAATATTTCGAAAAGATTCGCATCCGCCCGGAGAAGGACGCGGAGCTGAAGTCGCGTTCGCCGATCTGCCAGTGGGATGGCTGCAAGGAGGCCGGTACCCACCGTGCCCCGGTCGGACGGATGAAGGAAGGCGAGTATTTCCAGTTCTGCTTCGACCATGTGCGCGAGTACAACAAGGGCTTCAATTATTTCTCGGGCGTTCCCGACACCGAGATCGCGCGCTTCCAGAAGGAAGCCATGACCGGCCACCGGCCGACCTGGAAAATGGGCGTCAACGGCGCATCGACCCGCTCCTCGCCGGACTTTGCCCAGGCGCGCTCCGGTCGCGCCGGCTACTACAATCGCATGCGCGATCCGTTCGACCTGTTCAAAGGCCCGAAGGACCCGCGCGAAGCACGCGAGCGCAAGGCCAAGCCGCTTGAGGCCAAGGCACTGGAAACGCTTGGCCTTGATACAAAGGCAACTGGCAAGGATATCAAGGCGCGCTATAAGGAACTTGTGAAACGCCACCATCCGGATGCGAATGGCGGCGACAGAGGTTCGGAAGACCGGTTCCGCGATGTGCTCCAGGCGTATCGCGTGCTCAAGCAGGCAGGTTTGTGCTGAGCGACCTTACGGTTCGTGTCGTTTTCCAACTTTCATAAGGTTGGAAAAGGCTCTAAGACCGCCCCCGAACAAAATCGATTGCCGGCGAAACGCGGCGTTTCGCTTGTGGAGACGTTGATAGAGATGAACAAGGTCGATCGCGACATCGCCAACCTGCCCGACACCACGGTGTCGGTGAAGGAGACATTCGGCTTCGACTCCAAGATGGTGGTGCCGGCCTATGCGGTGACGAGCGAGCATGTCCCCGACATCGATCCGGACTACCTGTTCGACAAGAACACGACCATGGCGATTCTCGCCGGCTTTGCCTACAATCGCCGCGTCATGGTGTCGGGCTATCACGGCACCGGCAAGTCGACGCATATCGAGCAGGTCGCCGCCCGCCTCAACTGGCCCTGCGTGCGTGTCAATCTCGATAGCCATGTCAGCCGTATCGACCTCGTCGGCAAGGACGCCATCGTGGTCAAGGACGGGCTGCAGATCACCGAATTCCGCGACGGCATCCTGCCCTGGGCCTATCAGCACAATGTCGCGCTGTGCTTCGACGAGTACGATGCCGGCCGCCCGGACGTGATGTTCGTCATCCAGCGCGTGCTGGAATCGTCGGGCCGGCTGACGCTGCTCGACCAGAGCCGGGTCATCCGCCCGCACCCGGCCTTCCGGCTGTTTTCGACCGCCAACACGGTTGGGCTGGGCGACACCACCGGCCTCTACCACGGCACCCAGCAGATCAACCAGGCGCAGATGGACCGCTGGTCAATCGTCACCACGCTGAATTACCTGCCGCACGACAATGAAGTGAACATCGTGCTGGCCAAGGCCAAGCACTACCGCGATGGCAAGGGCAAGGAGATCGTCAACAAGATGGTGCGCGTCGCCGACATGACGCGCTCGGCCTTCATCAACGGCGATTTGTCGACGGTCATGAGCCCGCGCACGGTTATCACCTGGGCCGAGAATGCCGAAATCTTCGGCAATATCGGCATGGCGTTCCGGCTGACCTTCCTCAACAAATGCGACGAGCTGGAACGCTCGCTGGTCGCCGAGTTCTACCAACGCGCCTTCGGCGAGGATCTGCCGGAATCGGCGGCGAATGTGGTGCTGGGCTAAGCAGAGTCTCGATGGCGGGTCCGGGCGACAACACGCGAAACAAATCCAAGACCGGCGCTGAGAACGACAGCTTCAAGCGCGCCGTCACCGTCTGCATGCGCGCCATCGCCGGCGACAAGGATCTCGAGGTCGGTTTCGCCAAGGATCGGCCGGCGCTGGCCGGCAGCCGCGCCCGGCTGCCGGAACTGCCGAAGAAAGCGTCGAAGGCGGACATCGCCATCACCCGCGGGCTCGGCGATTCCATGGCGCTGAAGCGCGCCTGCCACGATGCGCGCATCCACACCAGGCTGGCCCCGGAAGGCAAACAGGCCCGCGCCATCTATGACGCGGTCGAGCAGGCCCGGGTGGAGGCGATCGGCAGCCGCGCCATGCAGGGCGTCGCCGACAATATCGGCTCGATGCTGGAGGACAAATACGCCAGGGCCAACCTCGTCGACGTCAAGGACAAGGCCGACGCGCCGATCGAGGAAGCGCTGGCGCTGATGGTGCGCGAAAAGCTGACCGGCCGCACTGTGCCGAAGAGCGGCGAACGGCTGGTCGATCTCTGGCGCCCCTGGGTCGAGGAAAAAGCCAGTGCCGATCTGGACGGGCTGTCGGCAAAGCTCGACGACCAGCAGGCGTTCGCCCGCGTCGTGCGCGAGATGCTCGCCTCCATGGAAATGGCGGAGGAGCTCGGCGACGACCAGGAGACGGAAGACTCCGAGGACAACGACGAAAACCAGCCGCAAGGCGAGGAGCAGAGCGAGGAGGGCGGCGAAGACGATTCGGGCTCCGAGCAGTCGCAGTCCGAGGATACAGAGGCATCGTCGGACGACGAGCAATCGGCCGAGACGGAAGCCTCCGACGCCACCGCCGAGGATCTCTCCGACGATGACGACGCCGATGCGGAGACGCCCGGCGAGGCGCGCCGCAATGACAATCCCTTCACCAATCTGCCGAAAGAGATCGACTACAAGGTCTTCACCACGGCCTTCGACGAGACCGTTGGTGCGGAGGAACTGTGCGAGGAGGAGGAGCTCGACCGACTGCGCGCCTTCCTCGACAAGCAGCTCGCCAACCTTTCCGGCGTCGTCGGGCGGCTGGCCAACCGGCTGCAGCGCCGCCTGATGGCGCAGCAGAACCGCTCCTGGGATTTCGACCTCGAAGAAGGCTATCTCGATCCGGCACGGCTGGTGCGCGTCGTCATCGACCCGATGCAGCCTCTGTCCTTCAAGCAGGAGCGCGATACCAAATTCCGCGACACGGTGGTGTCGCTGGTGCTCGACAATTCGGGTTCGATGCGCGGCCGGCCGATCACGGTCGCCGCGACCTGCGCCGACATCCTGGCGCGCACGCTGGAACGCTGCGGCGTCTCGGTCGAAATCCTCGGCTTCACCACCCGCGCCTGGAAGGGCGGGCAGGCGCGCGAGAAATGGCTGAAGGAAGGTAAGCCGCCGAACCCCGGCCGGCTCAACGATCTGCGCCACATCATCTACAAATCCGCCGACCATCCGTGGCGGCGGGCGCGCCGCAACCTCGGCCTGATGATGCGCGAGGGCCTGCTCAAGGAAAACATCGACGGCGAGGCGCTGCTGTGGGCGCACAACCGGCTGATCGCGCGGCCGGAGCAGCGCAAGATCCTGATGATGATCTCGGACGGCGCGCCGGTCGATGATTCGACGCTGTCGGTCAATCCGGGCAATTATCTCGAGCGGCATCTGCGCGCCATCATCGAGCTCATCGAGACGCGCTCGCCGGTCGAGCTTTTGGCCATCGGCATTGGCCACGACGTCACCCGCTACTATCGCCGCGCCGTCACCATCGTCGATGCCGAAGAACTGGCCGGCGCCATGACCGAGCAGCTGGCCTCGCTGTTCGCCGAGGAAACCGTGCGCGACACGCGGCGCGGCGGCATGCGGCGCGCCGGATGATTTTTTCCCGCGGCGGCTTTTGGCAGAAGCTTTTGGCCGCCATTGCGTTGTTCGGCATCACTTTGGCCCCGGCTGTCGCTGCCGGCCCGGCCTCGGTCGAGCCGGCCGAAATCTCGGCACGGCCGATCAGCGAATTCCATATCGGCCGGCCGGACAAACAGTTCGGGCCGCTCGAATTCGTCGGTGGGCTCGAAATGACCTCGTCGACGCGCGATTTCGGCGCGCTGTCGGCACTTCGGTTCCTCAAGCCCGGCAGCGATTTCATCGGCGTCGCCGACACCGGCTTCTGGTTCTTCGGCACCCTCGTCCACGATGCCGAGAAGCGGCCTTCCGGCATCCAGAATTTTCGCATGCAGCAGATGGTCGATTCGGCCGGTCAGCCGATCGACGAGAAATGGGCGGTTGATGCCGAAGGCCTCGCGGTCAAGGACGGTATTGCCACGGTCGGTTTCGAGGGCGATCACCGTATCGCAGAGTTCAAGATCGATCCGGACATGAAGGCGCCGTTCAGGCAATTGGACTTCCTGATTCCGGCTTGGGAACTTCGCCGTAATCGCGGCTTTGAGACCGTCACCCGCGCCAATCCCAACGGGCAGCACGCGGGCGGACTGGTCGTGGTGTCGGAAAAGAGCCTCGACAAGGCCGGCAACATCTTTGCCGCGATCATCGAAGGGCCGCACAAGGGCGTCTTCACCGTCAAGCGCAATGGCGATTTCGACATCACCGACGGCGCCTTCCTGCCGGACGGCGACCTGTTGCTTCTGGAGCGCAGTTTTTCGATGGCCGGCGGCGTCAAGATGCGGCTGCGGCGCATCTATGGCGAAGGCGTCGAGAAGGGCGCCGTCGCCGACGGGCCGGTGCTGCTCGAAGCCGACATGGGCTACCAGATCGACAACATGGAAGCGCTCGACGTCTGGACCCGCGACGATGGCGCGCTGATCGTGTCGCTGATGTCCGACGACAACCACTCGATCCTGCAGCGCAATCTTTACCTGGAATTTGTGCTGCACGAGGATTGACGCGCGACAGGCCTGCTGGCTGACAGCGTCGCTGGCGTTTCCGCGCCGTTTTGCAGCGCCGGCAATTTCCCCTGGCAATGACCCGCGTCGCGGGTTTTCCAGCCGGCTGTCACCATCTGCAAAAATACTTTAGTCGTGACTTGACAATTTGTGTCATCAGCGAAATACTCAAGTCCATGCTTAAGTATTCCGAGATCGACAGCATCCTGCGGGCTCTTGCCGAGCCGACGCGCCGGGCAATCCTGGAAAGGCTGAGCCGCGGGCCGGCCACCGTCAGCCAGTTGGCGGAGCCGTTCGGCATGACCTTCGCCGCCGTACTCCAGCATCTCCAGGCGCTGGAAGCGTGCGGGCTGATCCGCAGCGAGAAGGTCGGACGCGTGCGCACCTGCCGGATCGAGCCCGGCGGGCTAGCCCCGCTCGCCGACTGGATCGCCGCCCGCCGTACACCGGCCGAACGCCAGCTCGACCGTCTCGGCCAGATCCTGGCGGAGACTGACCAACCGGACGCAACACCCCACGACCAGGAAAAGGACGAAAAGAAATGAACCAGATTGCCCCCGTGAACGACCAGTCCGTCATCCATTCAAGCTTCACGATCGAGCGGACCTACCCGCAATCGCGCGAACGCGTCTTCCTCGCCTTTGCCGACAAGGCGACGGTGCGGCGTTGGCGCGTCGAAGGCGACGGCTTCACCATCGCCGAATTCACCTTCGATTTCCGTGTCGGCGGCAGCGAGGTTTCGCGGTTCAGCTACCAGGGCGGCCCGGAGATCAGGCTCGATGCGCAGTTCCAGGACATCGTCCCTGACCGGCGCATCGTATTTTCATACCGGATGGCGGTCGGGGCGCAGCCGCTGTCGGCGTCGCTCACCACGGTCGAGCTTGCACCTTCCGGCGAGGGCACCCGCCTGACCTATACCGAACAGGGTGCGTTCTTCGATGGCGTCGATTCAGCGCAAGGGCGCGAGGAGGGCACACGCGGGCTGCTGCAGGCGCTCGCCGCCGAGCTTCAGAAGGGGAAGTAGAGGTTCGTCGGCGTGGCGGGCGGCGATCACAAGGCCCGCCCGGATTGCAAGGTGGTGGCCTATTGCCCCTTGGTCGCGAGCCAGACGATGTGCCGGGCGCCGCGTTTGCCGTGAGCCCGCACCTTGACCTCCTCGACCGTGAAGCCGGCCTGCTTGAGCCTTCGGGTGAAACCTGCGTCAGGGCCCTGCGACCAGACCGCCAGCACACCGCCGGGCTTGAGAGCTGCTCTCGCGCTGATCAGGCCGGCTGCGCTGTAGAGCGCATCGTTGGCCTTGTAGACGATGCCCTCGGGGCCGTTGTCGACATCGAGCAGGATCGCGTCCCAGGCCGAAGCTTGCGATCGGATGAGCTGACCGACATCGGCCTCACGAATGCTGACGCGCGGGTCGTCAAGGCAGCCGCCGAACAGCTCGGCCATCGGGCCGCGCGCCCAAATCACGACCGCCGGCACCAGTTCGGCAACGGTGACCTGGGCGTCGTCGGCAAGCTCGGCCAGCGCCGCGCGCAAGGTAAAGCCCATGCCGAGGCCGCCGATCAGGATGTTTGGGGTCCGGCGGCCGGCAATCCTTTGGCAGGACAGTTTCGCCAGCGCCTCTTCGGAACCGCTGAGCCGGCTGTTCATCAGCTCGTTCGCGCCAAGCATGATCGAGAATTCGCCGCTGCGCCGCTTCAGGCGGAGTTCCTGTCCGCCGTCAGGCGTTTTTGCCGAGTCCAGTTGAAGCCAGGGGATCATGCTCGATAGTCTTTGAGCATGATCTTGTCCGAAAACCGGTTCCCACTTTTCGGGATCATGCTGCCAGTGCCGGCTGGCTCCAGCGGGCGGCAAGCAGCCGGTAGGGGATCAGCGCCACCACCGCTATGATCAGCTTGACGCTGAGATCGCCGAGCGCCCAGGAGACCCAGCGCATCGTCTCGACCGGCAGCACGCCCATCAGCGGCGCGGTTTCCAGCGCAAAGCCGTCGTTGGGCCCGGCGAAGGCGAACGCCGCCGCGAAGGCGACGGTGAAAAACACCACCGTATCGAAAACGGAGCCGACCAGCGTGCCGACGATCGGTGCGCGCCACCAGCTCTGCCGGCGCAGCCGGTTGAACACGGTGACGTCGAGCAACTGTGCGGTGAGGAAGGCGGCACCCGACGCCGCGGCAATGCGCACCAGCCGGTCGGCGGCGGTCTCGAATTCGATCAGGCCGTGGCGAAACAGCAGCGGTGGGATGACGATCGAGCAGATCACCGCTGTCATGAAGCCGACAAAGACGATCCTGCGCGCCACCGCCGGCCCATAGCGGCGGTTGGCGAGATCGGTGACCAGGAAGGAGAACGGATAGGTGAAGGCGCCCCAGGTCAGGATGTCGGCCAGCGACAGCCCGCCGATTGCGCCTTGCATCGGGAACTGCACGAGGATGTTCGATGCCACGACGACGAGCGCCATGGCCGCCACGAAGGGCAGGTACCGCGAGAGGAAAATCATTTTTTTATCCTGGGTAATGGAACCAGCGGAACGCGATCCGGAGTTCGGACCACGCCCTGGAAGGCGGCTGCCGCCGAAAAACTCAGGCGGCCGGCTGCTCGGCGAGCTTCTTGGCGATCTGCTTCTTCAACAGGCGGGCGCGCTGCGACAATTCCTTGGCATCGGCCTTGGCCAGGAAGGCGTCGAGGCCGCCGCGATGCTCGACCGAACGCAGCGCGTTGGCCGAAATGCGCAGGCGCACGTTCTGGTTCAGCGCTTCCGAGATCAGCGTCACATTGACGAGATTGGGCAGGAAGCGACGCTTGGTCTTGTTGTTGGCGTGGCTCACATTGTTGCCGGACATGACTGCCTTGGCAGTGAGTTCGCAGGTGCGGGACATGGTTCTAACCTTCGGTTCTCGGTCCTGGCCAAACATTCGACCCGCGCCGGGTGGCGCGCGGTTTCGGTCAGGCGGCCTTATGGAAAAAGTTGGCGTTCCATAGTTGCATTTCGCCGAGGCGTCAAGCTTGGGGTTGGTTAGTGCCAAGGGAATCAATCAAAAGATGACCCGATGCCGGCGCTGCCCCTCATCGCCTGCCGGCACCTTCCCCCGTATAGTGACGGGGAGAAGGGGCTGGGCCGCAGGCTCGGCGCTTTCTGCAACTCCGCAAATTGGCGAAACCGTTTGCAAGGCGACCTTCTCCCCGTCCCTATACGGGGAGAAGTGCCCGGCAGGGCGATGAGGGGCTGCGCAAACCTGTCGCGATTTTCCAGGTGGCCACATTTTGTTCTTGCTTTGTGCCGGCAGCTATGCTACTAATTTCGGTATGGTGCTAATTGGCTCCAACGACCCGCCCGTCGAGGCGGGTTTTTTATTTTGGCCGTCGACCAGCCCCACCGTCCCTGCCGACGCCGCCTTCACATTAAGGCCGGAATTCAGCCTATAAGCGGTCGCACAGGGACATGCCAGATCGGAGCCGCCCGTCTCCGGTCGACAATCAAGGACCCGCCCATGCCTCGTTCTTTCCTCCATGCCCTGGTCGTGCTGTTGGCCGTCGCGCCGCCGACAACGGCTTCGGCCGCTGAGCCGCAATCCTTCACGGGCGAGTATTCGGTGTCGTTCCTCGGCCTCTCCGTGGCCAAGGCGAAATTCTCCAGCCATTACGAGGGCGACACCTATTCGATCGAGGGCAGCGTTTCCGCCGCCGGGCTCGCCACTTTGTTCGACGATACGCGGGGCACGATCTCGTCGAAGGGCAAGATTTCGGGCAAGCAGTTGCAGCCGCAAGCGTTCCACGCCGACTACACGTCCGGCAAGAAGGCATCGATGATCGACATCCAGTTTGCCAACGGCGTCGTCACCTCGACCAAGGTCGTGCCTGAACCGAAGAAGCGCAATCCCGAGAATTGGATACCGCTGGCCGGCAGCCATCTCGTATCGGTCCTCGATCCGATGGCCGCCACCGTCATCCATGCCGACAGCCTCGACCAGGTCTGCGGGCGCACGGTGAAGCTCTATGACGGCGAAATGCGTGCCGATCTGAAACTGACCTACGAGTCCAAAGGGTCGATCTCGGTGGCCGGCTACAAGGGCGATACGGTCACCTGCAGGCTGGGCTTCGAGCCGGTGGCCGGTTACCGCAAGAACCGCAAGGCGCTAAACTACCTGAAGAAACGCAGCAGCATCATGGTGACGTTTGCACCGGTCGGCCAAAGCGGCGT
The DNA here is from genome assembly GCF_040323955.1 of Mesorhizobium sp. M0018. Classification (NCBI taxonomy): domain Bacteria; kingdom Pseudomonadati; phylum Pseudomonadota; class Alphaproteobacteria; order Hyphomicrobiales; family Phyllobacteriaceae; genus Mesorhizobium; species Mesorhizobium sp. M0018. Next base: position 89,555 of record NZ_JAMYVL010000005.1, on the reverse strand, counting down.
ATATGCGCCGATCCGCGCCACGGTCAGCACGCAAATCGGCCCGTTGACGATCAGCGCGGAGCGGTTCGAAGCAAACGAATAGGCGTGACGGTGCGCCGCCAACGATGGGCAGGGGGCGACCGGTATGGCGCGCGCAACACTGATCGGCTTCTCCGCGGTCGCCATGTGGGCGCTGCTGGCGCTGCTTACGGATGCTTCGGGCGCCGTGCCGCCGTTCCTGCTTTCGGCAATCACCTTTACGATCGGCACTTGCGTCGGGCTGGTTGCCCGGCTGTTCATGCCGGCAGCTGATGGCGCCGCGAAGATACCGCGCCAGGTTTGGGCGATCGGCATTGCCGGCCTGTTCGGCTACCACTTCTTCTATTTCACCGCGCTGCGCAATGCGCCGGCCGTCGAGGCCAGCCTGATCGCCTATCTGTGGCCGCTGCTGATCGTGCTGGGGTCGGCGCTGATGCCGGGCGAGCGGCTGGCCTGGAACCACGTCGCCGGCGCGCTGCTCGGCCTTGCCGGCACGGTCCTGATCGTCACCAAGGGCGGCGGGCTTGCCTTCGATGCGCGTTATGCCTTCGGCTATGCAATGGCCGGCGTCTGCGCGGTGCTGTGGTCGTCCTATTCGCTGTTGTCGCGACGCTTCCCGTCGGTGCCGACCAGCATCGTCACCTGGTTCTGCGCCGCCACCGCGGCACTTTCGCTGGTCTGCCATCTGTTGCTGGAAGAAACGGTGCTGCCCAACGGCGCCGGCCAGTGGCTGGCCGTGCTCGGCCTCGGTCTGATGCCGGTGGGGGCGGCGTTCTATGCCTGGGACATCGGCGTCAAGCGCGGCAACATCCAGGTGCTGGGGGCGGCGAGCTATGCCGCACCGCTGCTGTCGACGCTGGTGCTGATATCAGCCGGCTTCGCCGAGCCGTCATGGCGCATCCTCGCCGCCTGCGTGCTGATCACCGGCGGCGCGGCACTGGCGGCGAAATCGCTGTTGCTGCGCAAGAGGGCCGCGAGCGAGGCAAACGCGTGATGCCGTTTTCCGGCGGCATCGATGCCAATGCCAATGCGACGCTGCTGTTTTCGCTGGCGGCGGCGGTGATTTACGCGTTCAGCCTCGGCATGCCGCCGCGCCTTTCGCGGTCGGCGGCAAGGACATTGGCGGTGGCGATGCTGGCGGTGCTGGTCGCGCAGCAGGGCGGCCCATGGCTGCTCGTCGCCGCGCTGGCGCTCAGTGCCGTCGGCGACGCCTTCCTGTCGCGCGACGGCGAGAAGGCATTTCTTGGCGGCACGGCCAGTTTTCTTGCCGCGCATGTGCTTTACGTCGTGCTGTTCCTGCGCGCCGGCAGCGGCCTCGGGCTGCTCTCGGCCGAACCGTGGCGAGGAATTATTGCCCTGGCGATGTCCGTGTTGGCGCTGGCGATGATTTTCGCGCTCTGGCGCCGCATCGGCCCGGCCTTGCGTTTGCCGATTGGCATCCATGCCGCGGCGCAGCTTGGCATGGGCATTGCGGCGCTCACCCTGAACAGCGTCTGGGTCGTCGGCGGCGTCATCCTGCTCATGCTGTCCGACGGGCTGCACGCCGCGGAAAAGTTCCTGCTGCCCGCCATCTCGGCGCACCGCATTTGGGTGCGCCATGGGGTCTGGGCGCTGTATTATGCCGGCCAGCTGGCGATCACGCTGGGTTTGCTGCTGGGCTAGGTGCCTAGGGCGTTCCCGGCAGCCAGCCTGGTTCGGCGAGTTCGAAGGCGGAGAAATCGAAACCCGGCGCCACGGTGCAGCCGACCAGGGTCCATTCGCCGAGGCTGCGTGCCGACTGCCACCAGCCTGCCGGCACGACGATCTGCGGCCGCTCGCCCGCGGCAAGCGCCGTACCGAGGATCTGCTCGATGACGGGACCGCCTTCTCGGTGTATCGACAGCGCCAGCGGCGCACCGTCATAGAAATGCCAGACCTCGGCCGCGTCCTTGACCCGGTGCCAGGCCGACAATTGGTCCTTCTCGAGGAGGAAATAGATCGCCGTCGAATGGCCGCGGGTGCCTGCCGCGCCGTCGCGAAAGGTCTCGGCATACCAGCCGCCTTCCGGATGCGGCTTCAGGCCGAGCAGGGCGATGATTTCGGCGGAACTGGTCATGACCCTAGCTCCTGGCGCCGCTCAGAAATTGTCCTTGCGCTTGCGGGTCTCGGCGAACACTTCGGCGTCGGAGGCGTTCTCGAGGCCGAGATGCCTGCGGATCGCCGGATCGTGCCAGCGCAGGAACGGATTGGTCGACAGTTCCTCGCCGATCGTCGTCGGCAGCGTCGGCTTGCCGTCGGCACGCAGCGCCTCGACCTTGGCGGCACGCTCTTTCAGCGCCGAATTGGTCGGGTCGACGGTCAGCGCGAAACGGGCATTGGCCAGCGTATACTCATGGCCGCAATAGACGACCGTCTCGGCCGGCAGCGCCGCGAGCTTCTTCAGGGATTCGTACATCACCGGCGGCTTGCATTCGAGCAGCCGCCCACAGCCGAGCGCAAACAGCGTGTCGGCGGCGAATGCTACTTTCGACGCCGGCAGATGATAGGTGACATGGCCGGCGGTATGGCCGGGCGTGGCGATGACCTCGATCCGCTCGTCGCCGAGATGGACGACCGAGCCTTGCTCGACGGTTTCGTCGATGCCGGGAATCTTCGCCTTTTCGGCTTCCGGCCCGACAATGCGCAGCTTGAAACGCTCCTTCAGCGCCAGATTGGCCTCGACGTGGTCGAGATGGTGGTGAGTGGTCAGGATCATCGTCGGGGTCCAGCCGGTGCGCTTGATCGCCGCCAGGATGGGCGCCTCCTCGGGCGCATCGATGAGCGCCGTCTGGCCGCTTTTCGGGTCGTGCACCAGCACGCCGAAATTGTCGCTGCGGCACATGAATTGTTCGATCTCGACCGGCATCGCATCTCTCCCTTTATTGCCGCAGACATAGGGCGCCTGCCAGCCGATGTCATCTGCCTTTGTTGAACTTGGACTGCTTCGAAGCTACCGTTCCGCGCATGCATTCAGACATTGTCGATCTCCGTTCGTTTTATTCGACCACGCTCGGCCGCCTGGCCGAACGCTCGATCACCATGGCGCTGTCCTCGATATGGGCCGTCGTGCCCAACGAGCGGCTGGTCGGCCTCGGCTACACCTTGCCGTGGCTGGAGCGCTTCGGCAGCGATGCCGAGCGCGTCTTTGCCTTCATGCCGGCAACGCAGGGCGCGGTGGTCTGGCCGGCGACCGGGCCGACGGCGACCGCCCTGGTCTTCGACGAGGAACTGCCGCTGGTTGATTCCTGCATCGACCGCATGCTGCTCGTCCATTCGCTCGAACATGTCGAGAACCCACGCGAGACGCTGAACGAGATCTGGCGGGTGCTGTCGCCGGCCGGCCGTGTCGTCATCGTCGTGCCCAACCGGCGCGGCGTCTGGGCACGCTTCGAGCATACGCCTTTCGGCAATGGCCGGCCGTTCTCGCGCGGCCAGCTGACCGAATTGCTGCGCGAAGCGAATTTCACGCCGGCGGCGTGGTCCGATGCGCTGTTCTTCCCGCCGTCGCCGCGACGTTTCATGATGCAGTTCCATAATGTGCTGGAACGCGCCGGCCGGCGCTTCTGGCCAATCTTTTCTGGCGTTATCGTCGTCGAGGCGCAGAAGCGGCTCTATCAAGGCGTGCCGGTTGCCCAGCGCGCGTCCCGCCGCGTCTTCGTGCCGGTTCTCTCGCCGCATGGCGCGCCGACGCTTGGCCGGGCTGTCGCGGGCCGGACGTCCGACACCGCCAGGATGACGCGTTCGTGATCCGACGCAGGCTTTTTCTCACCAAAAGCGCGTCGCATTAGACCGGCCTCGTACGACGCGCTTTAGGTTGTTGTTTCATGCATGTCGTTATCGCAAAACCGCTGCACACTTTTGCGCGACATGCATTGTCTGTCGCGGACGGGTTGGCTACCCGATTGAAGGCATACGCGGTCGATTCTATGACCGGGTTTCAGCATCGCTTCCGAATGCAAGGATCCACTCATGGCTGATCTTCCGGATGTCGAGGCCAGCGCCCAGAAGCTTGCCACGTCGATCGAAGCCAGCAGCCTGCGTGAGCAGCTGGCAACAATCAAATTGGCACTGACCAGCTCGCCAGTGCGAAAACAATTGCTTTGGGCAGCGATCGGCATCGTCGCCGTCATCGTGGCGAGCTCGATCGGGCAGGTTCTGCTCAATCGCTGGAACCAGCCTTTCTACGACGCGCTTGCGCGGCGCGACATGCCGGCTTTCCTGCATCAGCTTCTGGTCTTTGCCGGCATCGCCGGCGGGCTTGTGGTGCTCAATGTCGGCCAGACCTGGCTCGACCAGATGCTCCGCCTGAAGCTGCGCGAGGCGCTGACGCTCGACCTGATCGACGAATGGATGCGGCCGGCGCGTGCCTTCCGGCTGACCCATGCCGGCGCCATCGGCGTCAATCCCGACCAGCGCCTGCAGCAGGATGCCGGGCATCTCTCCGATCTTTCCACCGGTCTTGGCATCGGCCTGCTGCAGTCCTGCATCCTGCTTGCCTCGTTCGTTGGGGTCCTGTGGTCGCTGTCCTCCGGCTTCGTCTTCCACATAGGCGGCCATTCGCTGGCCATACCCGGCTACATGGTCTGGGCGGCGATCCTTTATGCCGGCACCGCCTCCTGGTTGAGCTGGCTGGTCGGGCGACCGTTGATCCGCTTCAACAACGATCGCTATACGCGTGAAGCGGAGCTGCGCTCCTCGGTGGTTCGCGTCAACGAGAATGTCGATGCCATCGCGCTCGCGCATGGCGAGTCCGATGCCAGGCGCCGGCTCGAATTCGATCTCGGCATGGTGCTGGGCGCCATGCGGCGCATCTACAGCGCCCAGATCAATCTTTCCTGGGTTACCGACACCTATGGCTGGATCACTGTCGTCGCGCCGATCCTGGTCGCCTCACCGGTCTATTTCGCCGGCGATATCAGCTTTGGCGGCTTGATGATGGCAGTCGGCGCTTTCAACCAGGTCCATTCGTCGCTGCGCTGGTTCATCAACAATATCGGCGGCATCGCCGATTGGCGCGCTACGCTGATGCGGGTCGCCGACTTCCGCATCGCGCTTGCCGACACCGACGCGCTGCACCATACGGAAAGGCGCATTTCGTTCGGCGAAAACCCGGACGGCAGCCTGACCTTCGAGAAACTCGAGGTCGCCTCGCCGGAGGGATGCACCAAGCTTGCCGAGCCGCATGTCGAAATCCGCGCCGGCGACCGGGTCATGATCACCGGAGATCCGGGCGCCGGCAAGACGCTGTTCTTCCGGGCCATTGCCGGTCTGTGGCCATGGGGCAGCGGACGGATCGGCATGCCGGCCGGAGAAGCGCCGATCTTTGTTCCGCGTACCCCCTATTTCCCGCTCGGCAAGCTGCGCGAGGTGCTCAACCATTCAGACGGCGCGGCGGAGGCGAGCGATGCCGAGATCTCGGAGGTGCTGGCCGATGTCGGGCTGCAACGCCTGTCGTCCTCGCTCGATCGCTCGGCGCGCTGGGAGCGTGAGCTCAGCGACGACGAGCAGCGTCTGCTGGCCTTTGCCAGGCTGGCCTTGCGACGGCCGAAATGGGTGATCATCGACGAGGCGCTGGACGCGTTCGACGGCCCAACGCTGAGGCAAGTGCTGTCGATGCTGGAGAAGCGCCTTCCCGACGCCGCGATCCTCAATATCGGCCGCGGCCAGCACAATGCCCGCTTTTTCCGGCGGGCGTTGACCATCGTCAAGGATGCCGGCCAACCGCCACTCAAGCCGGCCCGTATCAGGGCAGGTGCCATCGAACCGCCCCCGGCGATCGCCTCGACCGGCCGAAAGAAATAGAGGGCAAGCTTTATTTCGCCGCGATCGCGGCGAAAAACTGTCGCGATCGTTTCAGATGGGAACGTTCCGATCGGCCATGCTTGACGCACTCGCCCTGCTCGCCTGCCTTGCCTGCACCCCGGCGGCACCTGCGGCCGCGCCGGCCGATGCAATTGCCGTCGATGTCGAGCTGGTGCTGGCCGTCGACATCTCGCAGTCGATGGATGAAAGGGAGTTTGCCCTGCAGCGCGCCGGCTATGTCGCGGCGCTGCGCCACCCCGACTTCATCAACGCCGTGCGCGCCGGCACCTTCGGCCGCATCGCCATCGCCTATTTCGAATGGGCCGGCACCATCCGCGACGATGCGGTCATTGCCTGGCAGGTCGTCGACAGCAAGGAGAGCGCCAACGCTTTCGCCGACAAGATCGCGGCCCGCCCGTTCAGGAGCTTTCGCGGCACCTCGATTTCCGGTGCTGTGGCTTTCGGCGCCGAGCTTTTCGACGGCACGGCCTTCACCGGCAAACGCCGCGTCATCGACGTCTCGGGGGACGGCCCAAACAACACCGGCTTGCCGGTCACAACGGCACGCGATGCGGCACTGGCGAAGGGCATCGTCATCAACGGGCTGCCGATCCTGGTCAGCCCGTCACCCACCTTCAGCCATCTCGACCGGTATTATGCCGAATGCGTTACCGGCGGGCCGGGCTCGTTCGTGCTGCCGATCTATGCCGCTTCCGAATTCGCCACCGCCACTCGCCGCAAACTGATCCTCGAGGTCAGCGGCATCGAGTATCCCAAGGTGGATCCGAGGACGATCCGCATCGACGCACCGATCGACTGCCTGCAAGGTGAGCGCGACCGAAGGTTTTTCTCGGACCCCTATTTCCCGGAACTCGACCGATAAGGCTGGCCCAGGGGTAAGCTAGGCTGGTGGCAGGCCGAAGGCCGGGAACAGAGATGGCCCGAGCGGCCCTATGAAGATCGTCAAGGAAGCGATCCCGCCCTCGGCTGCGTCGAACACATGCAGGGAATGGGCCCGCCATTCAGGGCCATCGTGGCTGCGGGAATAAACCCCGACCGCCGGCTGGGCATTGGCGCGGGTGGCCAGCGTGCGGAAGCCGCCAAACCTCGGCCAGACGGTCTCGAAGAAACCGCGGATCGCTTCGCGGCCTTGATACCATTCACGCCAAGGCGGCATGGTGTAGATGGCGTCCTCACGCAGCAGCTCGATCAAGCTGTCGAGATTGGCGGCCTGCCAGGCCTGCATGTAGCGTTCGAGCAGCAGGCCTTCTTCGGGGCTGGGCCGTGATCGGCTGGCCGGCCGTCCCTGAGGATAGCGCGCCGCCAGCGTTGCGCGGGCCCGTTGCAACGCGCTGTTGATCGAAGCCGTCGATCCGCCCAGCAAACGCGCCGTCTCGACAGCCGACCATCCGAGGACGTCGGCAAGCAGCAGCGCGGCGCGCTGCCTGGGCGGCAGATCCTGGATCGCCGCGACGAAGGCGAGCTGGACGGCCTCGCGGCTCTCGTAACGGGCTTCCGGACCTGGCTCGCTGCCGGCAACGTCTGGAAGCTCGGCGTCGGGGTAGGGCTCCAGCCAGGCGATGTCGGCTACGGGCCCGCCTATGGCCGCCCCGTGCGAGGGCGGCCGTCCGGGTTCCCGGAGAATGCGACGCGCCCTCGACCTCGCCTTGATGGCGTTGAGGCAAGCGTTGGTCGCGATCATGTAGAGCCAACCGCGAACCGAACCTCGCCCGTCGAACTCCGATCTTGCGCGCCAGGCGCGAAGCAACGTGTCCTGGACGAGGTCGTCGGCCTCGTGCAGCGAACCCATCATGCGATAACAATGCAGCTTGAGCTCGCGGCGATGCGCGGCCGTGACCTTCTCGAAGGCCAGCCGATCGAGGATCGGCTGGCGTGCTGGTTGCAGAGGTGGTTGAGCGTCTGTCATGTGGCTTCTGCGGTTACGAGCGAGCGTTGCATTACGCGCCCCTCAGGCGGCCGGGGCAAGCCCGCTACCGCTCACCATGAAGGAACTGCCTTGCGGCCGGCCGGTGGCGAGTGCGACCACCGCCCGTCCGACATCGGCCGGCGTTTGCATGTCGGTCATGGCGGCGATGAAGTCCGCCGGCTGGATGCCCATATAGGCCGCTATGCTGTCGACGCCGGCCTTGCCCACGCCGGTTTCCGGCATGATGCGCATCGGCGCGAGCGCCATGAAGCGCAGGCCGAGGCCAAGCCGGTCGGCCTCCTTCTGGCTATGACCGGCCAGGAACATCTGCATGCGTTTTGCGCCAGCATAGCCGCCGGCGTTCGGTGGTCCGCCGGTCAAGGCCGCGCCGCTGGAGATCAGAACGATCCGGGTCCCCGGCTTGAGCGGACGCCGCAGAGCGGCCCGGCAAAACAGGAACGACGCCTTGACGTCCGTGTCCCAATTTGCCGAGAACGCCTTCCAGTTCTGTTCATGCACCGGCGCAGAAGGCGCCAGCGCACCTGCGCAGATCACCAGTACGTCCGGCTCAAGCGCGGCGAAGACCTTATCCGGGGCGGAGTCCATCGTAGCATCGGCCGCGAGCGTCTTCACGCCCGAGACCTCCCAGGCAAATTGCGCCAGGGCCTGTTTTCCGCGGGCGACGGCCAGCACCGTCGCTTTCTCCTTGAGGGCGGCCTCCGCGATGGAGCGGCCGACACCACGGCTGCCTCCGACGACGACGACATTCTGATTTTGCAACGATCCCATGGATCACCTCTCTATTCCCGGCCGCCGGACCATCCAGGCGCGCTCATCGATAAGGACAGCGCAGGTGGGTGGAAATCATCGGTGCCAGGCGGAAATATCTTTCAGCTGACGGCAGCGGCGCGTCGGTTTTGTATTCAGTGTCATTACCTCGGGGGTAATCGACCTGTGCGCGACGTCTCGGCAAACTGCTCCCATCAAGCCGGTTGTCCGGCCTTCGACCACAAGGAGTTACGCCATGACCGCCTACGCCGTCGCCCATATGCGCCAGGTCACGCCGGGACCGCAGATCGTCGAGTACCTGCACAAGATCGATGCCACGCTGGAACCGTTTGGCGGCCGCTTCGTGGTGCACGGAGGCGAGGTGGAAGTCGTTGAAAACACCTGGCCGGGCTATCTCATAGTCATCGAGTTTCCCAACCGGCAGCAGGCACGTGCATGGTACGACTCGCCCGCCTATCAGGAGATATTGCCGCTGCGTACCGGCAATTCCCGGTCCGACGTGGTCTTCGTTGATGGCGTCCAGCACCCGCACAAGGCCACGGACGTGCTTGAATAGAGGGAATGATCGGGTACAACCGGCGTCTATGGTGCCGCCATCTATCTGGCGGCACCGAATTTGGATCGCGTCTGCATCGGCAGCTTCACCGCCCCTGCAGCACCTTGATCGCGTTGGACATGTCGCCATGCGACAATGCAGCCAGGTAATCCGAGTAGTTGATCCTCCCGTTCGCGAAGCCGTTCATCAATCGCGTGCAGAACGTGTGTTCCAATCCGGCATCCGGGACGTTCATGAGCGCGGCGAGGTTTGCCCTTTCAACCTTGCCGAACCGCATCTTGAATTTGGTCATGCACCGCTGGATCGCCTGCCGTTTCAGCGCCGGGCTGCCGCTCAACGCGACTTGTCCATTCTGGAAATCGGTCTTCGACGTCGTGCATCCGGAAATCAAAGTGGCCGACATCAAAGCTGTTGCTAATACTAACGTCTTCATTGCTTCCCCCAAACCAACCCGTTTGAGACCTGTTAAAGCAACAAAGAATGCCGGGCAACTTCATTGGATTGAAAATTGAAAATATGGTTTCTTGCGCAGGTCTGAGGTTCGTTGCTTCTGCCTGTCAAACCTATCGTTTCAGCAGGAATATCGCTTGCTGGCCGAAAAAGTTCCAGAACCACCAAGGCATGGAGAAGCCGATCCGCTGGCCGTTGGCGTCGAGCGCGGTTGCCTTTTCCACCGTCGCGCCAAGCTCGTCGCACAGATTGACGAAGTCGCGAATGGTGCAGAAATGGATGTTGGGCGTGTCGTACCAGGAATAGGGCAGGTCCTTGGTCACCGGCATGCGGCCGTTGAAGAGCAGCGAAAGGCGCACCCGCCAGTGGCCGAAATTCGGGAATGAGACGATGGCGCGGTTGCCGATCCGGAGCAGTTCGTCGAGCACCAGCTTCGGATTGCGGGTCGCCTGCAAGGTCTGCGACAGAACGACGAAGTCGAAACCCTTGTCGGGATAGAATTGGAGATCCTTGTCGGCATCGCCTTGAATAACCGACAGGCCGCGCGCCACGCATTCGTTGACGCCGCGCTGCGACAGTTCCAGCCCGCGACCGTCGACCTTCTTGGTCTCCTGCAGCAATTCGAGCAGCAGGCCGTCGCCGGAACCGACGTCCAGCACCCGCGACTGCGGCGGGATGAGATCGGCGACGACTTCGAGGTCGACGCGCTGGGCGCGGTTGACGCTCATGCCTTCGGCTCTTGCTCGGCACATGATCCTGATCCGAAAAGTCTGCAACTTTTCGGGGTCATGCGCTGATGCCTGGCGCATGGTCCTGATCCGAACAGCCTGCAACCTTTCGGGGTCATGCGCCAAGCCCTCTTGCCCGGGCGGCCGAGGCGATGAAGCCTTTGATGGCGGCGAACAGTTCGGGCTCGTCGAGCAGGAAGGCGTCGTGGCCGCGGTCGGTCTCGATCTCGACGAACGAGACCGAAGCGCCGGCCGCGTTCAGCGCGTGCACGACCGAGCGGCTCTCCTCGGTCGGGAACAGCCAGTCGCTGGTGAACGAAACCAGGCAGAAGCGCGTCTTGGTGCCGGCGAAGGCATCGGCCAACCGGCCGCCATGGTCGGCGGCGAGATCGAAATAATCCATCGCCCGTGTCATGTAGAGATAGGAGTTGGCATCGAAGCGATCGACGAAGGTCATGCCCTGATGGCGCAGATAGCTCTCGATCTGGAAGTCGGCATCGAAACCGAAGGTCAGGGCTTCGCGGTCCTGCAGGTTGCGGCCGAACTTGCGGTGCAGCGCTGCTTCCGACAGATAGGTGATGTGGGCGGCCATGCGCGCCACCGCCAGCCCCTTTTCCGGCCGCTTGCCGTGCTCGAAATACTTGCCGCCATGCCAGTCCGGGTCGGCCATCACCGCCTGCCTGCCGACCTCGTGGAAAGCGATGTTCTGCGAGGAATGGCGGGCGCCGGTGGCGATCGGCAGCGCCGAGAAGACGCGCTCCGGATAGCTGGAGGCCCATTGCAGCACCTGCATGCCGCCCATCGAGCCGCCAAGCACGCTGAACAGCTGTTCGATGCCGAAATGCTCGACCAGCATCAGCTGCGCCCGCACCATGTCGCGGATGGTGATGATCGGCAGGTCGAGCCCGTAGGGCTTGGCGGTGGCGGGATTGGTCGAGGCGGGGCCGGTGGAGCCGAGACAGCCGCCGATGACGTTTGACGAGATGACGAAGAAACGGTCGGTATCGATGATCTTGCCGGGACCGATCAGCACTTCCCACCAGCCCGGCTTGCCGGTCACCGGATTGGTGTTGGCGACGTGCTGGTCGCCGGTCAGCGCATGGCAGACGAGGATGGCGTTGGAGCGCGCGTCGTTGAGCGTGCCATAGGTCTGGTAGGCGATCTGGAACGGCGACAGCAGCGTGCCGGCGTCGAGCTTGAGCGGCTTGTCGGCGCCGAAACGCAACACCGGGCTCGACGGCTGGTCGGCCTCGTTGTTGGTTTTTCGAGCGCGCAAAGCGACCATCACATCTCCTTGCCCGGCCTTCAGTTGTCCACCGGTCTGGGCAACAAAAAACCGGCCATGCCTTCGCAAAGCCGGTTACAAGATGCAAACGGCCCTTTAGCAAGTTGTTTAACGTGGCTGCAAGCCGACCGGCCAAATCACCACGGAACTGTAGCCGTTCTTCTATGACTCGCGCATGGCTTCGTCAACGGCAAGTTCTTGATCCCGAATTGCCGGCCCTCGACATTCCGGGCCACGGCTTGTATTTCCGCTGCGGCTTCCGGATGGAGGCACTCTCGACGGATTTCATGAAATGAGCCAGACACCGGATCAGACACGTCCAAGGCCCCGCGCCGGCATCATGGACATCGAAGCCTATGTGCCCGGCAAGAGCGCGGCGCCTGAAGGTGTCGCCAAGGTCCATAAATTGTCGGCGAACGAGAACCCGCTCGGTCCTTCGCCAAAGGCGATAGAGGCCGCGCGCGCGGTCGCCGACAAGCTCGCGGTCTATCCCGACGGCAGCGCCAGGCGCCTGAGGGAAGCGATCGCCGAGGTGCACGGGCTCAACCCGGCGAACATCGTCTGCTCCAACGGCTCCGACGAGATTCTGGGCCTGCTGGCGCAGACCTACCTCGCACCCGGCGACGAAGCCATCATCACCGAACACGGCTTCATGGTCTACAAGATCTACATACAGTCGGCCGGTGCCGTCCCGGTAACGGTCAAGGAGACCGATGAACGCGCCGACATCGATGCGATCCTCGCCGCGGTGACGCCGGCTACCCGGATCATCTTCCTTGCCAATCCAAACAATCCAACCGGCACCTACGTGCCGTTCCAGGAGGTGCGCCGCCTGCATGCCGGCCTGCCGCGAAACGTGCTTCTGGTGCTGGATGCAGCTTACGCCGAATATGTCCGGCGCAACGATTATGAAGCCGGCGTCGAGTTGGTGGGCAGCGCGGAAAACGTGGTCATGACCCGCACTTTCTCCAAATTGGGCCTGGGCGGGGCGCGGATCGGCTGGATGTATGCGCCAATGCACGTCATCGACGCGATCAACCGCGTGCGGGGACCCTTCAACGTCAATGCGACGGCAATCGAGGCCGGCATCGCGGCGATCCACGACCGCGCCCATATCGAACGCAGCGTCGCGCACAACGAGACCTGGCTGGCCTGGCTGAGCGAGCAACTAAGCGGGCTCGGGCTGCGGGTGACACCGAGCGTCGGCAATTTCATCCTTATCCACTTTCCCGAGGACAAAAAGCATTCGGCGGCGGCCGCCGACGACTACCTCAGTGCGCGCGGCTACATATTGCGGCGCGTTTCCGGCTACGGTTTTCCGAACGCGCTGCGCATGAGCATCGGCACCGAAGAGGCCAATCGCGGCGTTGTCGCAGCACTCGCGACATTCCTGAAAAGCTAGAACACCATGACATCACCGATGTTCGAAAAAATCGCGCTGGTCGGCATCGGCCTGATCGGCTCGTCGCTGGCCCGCGTCATCCGCCGCGAGGGGCTCGCCGGCCAAATCGCGATTTCGACGCGCAGCGAAGCGACGCTGGCACGGGCGAGCCAACTCGGCCTTGGCGACACCTATACGACGGATGCGAAAGAGGCGGTTCGCGATGCTGATCTGGTTATCGTTTCGGTGCCGGTCGGCTCTTCAGGCACGGTCGCCGCGGAGATCGCGCCGGCGCTGAAGAAGGGCGCCATCCTCACCGATGTCGGCTCGACCAAGGCATCGGTGATCGCGCAGATGCAGCCGCATGTGCCTGATGGCGTGCACTTCATCCCCGGCCATCCTTTGGCCGGCACCGAAAAATCGGGACCGGACGCCGGTTTTGCCGAACTGTTCGAGAACCGCTGGTGCATTTTCACGCCGCTGCCCGGTACCGATCCCGCAGCACTGGAAAAGCTCTCGGAATTCTGGCGCCGCTGCGGCTCCAACATCGACACGATGGACCCGCAGCATCACGACATGACGCTGGCCATCGTTTCGCACCTGCCGCATATCATCGCTTACAACATCGTCGGTACCGCCGACGATCTGGAGTCGGTGACCAAGTCCGAGGTCATCAAATACTCGGCTTCCGGCTTTCGCGACTTCACTCGTCTCGCGGCGTCCGACCCGACCATGTGGCGCGACGTCTGCCTGCACAACAAGGACGCCATTCTCGAAATGCTGGCGCGGTTTTCCGAGGATCTGTCCTCGCTGCAGCGGGCGATCCGCTGGGGCGACGGCGAAAAACTGTTTGACCTGTTCACCCGGACCCGCGCTGTCCGCCGCTCGATCATCGAGGCCGGCCAGGACATCGATGTACCGGATTTCGGTCGCCAGGCAGTCGAACACCCGCCGAAGGGATAAGCCGCGGCAGGCCGATCGCAGGCCGGCCCGGCTTAGAGCGGTTCATCGTTTCACAGAAACGCCGAACGGCTCTATCTCTTTGTTTTGCGCAATTCCGGACGGAAAACCGTTTCACACTTTTCCTGGGATTGCTCTAGTCGAGCGGCTTGATCTTGCCGAGCGGGATGAAGCCGAGCGAGGCCTTGCCCCTGACGATCTTCAGCGGCATCGACGGCTGGTTGCCGAGCAGCGCCAGTCCGGCAAAGCCGGTCTGGATCTCTTTCTTCTGCTCGGGGATGGCGGTGGCGAGGATTGCCGCCACGGCCTTTGGATCATTGAGCCTGATCGTCAGGTCGGCATTTATGAGACCGTCGTCATCGACCGACAGCGGTCCGGAAACGGTGATGCGCGCAGTTCCGGACGACAGATCGAGCTCGTGGATTTCGGCCGCCTGGCCGCGCAGGCTCGTCGGATTTGCCTTGATCAGTGTCAGGCCGTTCTTCAGCGTCACGTCGCCGCTGCCGTCGAGCGGCGGCAAGACGCGCCCGCCGATGGCCGCCGCGTCGATTTCAAGATCGGTGAAATTGCCGGCATAGTCGATGTCCGGGCCGTTTGGGCGCAATTGTCCGGTGGCGGTTCCGGCGCTGAACAGCGAGACGGGATCGGTGTCGTCTGCCGGATCGGTCTGGCCGGACAGGCCTTCTGCCTGCAGCGAGAGGCGCCTCGGCAGCGGCCAGGACAGCTTCATGTCGGCCCGCAGATCATCCCAGTCGATCCAGAGCGGGGTCATGCCGGGAACAGAGGTCCTGAGCGGCCCCCTGAGCTCGGCGGCAGGCGACAGAAGCCGGGTGATCTGCGTGGCGGCGTTGATCTTGCCTGTCGATGCCGCGACGTTGCGGCTGTCGTCCTCGTAAGCCAGGCTGTCGCAGGAAACGGTGAAGCTGAAGGGATAGCCGCTGACCGCGAGATTGGCGCAGTCGGCCTTGATGCCTTTGTCGTCGAGATCGGCGACCGCCTTTTTGGTGGCGCTCTCGACCAGGTCCGCCAGGTAGAACCAGCCGGCGCTGTAGATGCCGAACAGCACGAGGATGAAAGCGGCAAGCCACAACAGGCGGCGACGTTGGCTGGGCGGCGGGCGCTCGTCACTTGACGTCATGCTGCGGCTTTCGTTAACGCGGGGTGGCACGGGCGGGCTGTCGCTTGCGGCACCAACAGGTAGACGGACTGAAACACCACCGGTGAGGTGGTCGTCACAATCAGGCTTGGCGATATGGGCGATTTTTGGGTTTTTGGCTACGGCTCACTGATCTGGCGACCGGGATTCGCACATGTCGAGACGCGGCGCGCCCGCCTGCATGGCTACCGCCGTTCGCTCTGCGTCTATTCTTTCGTGCATCGCGGCACGCGCGAACGGCCGGGCCTGGTGCTCGGCCTCGACCGCGGAGGCTCCTGCATCGGGCTGGCGTTCCGGGTTCCAGGCGAGCTGCGCAACGAGGTCATTACCTATCTGCGCGAACGCGAGCTGGTCACCAACGTCTATCTCGAACGTGTGCTCAGCGTTCGCCTCGACAAGGGTGAAACGGATAGGGGCAAGACGGTCGACGCCGTCGCCTATGTCGTGGACCGCAGCCATGAGCAATATGCCGGTGCGCTCGACCCGGCCGAGGCGGCGGCCGTCGTTCGCGGCGCCGTCGGCCAATCGGGGAGGAATGAGGATTACGTGCTCAGCACGCTGGAGCACCTCGAAGCACTGGGTATAAGCGACCACTGGCTGGAAGACGTGACGAGACGGATCGCGACGTAGCTTCGGTGCCTTGACGCGGGCTACATCCTGAAAATCTGTTTTCCAAGATCGGCGCGATCCAGGCTGTTTGCCACGGCAAGCTTGAACTCGGTCAGCGCGTGGAGACCGCCGACAGGAACGTGGAAGCCGGGCTGGCCGAATGTGTCGATAATCTCGCATAGCACAGGCCGGTCGGCTTCGGCCGGCGGCGAAAAGAAATAGCGATAGATATTCGCCCTGATCTCGACGCCGCTCAGCAACACGTCGAAATTGTGCAGTTCGAAGCGCTCGGCACTCATTCCGCCATTGATCACCATCTGCCCGCCGAGCGCGCCAGGGTGCGGATCAATTCGCCGCTGACAGGTCCGCCGACATTGTCGATAATCCCATTCAATCCGGCGCCGCCGGTGATATCCATCACCGCTTCCCGGATACCTGCCTTCAAGTCCGAAAGGTCAAGAATGGCGGCGGCGCCAAGCGTCTTCAGATCGAAGCTTTGGTGCGAGCGCCGCACAAGCGCGATGACGTTGATGCCGCGTCGTTGGGCATCTGCCCGGCGCGTTCGACAGGATAGCCGGCAGGCAACGGGATCAGCCATTCGGCGGGAATGGCGGCGTACTCGGCCCAGCTGCCATAATAGCTGAACGCGACAAGCATCCCCGGTTCCAACCCGACGTTCGCGCCAACGGCTTCGACGATGCCGGCGCCATGGTTTCCGGCGATCTGCCGGGGAAAATGCGGCTTCTTCGGTTCGGGATAGAGGTTCTGGATAAACAGGAAGTCGCCCGGATTGATCGAGGCCGAGACCATCCTGACCAGCACCTCGCCGTCGCTGATCCGTGGCATCGGCAGGTCATCCACATAGAGCACGTCGCGCGGCGAACCGATGGCGTCAAATACAATTGCTTTCATGCCGGTCTCCATAACAAACGATCCGAGGCCAACAGTCTGAGCCCCGGCCAGACCGTGCCGAGACTTGCGTCGGCGCGGCGGAACCTATGGCCGGCCGGCAAAGGTCTGAATTGGCAGATTTGACAATCTATGTGCCAAACTTGCCAGATCGTTTCTTCAGAGGCTGCTGGTTTGGATGCCCCGGGACCAGCGCCTTGGGGCCGGACACGGCGCGGCGGGTCGCGGCTTTGTGAAGCGCGGGCGGGCTGGAAAAGAGGCTATGCGTTTGACGTCGCCACGGCGCGACATAGGTTAGCCCGATTGGCGGCTCCCATCCGCCCCAGCATGAATCACCATGGAGATCAGCCTTGCAGAAACGTCGTCTCGGTCGCACCGACCTATCCATCGCGCCATTGGTTCTGGGCGGCAATGTGTTCGGCTGGACCGCCGATGAGAAAACCTCGTTCGACTTGCTCGACCGCTTTGTCGACGCCGGTTTCAACGCCATCGACACGGCCGATTCCTATTCGCGCTGGATTGCCGGCCACCAAGGCGGCGAATCCGAAACCATCATCGGCCGATGGATGAAGAGCCGTGGTAACCGCGACAAGGTTGTCGTCATCACCAAGGTCGGTTCGGATATGGGACAGGGCAAGAGGGACCTGTCCGCCGCCTATATCGAAAAGGCCATCGATGCTTCGCTGAAGAGGCTGCAGGTCGATAGCGTCGATCTCTATCTGTCGCACTGGCCCGACCCGGCGACCCCTTATGAGGAAACGCTCGGCTCTTACCAGAAACTGCTCGACAAGGGCAAAATCCGTTATGCCGGCGCTTCCAACCTCGACGCCGCCCAGTTGCGGGCCGCACTTGACGTAGCAAGCCTGCGCGGCCTGCCGCGCTACGAGGTGCTGCAGCCGGAATACAACCTCTACGACCGCTCGTCCTTCGATGGTCCGCTGCGCGATCTCTGCGCGGCCGAGGACATCGGCGTCATCACCTATTTCAGCCTTGCCAAGGGGTTTCTGAGCGGCAAGTACCGGAGCGAGGCCGACCTCGGCAAAAGTCCGCGCGGTGGCGGTGTGAAAGGCTATCTCAACACCCGCGGCATGCGCATTCTCTCAGCGCTCGACGCGGTGTCGGCCAGACATTCGGCCAAGCCGGCGGAAGTGGCGCTTGCCTGGGTCATGGCGCGGCCCGGCGTCACCGCCCCGATCGCCAGCGCGACGACGCTCGACCAGCTCGACAGCCTGGTGCGTGCCGCGTCGTTGCAGCTCAGCCCGGACGATATCGCCGAGCTCGACAAGGCCAGCGCGTAGCCGCGCACGATCGTTCAAGACCGGCGCCGCTGCCTTGCCCTACCGTCCCTGCCTCATCACAGGATGCAGGGACGCCGCATGGCCGGACAGGGTCTTCTCGATCAGCAGCTATGGCAGCGATTGCTGGCGCTTGTGTTGGCGTCGGCCATCGTCATGGGCAGCCCGGGGCCGGCGACGATAAGCGTCACCGCGACCGGCGCCGCGTTCGGCCTGCGCGGTTCGCTGCGCTATGCCTCGGGAATCGTTGTCGGGACGGCTCTCGTGCTTTTGGTGGTGGCGACGGGCATCATGGCCGTTCTCACCGCGCTGCCGAAGCTCGCAGCGCTGTTGGCGGTCGCGTCAGCAGCCTACATCCTCTATCTGGCGTTGAAGATAGCGACGGCGCCGCCGCTGGCGGCACGCATTGGTGGAGCGGCACCTCCCACTTTCCTGGGCGGGTTCCTTCTGGCCGTTGCCAATCCGAAAGCCTATGTGGCGATTGCCGCCGTGTTCGCCGGCGCGTCTCCTGGCGCCGGCGGTCTTGCTATTTCAGCCAAGCTGGCGGTCCTCGCCTTGATGATTGCTGCCATTCATCTCTTGTGGCTTCTCGCCGGCGCGGCTTTTGCACATTTGCTGCGCAAACCGCTGGCGTCGCGGATCATCAATCTGGTGTTTGCCGTGACGCTGGTTGCAACAGCCGCCCTGGCTACCTTGCCGTGAGCCTTTCTGGCATGCGCGGCGGGTGTCTCAGCCTTTCAATTCAGGTTTCGCATCGAGCTCACCAAGCCGTTTCATTGCCGTCGGCGGCATCGGCGGCGGGTTCGGCGTCTGTGCCGCCTCGACGAGAAGCTGGTCGCAGGCGGCCTCCGTCTCGCCGATCAGCCGTTGCATGAATTCGTCCTTGCCGAGGCCGGGCGGGATCGGTGGCAGGAAGCGCGCCTTGATCGTGCCAGGATAGCGAAGGAATTTGCGGCGCGGCCAATAGAGACCGGCAACGTGGGCGACCGGCACCACCGGAATGCCAAGTTGCGCGTAGAGTTCGACGATGCCGTATTTATAGACCGGCTCGTCGCCCGGCGCCCGGCGGGTGCCCTCGGGGTAGATGATCAGCTGGCGCGGATTGCGCGCCAATTCCTGTTTGGTCGCGGCGATCACCGTCTTCAATGCCTTCGAGCGGCTGCCGCGGTCGACCGGAATCATCCGCATCTTCAAAATGTACCAGCCGAAGAACGGGATCCAGGTCAGCTCCCGTTTCAATATGTAAACGGGATCGTCGAGATAAGGCAGGAAAGCGATCGTGTCCCAGAAGGACTGGTGCTTCGGCGCCAGGATGAAGGAGCCGCCAGGCAGGTTTTCCCGGCCGGTGATCTCACTTCTGGTGCCGGCGATCTTGTCGTAGAGCCACATGCTGGTGCGCGACCAGAATTTCGGCACGAACCAGGCGCGATGGCGTGGCGACAGGAAATAATACGGGGTCCAGAGGATCATCTGGACGATCAAATTGAGGTAGAAGGCGAGATTGAACGCCAGCGAGCGGAAATACAGCATACAGCAAGTGCCCGGTGAGGAGGTGTGCGTTGGTTACACCAAGCGCCCGCAAAAAGGAAACGCTGCGAGGCGGGCGATCGGCCCGGCCTTGCGAGGGCCGTCTTCGTCACGTTTCCCATGCGGCCTGCAGCAGGCGCTGTCTCAGGCGCGGGGCGGCGAAGTCGAGGAATGCGCGCAGCTTCACCGGCAGTAGCCCCTGGCCGGCATGGACGAGGCTCACCGGCCATGGGTCTGGCTCAAACTCTTGCAGCACCGGGCGCAGCGTACCCGACCGGACTGCGGCGGCGATCTGGTAGGAAAGCAGCCTCGTCACGCCGACGCCGGCAATCGCCGCATCGATCGCTGCCTCAGCCGTGTTGACCCGTAACCTGGAGCGGATCGGCACGCTGAATTCGGTCTTGCCGGTGGCGAAGCTCCAGGCTGCGGCGGTGAGCCCTTCGAAGGTGATGGCACTGTGTGCTGCAAGCTCCTGCGGCGTTTTCGGTGTGCCGTGCTCGGCGAGATAGGCCGGGCTCGCGCAAACGACGCGGCGGATTGAACCCAGGCGGGTGGCGATCAGGCTCGAATCGGCAAGCTCGCCGATGCGGATGGCGAGGTCGATGTGCTCTTCGACCAACTGGGTTATCCGGTCGGCGAGTGTCAGCCGCACACCTACCTCAGGATAGACGGAGAGGAAGCTGGTGACGACCGGCAGCACATGCAGGCGGCCGAAGACGATCGGCGCAGTGACGATGAGTTCGCCGGTCGGGGCATTGTATTCGCCGGCGGCTATTCGCTCGGCCTCGCCGACCTCGTCGAGAATGCGACGACAGGCGGCGAGATAGGCATGGCCTGCATCGGTCAGCGACAGCTGCCGCGCCGAGCGGTTCAACAGCCGTGTCTTCAAATGCTTTTCCAGGTCCGAAACCTTGCGGCTGACCGTCGTCAGCGGAATGCCGAAGCGGCGCCCGGCAGCCGAGAGGCTGCCTGTCTCCGCCGCGGCAACGAAAAGCGACATGGACTGGAGGCGATCCATAGCTCTCCCGAAAATTTGCCCTCCCGAAAAACGGAAGGATAGATTGCAGATATGGCATCTGCATCTCGAAGATGGAAGGACCTATTTCCTGACTAGCAATACAGCGCAGCTTGGCGCTTGAGGAGGCTTCCATGAACGCTCACACCAGCGATGTTGCTTTCACCCCGACGGTGAAGGCGATTCAGGCGCGCAAGGGCTCGCGCCAGGCCTATGCCCGTGTCGAGGAGCGTGGCGGCTGGCAGGCGGCAATCACGCCCGATCTCGCCGCCTTCATCGAGGCGCAGACCAGCGTCTTTCTGTCGACCGCCAATGCGGACGGGCAGCCTTACATCCAGCATCGCGGCGGGCCTGCCGGTTTCCTCACGGTGCTCGACGAACGGACGATCGGCTTTGCCGATTTTTCCGGCAACAGGCAGTTCATCACCCAGGGCAACCTCAGCGACAACCCACAGGCTTTCCTATTCCTGATCGATTATGCGCACCGGCAGCGCATCAAGATCTGGGGCAGGGCGCGCGTCGTCGAGGGCGATGCCGAGCTGACGGCAAAGCTGATGCCGCAAGACTATAAGGCGCGACCCGAGCAGGTTATCCTGTTTACGGTTTCGGCTTGGGATTCAAATTGCTCGCAGCACATCCCGCAGCGTTTCGAAGCGGCCGACGTGGCGGCGGCGCTGGGCGAACGCGACAAGCGCATCGAACGGCTCGAACAGGAGATCGCACGCTTGCGATCAGATGCTGCAGCCAGGGAATAAGAGCTAGGGAATAAAAGTGCCGGTGCCGTTCAGTTTCCGCCCGCGGCGTCGGCCAGCGTGACGCCGTTGGGCGATTGCTTCACCGGCATGATGCCGCGCGCCAGCGCCAGCAGGTATTTGTTATATTCGGTGAACAGCACGCGCAGCGCTTCCGGCTTGGTCAGCCAGCCGCCATTCTCGAGGTTGGTGTTGACCACCGGATAGGGTTCGAGCCTGGCGCCGTGCAGCAGCCGGCCCATTTCCAGCAGGCTGCGCGGCATGTGATAATTGTTGGTGACGAGAATGACGGTGCCGTAGGCATGGTCCTCGACCCATTTGGCACTTTCCTCGGCATTGCCGATCGTGTCGAGCGCGGCGCGGTCGATGTCGACGCAGCAGGAAAACAGCCTCTTGTCGCCGCCGGTCGCGGCCTGAAGCTGGCGGCGGCTGGCGGAGGGATGGACGCCGCTAATCAGCAGCCGCTCGCCCTTGCCTAACGCAAGCAAGCCCATCGCAGCGTCGAGGCGCGACTGGCCGCCGGTCAGCACGATGATAGCGTCGGCCCTTGCCGGATTGGCGGGCGTAGTCAGGCGGCTGACGGTATTGGCGAACCAGCCGAAGCCGGCGACAAACAGCGCCATAAAGGCGAGCAGAAGGAGAGCCGAGATGCGCAAGGAGCGGGCTGCCAGCAGCCGCCCACGTTCGGCGAACTGATCCGGCTTGGCAAATTCATCAGGCTCGGCGAATACAGGCGGGCGCGCAACCAGCACTGGCATGCATCCAGCGGTATCGGTCGAGTCCCGAACGTCCATCATGAAATGGTTAATCCCGAAATACGGCCTTTGGTAGGAAAAAAATGCAATTTTCGTGACGATGCGTTTTCATCCGTGATCGATCTTTCCTTTAGCCGGCGTCCGGCTGGCGAATGTCGATGTCGCTGAGATAGGTAACCACGGTGAAATGGGAGGTTGCCGCCGTCAGCGCGCCGATCACCAGCACCATGACAGCGACCCCGAGATAACCCGCCGAGCCGATGGCGAAATTGCCGAACAGGGCGGTCGCCTGGTCGGCCTGCGGCGTTGCCATGTTGCGTGACGACCACCAGGAGAAGACGATGAAGACCAGGATCGCCGCGGCGCCGCCTGCCGCGGCGCCCTTCATGCCGGTGACCAGAAAATGCCGGCGGAATTCGCGCGCGATGAAGCGCGCCTCGGCGCCGACAAAATGCAGCACCTCGATGATGTGGCCATTGCCGGCCATGGCGCCGCGCGTTGCGAATACCACGGTCAGCACCGTCGCCGACAGCATCAGCGCCAGCACTGCAATACCGATCGTTACCGTGGTGCGGGCCATGGCAACCAGCCGGTCGACCCAGGTGCGATGATCGTCGAGCGAGGCACTCGGCAGCTTCGGCGTGATCGCCGCGCGCAGTGCGGCGAAATCGGGCGGACTATTCTCGTCGATGGTGATGATGATCAAGCGCGGCACCGGCAGCTCATCGATGTTCAGGCCCGAGCCCAGCCAAGGCTCGAGCAGCCGGGCCGTCGCTTCGCGGTCGACGATCCGGGCGCTTTTCACGCCAGGGAATTCGCCGGCGATCTGCGAGGCCAGCGCAAGTGCGGCCTCCATGTCGAGGCCGTCGACCGGCTTGATCTGGATGGTCGCCTCGCGCGAGATCTGGTTCTCCCAGACGGAGGCGGTGTCACGCACCAGCGTGACGGCGCCAAACGTCAGA
Source organism: Mesorhizobium sp. M0018 (assembly GCF_040323955.1). Classification (NCBI taxonomy): domain Bacteria; kingdom Pseudomonadati; phylum Pseudomonadota; class Alphaproteobacteria; order Hyphomicrobiales; family Phyllobacteriaceae; genus Mesorhizobium; species Mesorhizobium sp. M0018. The sequence goes on along the minus strand of NZ_JAMYVL010000005.1, from coordinate 66,661 downwards.
CAGGACAGAAACGTCATGATGGCGATGACCAGCACCAGCGCCCGGCCGGCGATGTTCTGCGCCGGCACGATCGGCGCCATTTTGCGCTGGACGCGGGGCTTTGCCGCCGCGGAGTCCTGACCCTCGAAATGTTCGACGGAGAGCTCAGTCATAGATGTCCAGCCTTCCGCCGGCCAGGATCATTCGCCGTGCGTCCACCTGTTCCATCAGGCCGAGGTCGTGTGTGGCGATCACCACGGCGGTGCCCAGCCGGTTGAGCTCGATGAACAACCGCAGCAAGCGTCGCGCCAGCGGCGGGTCGACATTGCCGGTCGGCTCGTCGGCGAGCAGGATCTCGGGCTGCTCGATCAACGCCCGGGCAATGGCGGCGCGCTGCTTCTCGCCGCCAGACAGCACCGGTGGCAGTACATGCATGCGCTCGCCGAGGCCGACCCATTTCAGCAGCTCGGTGACGTCAGTGCGATAGGTCGCCTCCTCGCGGCCGCGCACGCGCAGCGGCAATGCCACGTTCTCGTAGGTGGTCATATGGTCGAGCAGGCGAAAATCCTGGAACACCACGCCGATGCGACGTCTCAGATGCGGCAATTCGGTGCGCGAGATGCGCGAGCGGTCCTTGCCGAAAATGGTGATCAGGCCGCGCGTCGGCTTCAGCGACATGAACAAAAGCCGCAGCAACGTCGTCTTGCCGGCGCCTGAAGGTCCGCTCAGGAACTGAAAGGAGCGCTCCGGAATGTGCAAGGAGATGTCGCGGAGAATCTCCGGACCCATGCCATAGCGGAGGCCGACATTTTCGAAGCGGATCACTTTCGACGACCTGAAATTCTCGGCGGCAAGATGCCAGCCCTTTCTGTGGAAAGACCATCGGCCGGCATGGTTAACCGACGGTTAATTTGGGGGCTTTTCGAGCGAGTCACAGGGGTTCCGGTGGGGAAGCGTTAACCATTTCCGTTTACCCGAAAGAAACGAACAGCGAACAGGTGCGGTAGTATTGGGCCATGATGGCTGAGGATCGAACCGCGCGCCCGGTTTCCGGCGAAATCATGACCGATCCGGCCGCCGAGCCGGAACGCATCATGCGCGACGTGACCGCCGAGGTCATCGATGCCGACTATGAGGTGCTGCCCCGCCATTTTGCACGTCAAGACTTTGCGCCGCCGCCTGCGCGCATGATTTCCATGCCTTCGATCGAAGGCATGGACATGTTGCGCAAGCCCGAAACCGCCGTCGAACGGCCGTTGTGGGTGCATGGTGGGCCGATCTTCTGGATTGTCGGCGTCGGTGCCGTCTTTGCCGCCTTCTGGATTTCGGGCGGCCATGCGCTGGTTCGTTAGAACGGCGCCAGAAAATCAACAGGTCACCAGATAAACGATTCGCGACGCGCTGGGACATCCGACCGTTCGCGGGCGCTCTGCGAAAGATTTGGCCTTGCCAGACGGCACGACATGCCTAGAAACGGGTTGAAGACCGTTTCGGTCGGCTTCGCCTACAAAGGCGATCATTTCTGGAAGGGCAGCCAATGCCAGTTGTGCGCGGCAAGGACATCGAAGTCCTGTTTTCGGCGTCCGCCATCGCGCGGCGGAACCTGGAACTTGCCAAGGAGATCGCCGGGCACGACTACCACGACCTTCTGGTAATCTCGGTGCTGAAGGGATCGTTCATCTTCGCCGCCGATCTTATCCGTGCCATGCACGATGTCGGCCTGTCGCCGGAGGTCGAGTTCATCTTCATCTCCAGCTATGGCGCCGGCACGACCAGCGGTGAGGTGAGGGTGCTGCGCGACATCGACAACGAGGTCGCCGGCCGCGATGTGCTTTTGATCGACGACATTCTGGAATCCGGCAAGACGCTGAGTTTCACCCGCGACCTCATGCTGTCGCGCGGCGCGAGGAGCTGTGCCATCGCCGTGCTGCTCGACAAGCGCATGCGCCGCCAGACCACGCTCAACGCCGACTATGTCGGCTTCGACTGCCCCGATTATTTCGTCGTCGGTTATGGCATGGACGTCGCCCACGCGTTTCGCGAATTGCCGTTCGTCGGCATCGTCAAGGGCGACGCCTGAGGCCTTTTGAAAATTCTACTCCGGCGGTCATCTGACGCGGTTTTCTGCGCTTCCGGTGCTCACGGACTCGAACGTCCGCTCCGGGTCTCGAAAACCACGTCATATGACTCGGCGGAGCGAATTTTGAAAAGGCCTCATGGCCTTCCTGGCTTTCAGGAAACATCAACTTTTCCTCGCCAAATATCCTGCCCATGGCAAATCTCCTGATCGTCGAGGACGATGAATCCGTCCGCACTCTCGCCGCTCGCGCGCTCGAGCGCGCCGGGCATAATGTCACTGTCGCCGCGGACGGCGCACACGGCCTTTCTCTGATCCGGGCGGCGCAAGGGAGCTATGACCTTGTGCTGTCCGACATCCGCATGCCGGAGATGGACGGCATCGAGATGGCCAAGGCGGCAGCGGCGCTGTTCCCGGCGATGAAGATCATGCTGATGACCGGCTATGCCGACCAGCGCGAGCGCGCCGACGAATTGGACGGCATTATTCTCGACGTCGTGCAAAAGCCGTTCACGCTGGCTGAAATCCGCGCCCGCGTCGAACAGGCGCTCGCCTGCTTCGCCTAAGTCCAAGGCCGACCGCCTTCAGGCAGGGTCGCAGGTCGCCGTATTGGCTGGCACGCCGCTCCGGTGCCGGCCGGCATTGAGCGCAAAAAGCCCGGCGCCGATGATGAGGGCTGCGCCGGCCGCCGTCGCTGGTCGCGGCACCTCGGCAAAGAACAGAAAACCCCATAGCGGCGACCAGATGATACCGGTGTATTCGAAGGTGGCGACGCTGTTGGCGGGCGCCAGCCGGTAGGCCTGCGACAACAGGATCATGCCGGCCGAGGCAACGAAGCCGCATGCCCCCATCTTGAGGAGGTCCGGCGTCGCCGGCCAGACCCATGGCCGGACGAGGAATTCGAGGCTCGGATGCACGGCGTGGTCAATGCCTGCCAGCCAAAACAATGCCGCCACCAAGGCGGCGCCGACCAGATAGGCGCCGTTCTGATAGAACGCCATGACAGTCGAGGATTCGGTGTCGCCGATCTTGCGTGCCATCAGCTGCGAGAAACCGTAGAGCAGAGCCGAACCTAGCGACAGCAGCGCTGCCCAGTCGAACAAGCCGGCGCCCGGGCGCACCATGACCAGCACGCCGAGCATGCCGACCAGGACGGTGGCGAGCGCCTGCCAGGACACGCGTTCGCCGAGATAGGGGCCGGCCAGCGCCATGATGAACAGCGGCGCCATGAAATAGAGCGCCACCGCGTCAGCCAGCGGCAGGGCGGCGATTGCCAGATAGTAGGCCGTGTAGGAGGTGAACTGGATGAAGGCGCGCATCGTCAGCATGCCGAACCGCTTCGACAGGATCGCCTGCAATCCGACATCGGCGTGGACGAGGAAAACCAGGATCGGCAGGGCGACGATCGAGCGGATCGCCATCACCTCGGTGACTGGATAGTGGCTCGACACCGCCTTGACCAGCGGGTCCTGCAGCGAAAAGACCAGCACGCCGAGACAGAGGCTGAGGATGCCGAGCACAAGCCGATTCTGCATAGGCGCTCCTGTCTCCCGCGTGCGCGGCCGAAAGCAGGCCTGCATCCGGGTAAAAAGAACCCGCCACCGTTTCGGGCAGCGGGTACGAGTGAGGACTTTTGATTGGTCCGCAGCCGATTTCGCGGCCGCATATCCAATGGGTAAGGCGACTATCGTCCGCCGTTTGACATGTTGCAAACGAATTGGAATGATGCCAGCAATCAGATTTTCTTATGGCGGGCACATGCGACCCAATCTCGACAGCGACCTGTTGCGCACCTTCGTGGCGGTCGCCGACACCGGCAATTTCACCAAAGCGGCGGAGCGGGCCGGCCGCACCCAGTCGGCAGTCTCGATGCAGATGAAGAGGCTCGAAGGCATGATCGGCGACAGCCTGTTCGAGCGCGGGTCGCGCGGTGTAGCGTTGACGCAGCGCGGCGGCGAACTCATCGCCAACGCCAGGCGTATCGTTTCACTGCTCGACGAGACGGCGGCATCGATGGTCGCGGCGCCGCTTGGCGGGCCGGTGCGCATCGGTATCCCGGAGGAATATGGCCACGCGATCCTGTCGCGGGCACTCGGCGTCTTTGCCAAGCGCCATCCTCAGGTCGACATCACCGTCCGCTACGCGCATTCCGGTGCGCAAATCGCGGCGCTCGCCGCCGGCGAGCTCGATCTGGCGGTGGTGTTCGAATGGCAGGATCTGTCAGGCGGTGAGGTGCTGATGCATGACCCGACCGTATGGGTGACGTCGGAGCTGCATCACATGCATGAGGAGCGGCCGGTGCCGATCGCGCTCTACAACCGTGCCGGTTGGTGCAAGGATTTCGCCATAAAGTCGCTGGAACAGCGCGGTCTCGCCTATCGTGTCGCCTACACCAGCGATACCAATGGCGGCCTGCGGCTCGCCGTCACCTCCGGATTGGCGATTGCGCCGATCTCGCGCAGCAACATCCCGGCCGGCTGCCGCGAGCTTACGGCCGCCGACGGGTTCGGCGACATCGATTCCTCGAACGTGGTGCTGCGGCGCAATGCGAACGCTTCCGGCGAGGCAATCGACGGCATGGAAGAGGCGATCCGCGAGGCTTTCACCAACCGTTAAAGCATGCCACTCAGCTCGGCGCTGGCGGCCACCACGGACTGCGCGCGGCGATCTTCCGAATACAGGCAGCCTTACTTCAGCTCCAGCAACCGCTCCAGATAGCTGCGCTCGATATCGGGGCTGAGTGCGTTGCCGAGCCGCTTGCGGATCGCTTCGAGGATCTGGCGGGCACGCTGCACGTCGATCTCGTCGGGCACTCTCACCGAACTTCCGTCGTCGGGACCCTCGCTGGTGCGAGGCCGCCCGAGCGGGTCACGGTCGGCATTCTGCTGGCGTCCGCCCTGGCCGTTGCCGCCCTGGTCGCCTTGCATCGCCTGCAGTTGCTTCATCATGTCCTTGGCGCCCCTGCGCAAGGCTTCCAATGCGCGGCCCTGGTGACCGACGGCCTGGTCGCCTTCGCCCTCGCCGAGCGCCTGTTCGGCATTGCCCATGGATTTGCCGGCCTCGCCAAACCCCTCATTGGGGTCGAGGCCCATGCCTTCGAGGCTCTTCCTCAATTGATCGAGCTCGCTCTGCAGCCTGCCCTGGCCTTCCTGCAATTGCTTCAGCGCGTCAGCAAATTCCTGCGGCGTCATCGGGTTCGGCCGGCCGAGGGGATCGCGGTCGTCACCTGGGCCGGGCTTGCCCTCTTCGCCCATCGGGCCTGGCTCACTGTTCTCGCCGAGCTGCTCGTCGCGGTTCTGCCCGCGCTGTTGCTGGCCGCGCTGCATCTGGTCCATGCGGAAAGTGTCGTTCATCATCTCCTGCTGGCGCCGCATGATTTCGCCCAGCTTGTCCATCTGCTGGCGCATCTCGCTGTCCTGCTGACCGCCCTGTTGCTGGCGGCCTGCCTGCAGATTGTTCATCATATCCTGCAGCTCCGACAGCAATTGCTGCGCCTGGTCGCGATTGCCGGATTTCGCCAGGTTCTCGATCTGGTCCATCATGCGGTCGATGTCGCTCTGGCGCAGTTCCTGGCCGTTCTGCTGCATCTGTGGCGCATTCGGATTCTGCTGCGCCCGCGCCGCGAATTCCTGCAGGAACTGGTTCATCGCCTCGCGCAGTTCCTTCATCGCCTTCTCGATCTCTTGGTCGCTGGCGCCGTTCTTGATCGCATCCTGCAGCGCCTGCTGCGCTTGGCGCAGCCGCTTCTCGGCCGCCGACAGATTGCCTTCCTCAATGCCGAGCGCGATCTCCCAGAGGTAAGCGACCTCGTCGCGCAACTGGTCGTCGCTGTCTGCCATCTTCAGCCGGGTGCGGGCGCTCATGATGGCGAGGTAGTGCGCCATGTTGTCGAACGTGTCTTCCGGCCTGAGCGTGATTGCATCCATCAGGTCGAGCACGCGGTCCTTGGCATAGGCGTCGAGCGCCAGTATGCGGCGCTGCTCGACCACAGCCCGCGCCAACGGGTTGGAGAATGGCCGCTCCGGCATCACCAGCGTCTTGGTTTCGCTGGTCGCCGTGTGTCCGGCACCGTCGGTGGCGACAAGCGACAGCTTGACGTTGCCACCTGCCCAGACATGGTCGGTCAGGTCCTTCGTCGTCTTAGCGGCATTGGCCTTGCCGCCGCGGCGCGGCAACGTCAGCGGCATTTCCGGCGGGCCATAGAGCGGATGCGCGTTGGGCACTTGCGGATCGGCCAATGCGAAAACCGCCTTGGCGGAGGCCGCGCCATAGTCGTCGTCGATCTGGTAGTTGAGTTCGAAGGCGCCGTTGACGGCGCGCTTCGGCTCGCCGACAAAGCGGATCTGCGGCGGCTTGTCGGGAATTATGGCGAAGGCCCAGCGGCCGAGCTCGCCGTCGCTGGACTGCAGCGTCAGCGTGCCGTCGGCCGTTAACTTGCCGCTGAACTGGCGCACGGTGGAAGGCGGTGCCGGACTTGCCTCAGTCTTGGCGGCTTGCGGCCCGGTCGGATCGATGGCGCGGGTGTTGCCGCCGGTGTCGGCGTAGCTCAGCGTTTCCTCGCCCGAACCGCCGGTGACGCGCAGCGACACATCGCTGCCCTCCGGAACCGTGAAGGTCGGCGGCGCTTGAGTGGCGTTGTTGGCCAGGACCGGGGCGTTCAGGAATACCGGCGGCCTGCCGGTATAGGCCGGCGGCGTCACCCAGGCATCAATGCGCGGCGGCACGACGTCGCGGGCGGCACGGGCAACAAAACCGTCGCTCAGCCTGCCGCCCGATGGCCCAAAGGAGAAGGCAAAGGCAGTGACCAACAAAAGCGCGGCAACGGCGCGCAGCGCCCACGGGTCGCGTTCCGGCACGCGTGTGCGCGGCACGTCGCCGCCAAGCTCGCCCAGCCGGTCCGCCATGCGCCGCTGATGCTCGCGCCACAGGGCTTGCGAAAAAATGCTTTCCTTGCCGCTCGGGCGATCGGTCTGGACCTGCACCGGGCTGTGCAGCAATCGGTTGGCCGCCTCGATGCGGCGGTCGACCTCGGCACTGGATGGCGTGCGGAAGAAACGCAGTGGATAGAGTGCGGCAAGCGCTGCGACGCCGAATGCCGTGATAAGACCGATCCGCGCCAGATCGGGCAAAAATGGGAACAGGCCGAGCCACGAAATGCTGAGGAACAGGCTGGCGACGATGATCAGTGGCAGCAGCAATGGCCAGCCGCGTTCGACGATTATCGAGACCTGCGTCCCCAGCCGGCTCAAGGCAAGGCGCCTGGCCAGACTGCGATCGCTGGTGAAAATGGGTCGTTGTGTCATCGGCCCTTCCTGGCCGGGCGGGATAGCCCAGGCCTCAAGAATCTATCGCATGGGCCCGAAAAGTCGATTTTCGGGAAGCACGATGCGAAGACCTAAAATCTTAGCGCGTACTCCGTGCGTCCAAGCGGATGCACATCGCCCTAAGGATACCAACAAACACGGCGAAGGCGAGGCGGTTCCCCAAAACGTGAACAATAATGCCCCGGATATTGTCAGAATTTCGCCGGATTGGCGTTTGCGCCGCAGACCAGTACGGCAACGCGCTCGCCTGCAGCCGGTGCGTAGCGGCCGGACAGGAGCGCCGCGAAGGCGGCCGCACCGCCCGGCTCGGAGATGATTCGCACGCGGTCCCACAGCGCCGCCTGGGCGGCGATAATGTCGTCGTCGCCGACCAGGATCGAGCGCTCGACGAATGCCTCGGCGATAGGAAACATCATTTCGCCGACACGCTTTGGCGCGAGCGAATCGGCGGCGATGCCCTCAGCCGGCGCGTCGACGGGTCGGCCCGCCTCGAAGGCGCGATGAAGCGTCGGCGCACCCTCCGGCTCGACCGCGATTATCCTGATGCGGCCGGAAAACCAGGCAGCGATGCCGCCGACCAGCCCGCCGCCGCCGACGGCGACCAGCAGGGTGTCGAGCTTCGGCAGGTCGGCCTCGATCTCGAGGCCGAGCGTGCCTTGCCCGACCAGCGTCTCCTCCTGGTTGAAGGCGTGGATCTGCAGCGCGCCGGATCTTTCGGCGAAGCTCTCGCTGGCGGCCAGCGCCTCGGCATAACGGGCGCCGCCGACGATCAACTCGGCGCCGTAGCCGCGGATGCGGTCCAGCTTGGCCTGCGGGCTCACTTCGGGAACAAAGATGGTCGCCTTGTGGCCGAGCCGCATGGCGGCATAGGCGACGGCGGCACCGTGGTTGCCGCCCGACGCGGCGACGACGCCGGCCGCAGGAACCGGCCGTTCGAGGAGATTGGTGAACGCACCACGTGCCTTGAACGAGCCGGAATGCTGCAAGCACTCAAGCTTCAGGTCGACAGGCAGAGGCGGGCGGCCGAAATCGGCCATGTCGACGCGCAGCACCGGCGTGTGGCGCACGAAGGGCCGGATGCGGGGTTCTATCGCCGCAATGCGCTCGCGTGTGATCGTGTGGCCGTGCAGCATGCTTTCACTCCCAGAGTTGACATTACTTAGTAACTTGGCAAAGTGCCTAAATGCAAGAGGTCGACGTTTTCAAAGCGATTGCCAACGAGCGCAGGCTCCAGATCCTCGATTGGCTCAAGGACCCGCGGGCGCATTTTCCGCCGCAGACGGACGGCGATCTGGTCGAGGACGGCGTCTGCGCGCTGCTGATGGCGGAGAGGCTGGGGATCACCCAGGCTACGCTCAGCGAGCATATGCGCGTGCTCACCCAGGCAGGGCTTTTGCGCAGCAAGCGCATCAAGCAGTGGATATTCTATCGCCGGAATGAGGACAGAATCGCCGAAATCAGGGCGCTCATTCAGCACCGGCTGTAGCTGCAGAGTTCTACTCCAACCAGTCCGGCACCGAGTCCAGTCCGATCAGCTCGTCATAGGTCTGGCGCGGACGCACAACGTGGAAGCGGTCGCCGTCGACCAGCACTTCCGGTACCAGCAGCCTGGTATTGTAGGTGCCGGCCTGAACGGCGCCATAGGCGCCGGCGGTGGAGACAGCGATCAGGTCGCCGGATTTCAGCCGGGGCAGGTCACGGTCGAGCCCGAGATAGTCGCCGGTCTCGCAAACCGGGCCGACGACGTCGACCTTCATGCGTGGTGCAGCGGCCGGCTGCTGCGCCACCGGCTTGATGTCGTGAAAAGCGTCGTAAAGCGTCGGCCGGATCAGGTCGTTCATCGCGGCGTCGACGATGAGGAAGTTCTTGGCGTCGCCCTCCTTCACGAAGATTACTTCCGACACCAGGATGCCGGCATTCCCGACGATCAGCCGGCCTGGCTCGAACATTACCTTCAGCCCAAGTTTGGCAACATGTTTCCTGACGATCCGGGCATAGGCATCGGGCAAAGGCGGCGGGTTGTTGTCGACGCGGTAGGGAATGCCAAGGCCGCCGCCGACATCGATGTGCTCGATGGCATGACCGTCGGAGCGCAAGGCGCCGACCAGCTCCACCAGCAGCGCAAAGGCGTCGTCGAAGGGCTGCAATTCGGTGATCTGGCTGCCGATATGGGTGTCTATGCCGGTGACCTTGATGCCCGGCAGCTCAGCCGCGCGCGCATAGACCTTCCGCGCATGCTGCCACGGAATGCCGAACTTGTTCTCGGCCTTCCCAGTCGAAATCTTCTTGTGCGTCCTGGCGTCGACATCCGGATTGATGCGCAGCGAGATCGGCGCGATCTTGCCCAGCGCGGTGGCGCGGGCCGACAGCAGCTCCAGCTCCGGTTCGGATTCGACGTTGAAACAGAGAATGCCGGCCGAGAGCGCAGAATCCATTTCGCGCGCGGTCTTGCCGACGCCCGAAAACAGGATCTTGCTTGCCGGGATGCCGGCCGCCAAAGCGCGGCGCAATTCGCCCTCCGAGACCACGTCGGCGCCGGCGCCGAGCCTTGCCAGCACCCTCAGCACGGCCTGGTTGGAATTCGCCTTCATGGCATAGCAGACGAGAGCATCGAGCCCGGCAAAGGCCTCGGTGAAGACGCGAAAATGCCTGGTCAGCGTCGCCGTCGAATAACAGTAGAACGGCGTGCCGACGCTGGCGGCGATGTCTGATATCGCCACGTCCTCGGCATGCAGCGCGCCGTCGCGGTAGTCGAAATGGTTCACGAGATTGGTCCGAAATCAGAGCAGCGGGTCGAGGATGAATTTCTTGTCCTCGACAGGTTTTTCCGGCTCCGGCGGCAAGGGTTGCTTGGCCTTCTCGGCGTCCTTGCGGGCCTGCACGGCTGCCGCGTACGGCGTGTCGAGCGCAGCCTTCCTGCCGCAGGCCGCAACGGTGGCCATTGCCGCCAGCAGCGTCAGCGTCACCAAAATCCTGCTTCTGGTCATCGTGCCATCCGTCCGAAACTGTTGCCCGCAGCCGCTTCTAGCCGAGTTTTGCGGCCATTGCACCCCGCGTCTTACGCCTTGGCGAGCCGCTTTTTCCAGTAGCGGATCTGCTTGCGCACCTCGGACGGCGCGGTGCCGCCGAAGCTCGTGCGGCTCTTTACAGAATTCTGCACGGCAAGAACCGAAAACACGTCGGCGCCGATACCGGGGTGAATGGACTGCAGATCCTCCAGCGAAAGCCTGTCGAGCCCGACCTTCTTCTCCTCGGCCAGCGCCACCGCCCGACCAGTGATATGGTGCGCCTCGCGGAACGGCAGGCCGAGCGTGCGCACCAGCCAGTCGGCGAGGTCGGTCGCAGTCGAATAGCCGGCGCCGGCCGCATTCTTCATCGCGGCAGTGTTCACCGTCATATCGCGCACCATGCCGGTCATCGCCGCCAGCATCAGGTCGAGCGTCTCGGCCGCGTCGAAGACGGATTCCTTGTCTTCCTGCATGTCCTTGCCATAGGTCAGCGGCATGCCCTTCATCACCGTCAGCAGGCCGACGAGATGGCCGGTGACGCGGCCGGTCTTGCCGCGCACCAGTTCGGCAGCGTCCGGGTTCTTCTTCTGCGGCATGATCGACGAACCCGTCGAGAAACTATCCGATAGCCTGACGAAGCCGAATTGCGGCGTCGACCAGATGATGATCTCTTCGGCCAGCCGCGACAGATGCGTCGCGCAGATCGCCGCCAAGCCCAGGAACTCGAGCGCGAAATCGCGGTCCGAAACACTGTCGAGCGAATTGCGCATCGGCTCGCGGAAGCCAAGCGCCTTCGCCGTCTGGTGCCGGTCGATGGGAAAGCTGGTGCCGGCGAGGGCGGCGGCGCCGAGCGGGCTTTCATCCATCCGCTCAATCGCATCGCGGACGCGCGACAGGTCGCGTGCAAACATCTCGACATAAGCCATGCAGTGGTGGCCGAAGGTCACCGGCTGCGCCGCCTGCATGTGGGTGAAGCCCGGCATCACCGTTGCCGCATGCTCCTCGGCCCGATCCAGGAACGCCGTGATCAGGCCCTTCAGCGCCTCGGTGACGCGAAAGCACTCGTCCTTGACCCACAGCCTGAGGTCGACCGCCACCTGGTCGTTGCGCGACCGGGCGGTATGCAGGCGGCCAGCGGCGGGGCCGATCAGCTCGGCCAGACGGGCCTCGACATTCATGTGGATGTCTTCCAGCCTGGTCGAAAACTCAAATGTACCAGCCTCGATCTCTGCCAGGATCGTGTTCAGCCCGTGAGCGATTTTTTTTTGGTCGGCCGCCGAAATAATGCCCGTTTGCGCCAGCATCTGGCTATGGGCGATCGAGCCGCGAATATCCTGCGCATAGAGTTTGCGGTCGAACGAGATCGATGCGTTGATCGCTTCCATGATTGCGGCCGGACCCGAGGCAAAACGTCCGCCCCACATCTGGTTGCTGGCCTTCTTGTCGTTCATCGCTATAACCCGTGCTCCGGAGCAGTTTTTGAAAAATGGCAGACGGCAATAGATTTTTCCCGGCTTTGCGTCTCATCCTCGCCGCTTTGGTTGCGGGCGTGCTGGCCGGCGCGGTCGCGGTATATGTCAGGGAAAGCAGTTCTGGCAACAAGGCGCCCGCGCAAGTGGCCGCCGGCGGCGGCAAGGACGACGTCGCCTGCGCCGCCAAGACCGACCGTGCCAAGAAGATCGCCGCCGCTGCCACCGGCCAGGTTGCCGCGCTTTTGCCGGCGGATCCGCCGCAATCGCTGAAAAGCCTTGCCTTCAACGGCCCCGACGGCAAGCCGACGACGATCGCCGATCATGCCGGCAAGACGGTGCTGCTCAATCTGTGGGCGACATGGTGCGCACCTTGCCGCGCCGAAATGCCCGCGCTCGATGCGCTGCAGAAGGAGATGGGCAGCGATGCGTTTCAGGTTGTTGCCGTCAACGTCGATGCCGGCGACGATGCCAAACCGAAGAAGTTCCTGGAGGACACCGGCGTCAAGTCGCTCGGCTACTATCGCGATGCCACGATGGCGCTGTTCAACGACGTCAAGACGCGCGGCCTGGCGCTCGGTCTGCCGGTCACCATGCTGATCGATGGGCAAGGCTGCCTGATCGCCCATATGAATGGCCCGGCCGAATGGTCGGGGCCGGATGCCAAGCGTCTGGTCGAGGCGGCGCTTCAGCCGGGATAGGCTCAGACCGTGCGCAGGCGCGGCTTGAGCACGGCAATGCTTGCGCCGCGTCGGCTGGCGGTGCGGATTGCCGGAGCGGCCACGCCCGTCAGTTCCCCGAATGTCTCGATCGGAGCCGGTTTGCCGAGGTAGTAGCCTTGCCCGATCTCGCAAGCCTCGGCGTCTAGGAATTGCAATTCACCCGGCGTCTCGATGCCTTCTGCCAGAACCGGTAGGCCGAGACCGCGTCCAAGCCCCAGCACGGCGCGAACGATCGCCGCGAACTGGGCGTTCTTGTCGACCGATTTGATGAACGACCCGTCGATCTTGATCTTGTCGAAGGGAAAGGCGCTGAGGTTGGACAGCGAAGAATAGCCGGTGCCAAAATCGTCCATCGCCACATGCACGCCAAGCGCCTTGACCTGCCTCAAGGTTGCCAGCGCGCGCGGCATGTCCTTCACCAGGGCCGTTTCGGTGATCTCCAGTTCGAGCCTGCCGGGGGCCAGGCCGGATCTCGTCAATGCGTCGTGCACCTTGCGGCTGAAATTCGGATTGTGAAGTTGCACGGCGGAGACGTTGACGGCGACCATCAGCGGGTTTGTCCAGCGAACAGCATCGTTACAAGCCGTCGTCAGCACCCAGTCGCCGATCTGCGCGATAGCGCCACTGTCCTCGGCCACCGGGATGAAAACGGCCGGAGAAATGTCACCCCGCTCAGGGTGCTGCCAACGGACCAGGGCTTCGAAGCCGATCATCCTGCCGCCGCGGATCTCCTTCTGCGGCTGATAGACGAGGTGGAACTCCTTGCGGGCGATCGCCTGGCGCAATTCATGCTCCATCACGCGCTTGTCGCGGGCCGCGGTGCCCATGGCCATCTCGAAAAACCGATAAGTGTCCCTGCCTTCGGTTTTGGCGCGATGGAGTGCCGTGTCGGCATGGCTGATCAGGCCGGCCTGGTCTTCGGCATCCAGCGGAAAGAAGGCAATGCCGATGCTGGCCGAGACGAGGCCGGAGCCGACCGAAACCCTGTTTTCCTCCCGGATCGCCGCCAGCAAGTCCTCGGCTATCCGGCCTGCGGCCAGGGGGTCGGGGAGGTTCGGAGCTATGATGGCAAATTCATCGCCGCCGAGACGCGCGAGCATCTGTCCGTTGCGCGGGATGCCGGAAATGCAGTGCGCCAGCTTCTGCAGCATAGCATCGCCGGCGCTGTGGCCGTAGAGGTCGTTGACTTGCTTGAACCGGTCGAGGTCAAGCAGCAGGAGCGCCAGATATCCATCCTTGCCGCCACGATCCATCGACGCGAATTCTGCTTCCAGCCGGGAAGAAAAGCTCCGCCGATTGGCAAGCCCGGTAAGCGGATCGAAATGCGCGAGGCGGAGGATCTCTTGTTCTGCCTTCTTGCGCTCACGGATGTCGCGAACGGCAAGCACCGTATGAGGCCTGCCGCAGTAGGTGATTCTCCTGGCGATCAGCTCGACAGGAATTCTCGCGCCGTCGCTGCCCCTTAACTTCGCTTCCTGCGCCTGTTCGCCGAAGCCGGACATATCGGCTGCGCTCTGTCCGTCGAAAAGCTCGCCGAGTTGCATCGTGTTCAGGGTGGCTGTCGCTGTTCCGGTCAGCTTCGCCATACTGTCATTGGCGCTGACGATGCGGGTGCCATCGCAAACGATCAGACCTTCCACCGCCGCATTGGCGAGATCGTGCATGCGATCGGCCTCGAGCTTCTGGTGGCGAAAGCGCAGATCGATCCACAGCGCGGCACCCGACAGCACAAGGATTACCAGGCTGGCGACCGCTGCGGCAAAGGCCTGGGAAATGGGCTCGATGGAATGTTCGGATATTTCAATCGAGGAATCCGGAATGATCGACACCGCGGCCATCGCGATGAAATGCAAGCTGCAAATGGCCAGCGTCAAAAGCGCGGCGCCGCCGAGAGTCGCGAGCGCTGACGGGCGGCGCAAGACGACAAGAAGCGCCAGTGCCGCGAGGCTTACGCCGGCCAGAAGCGATATCGCGACAAGGAGCAGGTTCCAAACGAGCCGGCCTTCGACCTCGAAAGCTGCCATGCCGATGTAGTGCATCGTCGCGATGGCGCCGCCCAGAATGGCGCCACCGACGAGGAAATGGTCGATGCCGCGGCGCAAGGTGGCGACCCACATCCCAAGCGCGGTCATGATAACGGCGGCGGCAAGCGAAAAGGCGGATAATCCCGGATTGTATGCGTTCGGTATTCCCGGCGTAAACGCGGTCATGGCGATGAAATGCGTCGCCCATATGCCGAACCCGGTCGAGGCCGCGGCGATCATCAGCCAGACAAGCCGGTTTCGCTCGGTCGATCGGCCGACATGCTTAAGGAGATTAACTGCTGAGAAACAAGAAATTCCACAGACGAGTGCAGCGAGCGCAACCAGTCTCAGGTCGTGCTGATTTACGATACAATTATAGACCGTCAGCATCCTGTTCACTCGGTCTGCCAAAACTAACAGGGGAGGTGTGACGGATTAGCTCTTGGAGATTTTAACGAATGGTTAACCCGCGGGCCATGAGGCGGGTCTTTTCGGGGGAAAACCGATGCCGCGCCGAAAAGGCGGTGATGTCGTTTCTGACGCCGCGCTTTCGGTAGCGAGTGCACTTTAGGAAGAAATGGTGTTCATTGATCCGCAACAAAACCGTTGTCCCATTGTCATCAGCGCCACATATTGGCTTTGCGGAGGTGCCCCCTTTCGCCAATGACAAACGGGAGATGAAACATGAAGTTCTTCGGCTTTGCGGCCGGTATCGCCGCCACCGTGACCCTGCTTTCCACCACCTCCGCCTTCGCCGTCACGCAGATCAGCTGGTGGCACGCCATGACCGGCGCCAACGCCGAGGTCGTCGCCAAGATCTCCAAGGATTTCAACGCCAGCCAGAGCGACTATGAGCTCGTTCCGGTGTTCAAGGGCACCTATCCGGAGACGCTGAATGCCGGCATCGCTGCCTTTCGTGCCGGGCAAGCGCCAGATATCCTCCAGGTGTTCGACGTCGGCACCGGCGTGATGATGGCGGCCGAGGGTGCGATAAAGCCGGTGGCCGATGTGATGACCGGCGCCGGGATGACTTTCGACAAGAGCCAGTATCTGCCCGGCATCGTCGGCTATTATTCGAAGCCGGACGGCACCATGCTATCGTTCCCCTACAACTCTTCCTCGCCGATCCTCTATTACAACAAGGACATCTTCCAGAAGGCAGGCCTCGACGTGAACAATCCGCCCAAGACGTGGAACGAGGTGTGGGAAGCTGCCAAGAAGATCAAGACGAGCGGCGCCGCCCCTTGCGGCTATACCTCGACCTGGCTGACCTGGATCCACCTGGAGAATTTCGCGGCGTGGAATGACGTGCCTTGGGCCACCCAGCAGAATGGCCTGGCCGGCGGTGATGTCGAACTCAAGATCAATGCGCCGATTTTCGTCAACCACTTCCAGGCGCTCGCTGACCTGGCCAAGGACGGCACATTCAAATATGGCGGGCGCACCTCCGAAGCCAAGCAGATATTCCTCGCCGGCGAATGCGGCATCTTCACCGAATCGTCGGGCGGCCTCGGCGATATCGTCAAGTCCGGCATGAACTATGGCATCGGCCAGCTTCCTTACGACAGTGACGCCAAGGGTGCCCCGCAGAACACGACGCCGGGCGGTGCCAGCCTGTGGGTGTTCGGCAACAAGTCGGACGAGGAATACAAGGGCGTCGCGGCCTTCTTTGCCTATCTGTCCAAGACCGATGTGCAGGAATATCTGTACCAGAAGTCGGGATATTTGCCAGTGACGCTCGCGGCATACGAGGCGACTAAGAAATCAGGCTTCTATGACAAGAACCCCGGCCGCGAGACACCCATCCTGCAGATGATCGGCAAGTCGCCGACCGACAATTCGAAGGGCGTGCGCCTGCCGAATCTGCCGCAGGTGCGTGATATCCAGAACGAGGAGCTGGAGAAGATGCTGGCCGGCCAGCAAACCGCCCAGCAGGCACTCGACAATGCGGTTGCGCGCGGCAACGCGGCGATCAAGGAAGCGCTGGAGAACTGACGGGATTATCTCAGTTAGTCGGTTGGAATATCGCCCACGCGAGCTCGCGCGGGCGATGCCTGGATAGCGAGGGAAATCAGCCTGTCTCCACGCGTCGTCTTTCCCAACAAGATCCTGCCCCACCTGCTGGTGGCGCCACAACTCGCCATCACCCTGGTTTTCTTCTACTGGCCGGCCGGTCAGGCGCTGTACCAGTCGATGCTCAGGCAAGACCCATTCGGGCTGAAGAGCAGGTTCGTCTGGTTTGCCAATTTCCGGAAGGTGCTGGCCGATCCGGCCTACCTCAACTCGATCAAGGTCACAGTAGTGTTCTCTCTTGCGACCGCGATCGTTGCCATGGTTGTGGCCCTGCTGCTCGCGGTCATGGCCGAGAAGGCCGTGCGCGGCAAAGGCCTTTACCGCACACTGTTGATATGGCCTTACGCCGTGGCGCCGGCGATTGCCGGCATGCTTTGGCTTTTCCTGTTCAATCCCTCGATCGGCTCGTTGGCCTATTTGCTGAGAAGCCTCGGCGTCGTATGGGACCCGCTGCTCAACGGCACCCACGCCATGATCCTGCTGGTGTCGGCTGCTGCCTGGAAGCAGATCAGCTACAACTTCCTGTTCTTCGTCGCCGGCCTGCAGGCGGTGCCGAAAACGCTGATCGAAGCGGCGGCCATGGACGGCGCCGGCGAAACCAAGCGCTTCTGGACCATCGTCTTCCCGCTGCTTGCGCCGACAACCTTTTTCCTGCTGGTCGTCAACACCGTCTATGCCCTGTTCGACACGTTCGGCATCGTTCATGCCGTCACCGGCGGCGGGCCGGGCAAGACGACAGAGACGCTGGTCTACAAGGTCTACAATGACGGCTTCGTCAATCTGATCCTGGGCGATTCGGCGGCGCAGTCGGTCATCCTGATGGCCATCGTCATTGCGCTCACAGTGATCCAGTTCCGCTATGTGGAACGCAAAGTCCATTACGGCTGAGGGCAGCGATGATCGGCCAGTCCCCGCTCCGCACCTTCATCGCCCATGCCGTGCTCATCCTCGGCATATTGATCGTGGCTTTTCCGATCTACTACACCTTCGTTGCCTCGACGCACACGCTGCAAACGATCCTCAGGCCGCCCCTGCCGCTCTTGCCCGGCGGCCAGCTATGGAACAATTACAGCGAGGCGCTGTTCGGCGGCATCGGTCGTATCGGCGGGGTCAGCGTCGGCAGGCTGCTCCTCAACACCATGATCATGGCGCTCGGCGTTGCGGTGGGAAAGATCTTCATCTCGATCCTGTCGGCCTACGCGATCGTGTTCTTTCGCTTTCCGCTGCGCATGACCTTCTTCTGGCTGATCTTCATCACCTTGATGCTTCCAGTCGAGGTGCGCATCCTGCCGACCTACAAGGTGATGGTCGATCTCGGCATGATCGACACCTATGCCGGCCTGATCGTCCCGCTGATCGCCTCAGCCACCGCAACGCTGCTGTTTCGCCAGTTCTTCATGACCATACCGGGCGAATTGGTGGAGGCGGCGCGTGTCGACGGTGCCGGGCCATGGCGCTTCTTTTTCGATATTCTGGTGCCGCTGTCGCGGACAAACATCGCCGCGCTGTTCGTGATCCTCTTCATCTATGGCTGGACGCAGTATCTTTGGCCGCTGCTCGTCACCAACAGCAACGACATGAATACCATCGTCATCGCGCTGAGAAAGATGGTTTCCTTCGCCGATGCCGACACCCAATGGCACCTGGTGATGGTCACGGCAATGCTGGCCATCGTGCCGCCGATCCTGGTGGTCGTGCTGATGCAACGCTGGTTCGTGCGCGGTCTGGTCGAATCCGAAAAGTGAGAAGCCGATGGCGACCGTGGATCTGAAGGATGTCAGGAAAATCTATCCCAGCGGCGTCGAGGCCGTGAAGGGCGTTTCCATCGCCATTCCCGACAAGGAGCTTTGCGTGCTGGTCGGCCCCTCCGGCTGCGGCAAGTCTACGCTGCTGAGGATGATCGCCGGGCTGGAGACGATTTCTGCCGGTACAGTCGCCATCGACGGCAAGGTGGTCAACGCCATTGGCCCGACCGAGCGCGACATCGCAATGGTGTTCCAGAACTACGCGCTCTACCCACATATGAAGGTCTATGACAACATGGCCTATGGCCTGCGCAACCGCGGCACGCCGAATGACGAGATCGACAGCAGGGTACGCTCGACTGCCAAGGTGCTGGAGCTTTCGGCGCTGCTCGACCGGCGCCCGCGCGAGCTTTCCGGCGGTCAGCGCCAACGCGTCGCCATGGGTCGCGCCATCGTGCGCAACCCGAAGGTCTTCCTGTTCGACGAACCGCTGTCCAACCTCGATGCCAAATTGCGCGGGCAGATGCGCATCGAGATCAAGAATCTGCAGCGCTCGCTTGGCGTCACCTCGGTTTATGTCACGCACGACCAGCTTGAGGCGATGACGCTGGCCGACATCCTCGTCGTCATGAACGCCGGCCTGGTCGAGCAGACCGGCGCGCCGCTTGATGTGTACGAGAAACCGGCCTCGACCTTCGTCGCTTCGTTCATAGGCGCACCGCCGATGAATCTGCTGGCGCTCACAGGGGCCTCCCCAAGCTCGGTATTGGCGGACGGTACTGTGATTGGCTTGGCGCCTCGACAGGGCAAGGCAGTGACACTAGGCTTTCGTCCGGAGGACGCCGACATCACCTTCGCGGCAGAGGCGCCGGCCGGCGCGCTCGCACTGCCGGCAACAGTGGAAGCGGTCGAACCGGTCGGTGCCGAAAGCTTTCTCCATTGCGTGGCAGCCGGCAGCCGCATCGTGGTGCGCGTCTCAGGCCGCGCCAGCGCCAAGCCAGGCGACCAATTGCGCGTCGTGGCCAGGTCCGAAAAGCTGCATTGGTTCGATCAGGCGGGCAAACGGGTCGATTGAAGTCGGCCTTGCGCAAAACCGTTCAGGCAAACACATGCGCCTTGCCCGACACGGTCAGCCGGACGATCTCGCCGATCGCCGGCGCGTCCATGCCCGGCTTGCGCAGGATCAACGGCGTATTGCCGATGGCGGCGGCGTCGGGCGGATCGGGGCTGTTCAACAGACGCACCGCGATGGTGCACATCGAGCCGGCGAACTCCGATTCCGTCACCTCGCCGAACAGCATGTCCGGCGTGCCGGACATGCCTTCACGCGATGTGCGTTTAAGCAACACCTGCTCCGGCCGCAGCATGATGCGGGCGACGTCGCGCCGCTCCGAGCTGTCGACAGCGATGCGGCCGAGTGGCGAGATGGCAAAGCCATCGGCGATCCTTGCCGGCAGGACGATGGCGTCACCAAGGAACTCGGCGACCATCCTGTCCTTCGGCTTGAAATAGAGCTCGCGCGGCGTGCCGACCTGCGAGAATTTGCCGTCGCGCATCACCGCGACCTGGCTGGCGAATGACAGTGCCTCGGCCTGGTCGTGGGTGACCAGGATGGTGGTGATGCCGGCGGTTTCAAGGAGCTCGGCCACGGCCTTGCGCATCGAGGCGCGCAGGCCGGTGTCGAGCGCCGAGAACGGCTCGTCGAGCAGCATCAGCCGCGGCTTCATGGCCATAGCGCGGGCGAGCGCGACGCGCTGCTGCTGGCCACCGGAGAGTTCGTGCGGACGGCGCTTCAGGATACCTTTGTCCAGCCCGACGACATAGGCGAGCTCGGCGATGCGCTCACTGCGCTTTTCCTCGTGACGGCCCATGCCGAAGCCGATATTGGCGGCGATGCTCAGATGCGGGAATAGAGCGCCGTCCTGCGCCACCAGCCCGATGCCGCGGCGATGCGCCGGCACGGCCGTGTCGCCATCGGCCAGCACCTCGCCATCAAGCACGATGCGGCCCTGGTCCGGCGCCTCGAAGCCGGCGATCAGCCGCAGCAAGGTGGTCTTGCCGCAACCGGACGGCCCGACGATTGCCGTACGGCTGCCGCTGGCCACGCTGAGGTCGACGCCGGCAAGTGCTGCGACGGGCCCGTAGTGCTTGTGGATGCCGCTCAGCTCGAGAAAGCTCATCGCCCGGCCATCCGCTTCGACTGGACGTAGAGCAACCAGGTCAAAGGCAGCGACATCGCCACCATGATCAGGGCATAAGGCGCCGCCGACGCATAGTCGATCTCGCCGCTATAGGACCAGAACGCCATGGCCAGCGTGCGGGTGCCGTTGGGCGCCAGCATCTGGGTTGCGGTCAATTCGTTCATGATACCCAGCGCGACCAACGCCATGCCGGCTGCGGCGCCCGGCGCCGACAGGCGGATGGTCGTCGACCACAGCGCCTTGAGCGGCGACCGGCCGAGGCTGGAGGCGGCGCGTTCGAGCTCGACCGGCGCCTGTGCGATCGACGCCCTGAGGCTAATCAGGGCGCGCGGCAGGAACATCAGCGCATAGGCGACCAGGATGGTGAACAGGGTCTGGTAGAGCGACATGGCGATACGCACGGCGATGGTGACCAGCGCCAGGGCGATGACAACGCCGGGCAACGCGCCGACGATATAGTTGCAGCCCTCCAGGACGCGTTGCAGCCGCCCCGGCGCGCGGATCGAAATCCACGCCATCGGCATTGCCGCGACGGTGGCAAGCAGCGCGCCGGCAATTGCTAGGAACAGCGTTTGGCCAAGCGCCAGGCCGATCTCGTCGAGCCGCCAGACATCGGCGCCGCCGGCCATGAGCCAGCGGCCGATAGTGGCGAACGGCACGCCGAGCGCCAGCAGCGTGGTAATGGCAGGCAGCAGCAGGCAAGGAATGGTGGCGCGCCCAAGGCCCGTGCGCTGCTGCTGGCGCGCAGCACCCGAACCGACGCGGGCATAGCGCTCCTCGCCGCGCACCAGCACCTCCAGCCCGAGCAGCACAAGGCAGCAGGTCACCAGCACGCCGGCCAGCATGTTGGCGGCGGGACCGTTGAAGGTCGACTGGAACTGGTCGACGATCGCGGTGGTGAAGGTGTCGAAGCGGATGAAGACATAGAGCCCGTATTCGGCCAGGAGATGCAGGCCGACCAGCAGGGAGCCGCCGCAAATAGCGAGCCGGAGCTGCGGCAGCACGACACGCCTGAACACACGCCACGGGCCGAGACCAAGGGCTGCCGCTGCATCCTCGAGAGCGGGATCGAGCCGGCGCAATGCCGCCGCCACCGGCAGATAAAGGAAGGGGAAATAGGCGATGACCGACACAAGCACGCCGGCCCACAGGCCGTGCAGTCTGGGCACCATGGTGACCCAGGCGTAACTGTGGACGAAGGCCGGAATGGCGAGCGGCGCCACCGACAGCCAGGCCCATAGGCGGGCACCCGGCAGATCGCTGCGCTCGGTCAGCCAGGCCAGCGTGACCGACAGCACGATCGAGATCGGCACCGCCAGCACCACCAGCAGGCTGGTGTTGACCAGAAGCTCGCCGACGCGCGGCCTGAACACCAGCGCCGCCACCGTTTCCCAGCCGGTCTGCACCGCCACCCAGACGATGAAGGCAAGCGGCAGCAGCGCGAAAAGCGAGACAAAGACGGCAGCCAACGCAATCCATGAGACCGACCAACGACGTGCCCGCACGGCCGTGGCGTCGGCCGGCAAGCCTGGGCGTGCGAGATCGATCGCGGATTGCATCAGATCAGACGTTGCGCCAGCTCCGCCCGGAGGCGGAAACGATCGGCGGCGGATAATCTCGCGGGTAGCTTGTGGTCATAGGCAAATGCCATCTTGAAAACAGAGCGCTCCTGTGGAAAGCGAATTCCCACAGGAGCGCAGTCGGTTGCCCTTTTAGGACGAACGCCGGCTAAAGCAAGCCGGCCGCCGTCATCAGGTCGGTCACCTTTTTCGAGTTCAGCGTCGTCGGGTCGACTTTCGGCGCCTGCAGATCGGCCAGCGGCACCAGCTTCGGATTGGACTCGGCGCCCTTGCCGACTGCGTATTCGAACGAATCGCCTGTTTTCAGCACGTCCTGGCCGCCATTGCCGGTGACCCATTTCAGGAAAGCCTGCGCTTCCTTCGGGTGCTTGCTCGAGGCCAGCACGCCGCCGCCGGAAATCGAGACGAAAGCACCGGGATCCTGATGCTTGAAATAGTGCAACTCGACGTTCTTGCTGTTCTCGCCGGTCTTGGCCTGATCGCCGTAGTAGTAATAGTGATAGATCACGCCGCCTTCGACCTCGCCGGCATTGACCGCCTTCATCACCGTGCTGTTGCCCTTATAGGCGGTAAAATTCGCCTTCATCGCCTTCAGCCATTCGGCCGTCGCCGCCTCACCCTTGAGCTGCAGAAGCGCGCTGACGATCGCCTGGAAATCGGCGCCGGAGGGCGAAGCGGCCCAGCGGCCCTTCCAGCTCGGATCGGCGAGATCGAGCAGCGATTTGGGCAGCTGGTCGGCGCTCAGCTTGGTCTTGTTGTAGGCAAAGACGGTGCTGCGCGCGGCAACGCCGACCCATTTGCCGCTCGCCGGCTGGTACTCCTGCGGAACCTGGGCCAGCGTCTCGGTGTCGACCGGTGCGAACAGGCCGGCCGCCTCGACCAATGCCATGGCCGGCGAATTCTCCGTCAGGAATACATCGGCGGGCGAAGCGGTGCCTTCCGCAACGATCTGATTGGAGAAATCGCTGTCGCCGCCATTGCGGACGGTAACCTTGATGCCGGTTTCCTTGGTAAATCCCTCCGCCCAAGCCTTGGTCAGGTTTTCGTGCTGGGCGTTGTAGACGACGATGCCCTCGTCCTCTGCCATTGCCGGGCCGGCGATCAGGCTGATTGCAAGTGCTGTCGCACCGGCAAGGGCGGAAAGAGCATATTTCATGGCGTCGTCCTCGATTTCGATTGGCTTTGGCTTGGCACGCTGCACCTATCAATACCTGACTGGTGCAGTCAACATTGCTGGCCCACTCAATCGCTCAAAAGGAGCAAACTTTCGTGATGCTCAGCTAATTTGCCTTGGACATTATTTCGCCGGCCACGTAACAAATCAGCGCCGAGACGCGAATATCGGGGAGTGAACTCTTGTGAGCGGCAAGGACGAAGCCGAGCTTTCACGGCTGTTGCGGGCCGCGATCGCCGGAGACGAAAGAGCCTATGCCGACTTTCTGCACCGGATCGCCGCGCTCGTTCGTGGCTTTGCCCGGCGCAAGATCGTGCAGGGCGGGGTGGATCCCGAGGATGTCGTGCAGGAAACCTTGCTGGCCATTCATGTGAAACGACACACCTGGCGCCATGATGCGCCGGTGCTGCCTTGGGTCTATGCAATAGCCCGCTTCAAGCTGATCGATGCGTTCCGGCGGCGCGGTCGGCGGATCGAGATCGAGATCGACGAAATCGCCGAGACCTTTGCCGAGCCGGAATCGGAGACGGTGAGCGAGCGCGACGTCAACCGGGCGCTCGACAGCCTGTCGCCGGCACAGCGTTCCGTCGTCTCGGCCGTATCGGTCGAAGGCCGGTCAATCGGTGAGACCGCGGCCAAATTCGGCATCAGCGAGACGGCTGTGCGGGTGTCACTGCACCGCGGGCTTGCCGCCATTGCCAAACGGTTCAGGGCGGGGCGGGAATAAGAATAACATGAGGACCGAAGATTTCATCAGGGCGCTTGACGCCGATGCCCGCAGCAAGGCGCTGCCGCTAGGCACCGCCTGGTGGCTTGCCGCCGGCGTGGCCATCGTGATCGCGGCCGCGGTTTTCTGGCTGACGATCGGCCCGCGCCCCGACATTGCGATCGCCATGCACACGATGCGGTTCCTGTCCAAATTCGTCTTCACGATTGCTCTTGCCGTCAGCGCCTTTGTCCTGGTGCGTGGGCTGTCGACGCCCGGTGCATCGACCGGCCGGGCGGTGAGCTGGATGATCGCCGCGCCGCTGCTGGTGATTGTGGCTGTGATTTTCGAACTCTTCGCCGTGCCTGCGTCCGACTGGGGCACGCGCCTGGTCGGCACGAACATGGTCATCTGCCTGACCTTCATTCCGTTGATCGGGATCGGCCCGCTTGCCGTCTTTCTCGCGGTGCTGCGCCATGGCGCGCCGACAAGGCCGGTGCTTGCCGGTGCGGCCGCGGGCCTGCTTGCCGGCGGGCTGGCGGCGACCTTCTATGCGGCGCATTGCTTCGACGATTCGCCGCTTTTCGTCGGCACCTGGTATACGATCGCGGTCGCCATCCTTGCTGTGCTCGGGGCGCTCGGCGGACGACTTTTTGTGCGCTGGTAGCGAGGTGATCAGCGTGTCGGAACGGGATGCTCGCCGCGATAGTCGTAGAAGCCGCGCCCGGTCTTGCGGCCGAGCCAGCCGGCCTCGACATATTTGACCAGCAGCGGGCAGGGGCGGTATTTCGAATCCGACAGCCCGTCATGCAGCACCTGCATGATCGACAGGCAGGTATCGAGCCCGATGAAGTCGGCAAGCTGCAGCGGCCCCATCGGATGGTTGGCGCCGAGCTTCATGGCGGTATCGATGGCGTCGACCGAGCCGACACCTTCATAGAGCGTGTAGATCGCCTCGTTGATCATCGGCAGCAGGATGCGGTTGACGATGAAGGCCGGGAAATCCTCCGAGACGGTGATCGTCTTGTCGAGCTGCTTCACATAGGTTTTTGCCGCCTCGAAGGTCTGGTCCTCGGTGGCGATGCCGCGCACCAGTTCGACCAGTTTCATCACCGGAACCGGATTCATGAAATGTATGCCGATGAAGCGTTCCGGCCGGTCGGTCTGCGAAGCCAGCCGTGTGATCGAGATCGATGACGTGTTCGTCGCCAGGATGGCCTCGGGGTTGAGCTGCGGGCAGAGCTGGGCATAGATCTTGCGCTTGACCGTCTCGTCCTCGGTCGCTGCTTCGATCACCAGATCGGCGCCCGCAAGGTCGGCCATGGCCGGTGCCGCGGAAATGCGCGCCATCGCCTCATTGCGCAGCTTTTCCTCGAGTTTGCCGGAGCCGACCTGACGGGCCATGTTGCCGCTGATCGTAGCGATGCCCTTTTCGATGCGGTCGGGCGAAATATCGTAAACCAGCACCTTATAGCCCGCCAGCGCCGACACATGGGCGATGCCGCCACCCATCTGGCCCGCGCCGATGATGCCGATCGTTTCGATCTTGCTCATTACCCGATCCCGTCGAGGCCTTTGCGGCCCGTTTTTTGTGCAGTGCAAACTAAAAGGGCGGGGCGACTTCGTCTACCCCACCCCTCAGAATTTAATACGCTTTGGCAGAAGGCGTCAAAGCGCCTTTTGCAGTTCCGGCAGAATGACGAAGAGATCGCCGACGAGACCGTAGTCGGCGACCTGGAAGATCGGCGCTTCCTCGTCCTTGTTGATGGCAACGATCACCTTCGAATCCTTCATGCCGGCAAGGTGCTGGATGGCACCGGAGATGCCGACGGCAATATAAAGGTCGGGCGCTACCACCTTGCCGGTCTGGCCGACCTGCCAGTCGTTCGGCGCATAGCCGGCATCGACGGCGGCGCGAGATGCGCCAACCGCCGCACCGAGCTTGTCGGCGACCGGCAGGATGACCTCCTGGAACTTCTCGGAGGAGCCCAGCGCACGGCCGCCCGAGATGATGATCTTGGCCGAGGTCAGCTCTGGACGGTCGGTCTCGGAGAGCTTGTTCTCGACAAAGCTCGACAGGCCGGGATTGGCCGCCGCCTGGACCGTCTCGACCGGCGCGGAACCGCCCTCGGGCGCTGCCTGGAAGGAAGCGGTACGCACCGTGATGACCTTCTTGGCGTCACTGGACTGCACCGTCTGGATGGCGTTGCCGGCATAGATCGGCCGCTTGAAGGTGTCGGGCGACACGACTTCGATGATTTCAGATATCTGGGCGACATCGAGCAGCGCCGCCACGCGGGGCGCGACGTTCTTGCCCGACGAGGTCGCCGGCGCGATGATCGTCTCGTATGGCTCAGCAAGCGAAACGACGAGTGCCGCCAGCGGTTCGGCGAGACGCTCGGTCAGTTCGTCGGCGTCGGCGAGCAGCACCTTGGTGACGCCCTTGAGCTTGGCGGCGGCGTCCGCTGCCGGCTTGGCACCTTTGCCGGCAACCAGCACATGCACGTCCGAACCGATCTGCAGCGCCGCCGAAAGCGCCTTGGCGGTCTGGTCGGAAAGCGCAGCGTTGTCGTGTTCGGCAATCAGAAGAATAGCCATGATGTTTTCCTGACTTTCGTCTTCGAGGCTCCTGAAATCCGGTCAGGCCGAGTCGAAAACGGTTGGTTTCGAGAACCGGAGCGGAGCGTACTTCAGTACGTGAGCACCGGAAGCGGAGAAACCGGCCGTTTGCAGGCCGGGCCTCATCGGATTTCCTTAGAGCACGCCGGCTTCGTTCTTCAGCTTGTCTACCAGTTCGGCGACGCTCTTGACCTTGACGCCCGCCTTGCGGCCGCCCGGCTCCTCGGTCTTGATCACTTTAAGCCGCGGCTTGACGTCGGCGCCGTAATCGGCAGGGCTCTTCTCGTCGAGCGGCTTCTTCTTGGCCTTCATGATGTTGGGCAGAGACGCGTAGCGTGGCTGGTTCAGCCGCAAATCGGCCGTGACGATCGCCGGCATCTTCAGTTCCAGCGTCTGCAGGCCGCCATCGACCTCGCGCGTCACCGTGGCCTTGTCACCGTCGAGCACGATCTTGGAGGCGAAGGTGCCCTGCGCCCAGCCGAGAAGTGCGGCCAGCATCTGGCCGGTCTGGTTGGAATCGTCGTCGATCGCCTGCTTGCCGAGAATGACAAGGCCGGGCTGTTCTGCCTCGACGACGCCCTTCAGCACCTTGGCGACGCCCAGCGGCTCAGTCTGCTCGTCGGTCTTGACCAGGATGGCGCGGTCGGCGCCCATGGCGAGCGCCGTGCGCAAGGTCTCCTGTGCCTGCTGCGGCCCGATCGACACGACGATGATCTCTTCGGCCTTGCCAGCTTCCTTCAGCCGGATCGCCTCTTCGACCGCGATCTCGTCGAACGGGTTCATCGCCATCTTGACGTTGGCGAGTTCCACCGCCGAACCGTCCGCCTTCACCCGGACCTTGACGTTCGCATCCACAACCCGCTTCACGGGCACAAGGATCTTCATTTGCCTGTCACCTCTTTCACGATAGTCTCTTCACGCTCGTCGGGCGCGCTATAGCAGCGTGCACCTCTTCATAGTTGTCGAAAGCCGACATTCCGGACGGAATTCTGGTCTTCGCCACGCCAGTAGGGTGGCGCTTCCGTAGTTGCGGCGACCCCGCGCGTCAATATCCGGGGCGCACTCGGATCCTCGGCGAAGCACTCAAATCGGTTCAGTCCGGACCGGAAACGCTTCCCCGGCCCCAGCGCGGCGCCGGCTGCGCAGGTTGTGGGTCGCTTGGCGCCGGCTCCCCGGCTACGGGCGCCGGACCGGCGACCACGGCTGGCTCCTCGTCTGCGCCGGCGAGTAGCGGTACGCCGCGGCTGCGCAAGACAAGCACCAGCACGGCTCCAGCGATGATGCCGCCGATATGGCAGGCCCAGGAAACCTGATCCTCGCCCCCCTGGGAGAACATGAAGATCTGGAACAGGATCCACAGGATCAGCGGGATGAACGCCGGGATGCGCAACGGGATGCGCGCGAAGACCAGCACCCATACCTTCACCCGCGGATATAGGATCAGATAGGCGGCGACCACACCGGCGATGGCGCCCGACGCGCCAATCAGCGGCACCCGCGAATCCCAGGCAACCAGACCCTGGAGGAAAGCGCCGGCGATGGCGCAAAGCAGGTAGAAGACGAGGTAGCGGACATGGCCAAGTGCATCCTCGACATTGTCGCCGAACACCCACAGGAACAGCATGTTGCCGCCGAGGTGGAAGATATCCGCGTGCAGGAAGGAATAGGTCAGATAGCTCAGGCTCTCCGGAATGACGACAAATTGCGGAGCGAGCTCGACGCTGTCATGCACAACCGACGGGATGAAACCGAGGCCCATCACCGCGGCGTTGGCGAAATCCTCGCCGCCCAATGTGGTGACAAAGTAGATCAGCACGTTGAGCGCGATCAGGCTGATCGTCACATATTGCAGCTTGATGTGCCGCAGCCGGTTGGTGTCATAAAGCGGGATAAACATCAGGCCTCTCCCGGTTCCGGCAGATTCAGCGGTTCTTGCCGGGAACCCATAGCACGTCGGCATTTCCGTTGTCATTGACCGCGCGTGCGGCGACGAACAGAAAGTCCGAGACACGGTTGATGTATCTTATCCCCTCGCGGTTGACCTGCTCGTCTGGATCTTGCGACAGCGCAACCATGACGCGCTCGGCGCGGCGGGCCACCGTGCGGGCGAGGTGAAGGGCAGCCGCTGCCGGCGTACCGCCGTTGAGCACGAAGGATTTGAGCGGCTCAAGGTCCTTGTTGAGGAGATCGATATCCTGTTCGATGCGGTCGGTCTGCGAGGCGATGATGCGCAACGGCTCGTAGTCGAGCGGCTTGCCATTATCGGGGACTGCCAGATCGGCGCCGAGGTCGAAAAGGTCGTTCTGGATGCGGCCGAGCATCGCATCGATCGCCGGATTTACTGCCGCGGTATGAATGCGGGCCATGCCGATGCAGGCATTGGCCTCGTCGACCGTGCCGTAGGCGTCGATGCGAAGGTCGGATTTCAGCCGCCGCTCGCCGGAGCCGAGACCGGTGGTGCCATCGTCGCCAGTGCGGGTGTAGATCTTGTTGAGTTTGACCACGGGGTACCTCCCGGCTGGTGCTGCGTCACTTACGGGTGAAATACACCGCCAGCATGATCAGCACCAAGGCCACGAACTGCAAGAGCACGCGCGTCTGCATCAGCTTGTTGGAGGTCATGCTGGAGCCGCCGCGCATCATGTTGATGAGGCCGCGGATCAGCACGATCACCACTGCGACCATGACAAGAACGGCGAGGATGTTGAAGACGGTTGCCATGGTGTGTTCCAGTTGAATTGCGTTCAGGCGCGA
Source organism: Mesorhizobium sp. M0018 (assembly GCF_040323955.1). Lineage (NCBI taxonomy): Bacteria > Pseudomonadati > Pseudomonadota > Alphaproteobacteria > Hyphomicrobiales > Phyllobacteriaceae > Mesorhizobium > Mesorhizobium sp. M0018. The sequence goes on along the minus strand of NZ_JAMYVL010000005.1, from coordinate 37,206 downwards.
TTGGCGAGCAGACGGTAGAGTGCAGAAGCCGGCAGGATGCGTTTAAGGATCACACCGATCCTGGCCGGCACTGTTACCACATAATGCGGGCGCGGGCGCCGCGACAGAAGCGCATGGTGCAAGGCGGCATAAACCACCTCCGCCCCGGGCTTCAGCCGCGATGTGCTGCCGCCGGCCCGCAGCCGTTTGAGTTGCGCCGCATAGGCGAGGCGATGAACGGAATTCTCGTGATCGATATTCGCCAGGAACCATGCGAGGCTGTTGCTGGCGATCTTCGATTTCACCGGCCCCGGCTCGATCAGCGAAACATGGATGCCGCTACCCCGGAGTTCTTGATAGAGGGACAGCATCAGCCCTTCGATAGCGTGCTTCGATGCCGAGTAGGCGCCGCGAAAAGGCACCGGCGCGAGGCCGAGGATCGATGAGCAATGAACGAGACGACCATGGCCCTGACGGCGCATCACCGGTACGACGCGGCGAGTGAGATCATGCCAGCCAAAGACATTGGCCTCGAACTGCTGCCGTAAAGCCTCGACCGGCAGGTCCTCGACGGCGCCGGGTTGTCCGTAGGCGCCATTGTTGAAGAGCGCACCGAGCCGGCCGCCGGTCCGTTCCAGCACCGACGCCACCAGCGCCTCGATCGATCCGGGCTCGGTGTAGTCCAGATAAAAGGCCTCGATGCCGTCGGCCTCGAGCGCGGCGATATCTTCGGGCTTTCGGGCCGTTGCGAACACCCGCCAGCCTTCCCTCTTAAGAGCATAGGCGCAATAGGCGCCTATACCGGAAGAGGCACCTGTGACAATGATGGTGCGCAACTCTTCTCCGGGAGGAATGGTGGTTTGACCTAGGGTTGTCATTTACCGCAAACCCTTCCCATATTCGCGGCGTCGGGACAATCGAAGGGAACGCGGTTCTTGTTGCGGAAGATCGTAGCCCTCAAACGCGTCCTCTACGACGCGCTCGGCCATTTCAACACCGACGACGGCTGGGCAATGGCCAGCCATCTGGCGATCACCGCGCTGATGGCGCTTTTTCCTTTCCTGATCTTCGCCACGACGCTGGCGAGTTTTTTCGGCGCGCAGGCTTTCGCCGACACCGCCGTGCACCTTGTGTTCGACACATGGCCCGAGCAGATCGCCAAACCGATCGCGCGCGAGGTACTCAACGTGCTTACCGTCCGGCGCAGTGACCTGTTGACCTACGGTATCATGCTTGCCGGATATTTCGCCTCGAACGGCATCGAGGCGCTGCGCACCTCGCTCAACCGGGCCTATCGTGTCTCGGAAACGCGCGGCATCATCTACCGGCGGGTGCAGAGCATCATCTTCGTGCTGATCGCGACGGCCGGGTTTTTGGCCATCAGCGTGCTGCTGGTCTTCGCGCCGTTGCTGGCACGGCTGGCCGAGTCGCATTTCGAATGGATAAAACCTTATATGGGCACGATCACGCTGTGGCGGTACGTCATCGCCTCGGTCGTCATCATCGGCGGCCTGTTCGCCGTGCATTTCTGGTTGCCGGCCGGCAAGCGCCGCTTCGTTTCGATCGTGCCTGGCATCATCTTCACGCTGGTCGGCTGGCTCATCGGGTCGACCATCTTCGCCGCCTATCTCGATCATTTCTCGTCCTATGTGACGACCTATGCCGGCCTCGCCTCGATCATGATCGCCGTCGTCTTCCTCTACATCGTATCAGCGATCTTCATCCTCGGCGGCGAGCTCAACGCCGCGATCAGCCGCTATTTAGAGGCGCGTGCCCGCGTCGGCGGCTGAGCCGTCGCCAGCCCGACGCCGAGCGTCGCGATCGCCATGCCGGCGATCTGGAGCGGGCTCAAGTGCTCACCGAACAATGCCCAGGCGATGACCGCGGTGACGGCCGGCACGAGGTAAAACAGCGAGGCGACCTTCGACATTTCGCCGTCGCGGATCATCACCATCAACAGGAAGATGGCGCCGATCGACAGCACCAGCACGAGCCAGGCCATGGCGAAGATCAGTTCGCCATTGACGATGACCGTTCGCGTCTCGAAGGCTAGCGAGGCCAAGGCCATTACAGATGCGCCGCCGACATATTGCCAGAACGTGGCAGCCACCAGATCGCCGCCTGAAGCAAAGCGCTTCTGCCAGATCGTGCCGGCGCTCATGCCGAGCACCGAGACAAGTGAGGCGCCCAGCGTCTCGGCCGTCACCCCGCCGCCGAGCGCGCCGAGCTTCGGCCAGAGCACGATCACCACACCGATCAGCCCGAGGCCGAGACCGGCCCAGTGGCGCGGCAGGATGGCCTCGCCGAGAAGCCGGCCGGCGAACACTGCCGTGATCAGCGGCTGCAGGCCGACGATCAGGGCTGAAAGCCCAGCGGGCATGCCCCGGTGGATGGCCCAGAACACGCCGCCGAGATAGACCCCATGCATCAGGATGCCGGCGCCGGTCGCGTGCAGCGCCTCGTCGCGGGTGGCGCGGCTCGAACCAAGTGCGGCCATCAAAGCGACAAGCAGGATTGCGGCCAGGACAAAGCGCGCGGCCAGGAACGTAAAGGGCTCCGCCCACGGCATGGCATAGCGCGCGCCGATGAAGCCGGTCGCCCACAGGACGACGAAAGAGGCGGGGATGAACCGCTTGAGGCTGTGCATTTTTCCGGGGGCCACGCGTCGGTGAGGACTGATTGTCGCGCTTGCTCTAATGCCGTTCCGAGCGGAAGGCAAAACCAAACCGTTGATCCATAGACTCATTTCCATTCAAGGAATGCCGTTGGCGCCGCTAGAGACCGACCAGCCGCCTCACATCGTCCGGCGATGCGCCGGTCTTACGCTGGGCGGCAAGGCCGGTATCGCCAAGACTCTTCGACAGTTTTCGTCCGTCCGGGCCGAGGATCAGGCGATGGTGAAAATAGGCCGGCTGCGGCAGGCCAAGCAGTTGCTGAAGCAGCCGCTGCACGCTGGTCGCGGAATAGAGATCCTGGCCGCGCACGACATGGCTGACGCCCTGCAGCGCGTCGTCCATGGTGACGGCGAGGTGATAGCTGGTCGGGATTTCGCGGCGCGCCACGACCACGTCGCCCCAATCCTGCGGATGGGCTTCGACACGACGCGTCGCGGAGAGCGTCTCGTTCGTGTATTCGGCCCATGACAGGTCCTTGCCGGCGCGCGCTATTGCCGCATCGACGTCCAGCCGCCAGGCAAATGGCACATTTTCGGCCTGGCGCCGCTTGCGTTCGCTCGCCGTCAACGCCTTGTCGGCGGCAGGATAGAGCGGCACGCCGTCCGGGTCGCGCGGCCAGTCGCGGCCACGCTTCTCGCTGTCGGCGATGAAGGCGCGGATCTCACTTCTGCTCATGAAGGCCGGGTAGACAAGTTCTTCCTCGATCAGCCGCTCGAGCATCGCCCGATATTCGGCAAAATGCTCGGACTGGCGGCGCACCGGTTCCTCCCAGCCAAGCCCCAGCCATTTCAGGTCGCGAAAAATGCCTGCCTCGAATTCCGGCGTGCAGCGTGTCGTGTCGATATCCTCGATGCGCAGCAGCAGGCGTCCGCCCGTCGCCTTTGCCAATTTCTGATTGAGCAGCGCCGAATAGGCATGGCCGAGATGCAGTTCGCCGTTCGGGCTCGGCGCGAAGCGGAATGTCAGCAGTGTCATTGTCCGGCGGCAATCGGGTTGTGTGGCGCTTTCGCCAATTGCTACTTTGCGCCGGTGGCGTCGTGCGTCCAGAGGGACACGTGACGAAGCGTGCGGCACTTTTGATTTTGGAACAAGCAGACATGCAACGCATCGCCAGTCTCGACGACATTGCGCAAGGGCTGGATAGGCTTTGCTTACTCGACCCACGCCTGGAAAGAGTGCGCGGCATGGCCGGCGAGGTGCCGCTCAGGCTATCGGAGCCGGGGTTCAGGAGCCTTGCTTCCATCGTCGTTTCGCAACAAGTGTCCCGCGCGAGCGCCGACGCCATCTTCGGCCGGCTGACGAGACTGCTCGATCCGCTGACGCCGCAGGCGATACTTGCCGCCGACGAGGTGATCTTTCGCGAGGCCGGGCTGTCGCGACCCAAGCAGCGCGGCCTGCTTGCCGTCGCCCGGGCGGTGGCCGACGGGCTCGACCTCGATCACCTCTGTCGGCTCGATGCAAGCGAGGCGATCGCGGCCATGACCAGGGTGCCGGGGATCGGCCCGTGGACGGCTGAAGTCTACCTTTTGTTCGCCGCCGGACACCCGGACATCTTTCCGGCGCGCGACGTTGCATTGCAGAGCGCGGTCGGCCATGCACTAGGCATCGACCCGCGTCCGCCGGAGAAAATGCTGATCCGGCTTGCCGAATCATGGAGCCCGTGGCGCGGTGTCGCATCGCGGCTTTTCTGGGCTTATTATCGCGAATTGAAGGGCAGGGATGCCGCGCCTCCGGCCTGAATCCGCAAAAAAGCATTGAAATCATGCGTTTTTGAGACCCGGCATGATCGACAATCCGCTTCACATCCCTGTCATGTCGGGCTTACAGTATCCGCGCCGACCGGTTCTAGGGTGAAGGAGGTCAACGACGTGACGGTTGCCGTATCTCCGGATGGGCTTCCAGCGCTGGTGCTGAACGCGGATTACCGTCCGCTCAGCTATTACCCCCTGTCGCTCTGGTCCTGGCAGGATGCCATCAAGGCGGTGTTCCTCGAGAGGGTGAACATCGTCGCCGAATACGAACACGCCGTCTCTTCACCGACATTTTCGATGAAGCTGCCGAGCGTCGTCAGCCTGAAGGCTTACGTGAAGCCGTCGAGGCATCCGGCGTTTACCCGTTTCAACGTCTTCCTGCGTGACCGTTTCCAATGCCAATATTGCGGCACGCCGGACGATCTGACGTTCGACCATGTCATTCCTCGCCATCGCGGCGGCGCCACGACCTGGGAGAATGTCGTCGCTGCCTGCTCGCCCTGCAATCTGAGGAAGGGCGGCATGATGCCGGCCCACGCCAAGATGTGGCCGCTGCAGAAGCCCTACCAGCCGACGGTGCATGATTTGCATAATAACGGCCGGCTGTTCCCGCCCAACCATCTACACGAAAGCTGGATGGATTATCTGTACTGGGATGTCGAACTCGAGCCGTGAGATCATCCGATAATTTGGGAGGCTGGCCGTCTGAAGCGATTTTCTGCGCTTCCGATGCTCACGGACCAATGTCCGCTCCGCTTCGGTTCTCGGCAATCACTCCACCCGACTCAGCCTGCCGAATTCTTGGATGATCTCGTGTCGCGCTAAATCAGTCGCGGGCGAAGGCGCTGCGGAAGGCTACGACTGCCAGGACAAAGCTGGCGATGGCGTTCCAGCCGGCCAGCGACAGGCCGAGGATGCGGAGCGCCGCCTTGTCGCAGGAGGGCGGGACGAATTTGTCGAGCGCATCGAGCACGCCCTTGCCGCCGGTGTCCACCGGCCCGGCGGCTGCGGTGCAATCGGTCGGGCCTGGCCACCACGCCCATTCGACGCCGGAGTGATAAACGCCGAGATAGCCGCCGTAGAGCATCAGCAGGCCGCAAATAGCCAGCAGGCCACGGCTTACCCAGGCTGGCGCGTGAAGAGCCGACGCAAGCACCGCCAGCAGCATCAAGGGCACGCCGACGTAGTAAGGCGTGCGCTGCTCGAGGCAGAGCTTGCAGGGGATGTAGCCGCCGAGATACTGGAAGGCCAGCGCCGAGCCGACCGTGGCGGCCATGGCGACAGCGAGAAACAGGGCGGTGCGCAGCCGCTGGCGTCCGGTATCGGCATTCACGGTCGCTGTCATCGGGCTCAGTCCATTCGGTTCGATGCCGTTCAGACGGCGTATTTGACGACGATATAGAGCAAAATCAGGGCAGCGGCGGCGGCGCCTGCAATCTGGCCGAGGCGCTTTTCGATGAAGTGGCGGATCGGCTCGCCATAGCGGCGCAAGAGCCACGCGAGAAACAGGAAGCGAGCACCGCGCGCCACGATTGCCAGCACGATGAACAGCAGCAAAGGAACACCGATGACGCCTGACAGGATCGTGACAACCTTGATCGGCGGCAGATGGGCGAGGCCGGAGGTGACCAGCATCAGGATGATGAAGCCAACACCCGACGAGACGCGCATCGCCTCGAACTCGTCATATTTGCCATAAAATTCGAGGATCGGCCGCGCCACCGCATCATAGGCATAATGGCCGATGAACCAGCCGGCGATGCCGCCCAGCACCGAGGCGACGGTGGCGACCAGCGCGTAACGATAGGCGCGATCCGGCCGCGACAGCGCCATCGGCAGATAGAGGACGTCGGCCGGCACCAGGAACACCGAGCTCTCGACGAAGGCGATGAAGGCCAGCCACCATTCGGCGGATTTGCTCGCCGCCAGCGACAAGGTCCAGTCGTAAAGTCCGCGAAGCATCGGCACTCCTAATGCACGCCCAAACCAGAAGCGGTCTTGGGATCACGACATGTACAAACAAGACTTGGAAGCGCCCAGCATCAACCTCGTCGGACGAGGTGCGCTTCAATGACATGCGCCGCCTGTCTAGAAAGATTTTCCGCGCTGCACAATGGCAGATGCTTCACGAAATCGAAAGGCTGAGGCTTGAGCGAGCTCAGATGTCGGGATTTGGCCAGTTGACGAACAGGCCTCCAACCGTATAGTCCGCGCCCATCCAGGCCGCCCGGCCTGAGCCCCTATGGCGGAATTGGTAGACGCGCTCGACTCAAAATCAGGATGCGTCTACCGTCAGCCCGCAGGGTAATAGGATTGGAGGTCAATGGGTTAGGAGTTAAGAGCCGCTTAATTCTCGAACTGCCACCCTCTGCGTAGGTGCAGCATGAGAGCGTTGAGAGGTAAATGAGTTAGCGCCTTGCGGGTGTGGTGGAATTGGTAGACGCGCTGGATTCAAAATCCAGTTCCGAAAGGAGTGTCGGTTCGAGCCCGACCACCCGCACCAACTATCGGCCAACAAACTTTGAGAACGGCGGTCATTTCACCTGTCGCGCCAGAGTTCGAATCGTGTCGGCCGCCCACCTCCACCAGGATACTCCGCAATGTCCGGTGATGGATGGGACAGATCAATACATAAAATCAATATGTTATGAGAGATCGTGTGCAAAAACTGCACACGAAAGGTCCGCTACTCTTCTGGTTTTCGTTCCTGCGATGGAGTAGCCGACGGGCCTCTTGGGACGCCTGTTGAGTAGCTGCGCTGTCCTATCCTGCGAGGACCGTTGCTGGTGTATCCGCGATCTGCCGTCTTTCAGATGGCGGACGTCACCCATGTCGGTCGACCAAGATCAAGCTTGATCCCGCTGACCACGCGACGCCGCTGATGTGCTCGACACCAATGCCCGACTGCGTCGGCGCATAACGCGTGAGCCGTAAGAAATAAAATGACCAGTGCGCTTGAGCCCGCTGCAATATCAAAAAGATGCCCCGGCTTCAGGGAGGCCACACGCGCCGCCCATTCGTCGGCTGTGAAAGCGCGTCGTTGCAATGCAAGTGAAAAAAACTACCGGCCAATCAAAGCGAACATTTCTGGACTGTTTGCCGACCGAGGCGGAGTTTGATGAGGCTCAACTTCAGCCGGGACCGAAATGGCCTTACCGACCGATCCAGATCACCACGCCCGGGAGACGCTCCGGCTGATCGGCCCCGATCCGCAGAACTGGGTGCCGGACCGGGAAGGCATCGACCACAATGTCTTCATCGTTGGCGGTGGGCAGACGGGGGCGACCTTTGCCTTCGCGTTGAGGCGTGCCGGCATCGGCAAGGTTACTGTCGTCGACGCGGCACCGGTTGAAAGCAAGGCCGGCATCTGGTTCACTCATGCACGGATGAACCGGCTGCGAACGCCAAAGGGCTTGCCGGGGCCGGAACTCGGCTTGCCGGGCTTGAGCTTTCAGTCCTGGTACGAAGCCCGCCACGGTGCGGAAGCCTATGCCGGATTCGACCGCATCGCACGGACGGATTGGGCGAACTACCTGAAATGGTATCGCGCGTTCCTCGGTATCGGCATCCGTTACGGCACGCGTCTCATTCGCATCGAGCCGGCCGGCGGGCTTTTTCGCCTCCACCTCGAAGCCGACGGCACGCCATCGGTCGAAACGGCGCGCAAGATCATTCTGGCCAATGGCTTTGGCGGCAGCGGCGGTCCAGTGATACCGGCGGTACTTGCCGCCTTGCCGCGGGGCCTTGTCGCACACAGTTCGGCGGCAATCGATTTTGCCTCGCTCAAGGGCAAGGCAATGGCTGTCGTCGGGTCGGCGGCTTCGGCATTCGATGCGGCCGGAGCTGCCCTTGAGGCCGGCGCGAAATCGGTGCGTCTCTTTGCCCGCCGCAACAGCATTGCCAGTGTGCCGATCAACCGCGTGCGCGGCTATCCCGGCGCCTATGACAATTATCCTCGGCTGCCCGATGCGGTGCGCTGGCGCCAGGCATTGCGCTTCCGCGAGGCCGGTTCAACGCCGCCGCTCGATGCGGTGGAGCGGGCGGTGCGGCACCAGAATTTTCATCTCCATCTCGGTGCCCCCTGGACAAATGCGGATGTCGAAGACGGCAAGGTCGTCACCGATATCGCAGGCGAGACGTTTGCGTTCGACTTCGTCGTCGCCGGCACCGGCTATTTCGCCGACCCGACGCGCAAGCCTGAGTTCGCCGATTTCGCCGCCACCATCCGGCTATGGCGAGACCAGTACGCGCCGCCGGAAGCAGAGCTGGATGAATTTTTCGGCGCCCATCCCTATCTCGGCCTCGGCCATGAATTTCTCGAGAAGGCGCCGGGGGAGGCGCCATTCCTGAGGAATATCCATGTCTTCAATCCCGGCGGCTTTGTCAGTTTCGGCCTGCCGATCGGCGATGTGCCGTCGATCAGGCGCGATGTGCCGGCCGTTGTCGCGCGCATCAGCCGCGATCTCTTCCTCGCCGATCTCGACAGCCATGAGAGCCGCATAACCGGGAGCCATCCGGCCGAGTTCGGCGAAGACGCCTATGCCGCTTCCGTCTCGCGGCCGGCGCAGACCATCGCGGCGGAATAGACGCATTTCCATGGACAAACGCCGATGACCTTCAGCCCTGACCTTTCCGACCCGTTCGTCGCCACGGCGGTCGAACTGCGCGAAATCTTCGATCGGGATGCCGTGGCGCGCGACAAGGCCGGCGGCCGGCCCGTCGAACAGATCCGCCTGCTGAAGGAAAGTGGTTTGCCGTCGGCGCAGATTCCCAAGCGCTATGGCGGCAAGGGCGCACCCTGGCTGTCGGTGCTTCGCGTCGTGCGCGAATTCGCCCGCACCGACGGCTCGCTCGCCCATCTCTACGGATACCATCATCTGCCGCTCAATGGCGTGCTGTTCCGTGGCACGCAGGCGCAGAGGGACCGGCTGCTGACACGCTCGGCAAGGGAGAACTGGGTCTGGGGCAATTCCGGCAACGCCATGTCGAAGACGTCGACGGCCAGGCGCAACGGCACGGGCTGGATCCTGAGCGGCTTTCGGCCGTTCTCCTCCGGTTCCCACATCGCAGACTACATCCAGGTTGCCTGGGAGGACGGCCAGGATAGACTAGCGGCAGCGATCCCGGCTGACCGTGAGGGCATCGTCATCGAGGATGACTGGGATGGTGTCGGCCAGCGGCAGACCGGCAGCGGCAAGGTGACGTTCAAGGACGTGCATGTCGGCGACGACGAACTGATTGGCTCGCCCGCGGTGCCGCTGACGCCGTTCCAGACGCTGACGTCACTGTTCCAGCAGGCAGTCCTGCTCAACCTGTTCGTCGGCAGCGCGCAAGGAGCGCTGAGCGAAGGCCGGGACTATACGGTCTCGCAATCGCGCCCCTGGGTCTATTCCGGCTATGAGAAACATACCGACGATCCGTTCGTGCAACGCAAATATGGCGACCTCTATATCCGCACGCTCGCCGCGGCCGAACTGGCCGATATAGCAGCATGCAGCCTCGATGCCGCCTATGGCCAGGGCGAGGCGTTGACCCTGGAGCAGCGCGGGCAGACGGCGATCGATCTCGCCACCGCCAATGTCTACGCCGGACAAGTCGGCCTCGACGCGTCGAGCGAGGTTTTCGAGGTGATGGGCGCCCGCTCAGCCACCAAGGCCAACGGCTACGACAGGTTCTGGCGCAACGTGCGCACGCACACGCTGCACAATCCGGCCGAATACAAGAAGCGCACGATCGGCACCTGGTTGCTGACCGGGGAATTCCCGGCCGGCGGACTGTACCGCTGAGGAGGCGAAAAAAATGGCCAGGCGCAAGGACAAGCTCAAGCTGGGAGCGTTTCTGCTCTTCACCGGTCACCATGTGGCGGCCTGGCGCCATCCAGCGGCAGGCGAGGGGACCAGCCTCGGCGACTACGTCGAACTTGCCCGGCTGGCGGAAGCGGCCAAATTCGACGCGATCTTCTTTGCCGATGGCGTCGCGGCGCGGCTGAGCAACCTCGAGGCCGCCAGCCGCAAGGCGCATAGCGGCGTCTATCCGTTCGAGCCGATCACGCTGCTGTCGGCACTGTCGGCTGTGACCAGGAACATCGGCCTCATCGCCACGGCGTCGACCAGTTTTTCCGATCCCTACAATCTGGCCCGCCAGTTCGCGTCGCTCGACCATTTGAGCGGCGGGCGCGCAGGCTGGAATCTGGTCACCTCTTCCGATCCGGAGGCTGCGTTCAATTTCGGCCACGACACGCATATCCAGCACGGCGAGCGCTACGACCGCGCCGAGGAATTCGCCGATGTCGTGCTCGGCCTGTGGGACAGCTGGGAGGATGACGCTTTCCCGCGCGACAGGGAGAGCGGACGCTATTTCGACAAGGACAAGCTCCACGTGCTGAACCACAAGGGCCAGCACTTCAAGGTGCGTGGTCCCCTGAACACGCCGCGAACGCCGCAAGGTCGTCCGGTCGTGGTCCAGGCCGGCGCGTCGGGTCCGGGCAAAGAGCTGGCGGCTCGTACCGCGGAAGCGATTTTCGCCGCGCAGATCACGCTCGACGAAGCCACCGCCTTCTATGCCGACGTCAAGGGCAGGCTCGGCAAATATGGCCGCTCGGAGGATGACCTGAAAGTCCTGCCAGGCATTTTCCCGGTCGTCGGCCGCACTGAAGCCGAGGCGCGGGGGAAGTTCGAACAGCTGCAGGATCTCATCCAGCCGGAAGTCGGCCTCGGTCTGGTCTCGGCGCTGGCCGGCGGCTTCGACCTCAGCGCCTATCCGCTCGACGGGCCGGTGCCGGATTTGCCGGAGACCAATGCCGGCAAGAGCCGGCAAGCGCTGGTGATCGATCTGGCGTGGCGCGAGAACCTGACGATCCGGCAGCTTTATCTGCGCATCGCCGGCGCCCGCGGCCACTGGCAGGTGGTCGGCACGCCGCAACAGATCGCCGACACCATGGAAGAGCGGTTCGAGAATTACGGCGCCGACGGCTTCAACATCATGGCGCCGATCATGCCCGGCGGCCTGAAGGATTTCATCGAGCTGGTGGTGCCGGAACTGCGCCGCCGTGGCCTGTTCCGCGACGAGTATGAGGGCAGCACCTTGCGCGACAATCTCGGCCTGAAGCGACCGGCAAACCGTTTTTCGCGGCATGCCGCGGCAGCTGCGGAATAGGCCGGCAATGGCGCGCGACACGCTCTTTCTCATCCAGCCGGGTTTCGCCGACCCAAATCAGCCGGGCCAGACGTTCGTCTGCCCCTATTGCAACCAGGTTGAGGGATTGCTCGCAGCCTTTCCCGATCTCGCCGCCAGACTCGACGTTGAGCGCGTGCCGTTTTCGAGGCCGAGAGGCAAGGTGATCGACGCGCTCGGCGAACGGCACCAGTCGCTGCCGGTGCTGATCATCGGCAGCAATCCGCCCGCCGACTTGCCGACGGCCAAGGGCAAGGTCTTCGCCGATGACACCAGGCGCATTCTTGCACTGCTTGCCGAGCGCCACGGCTTCCCGCAGCTGCATGAGTGAGACGATGACCTTCGATCCCGATACGTCCAATCCATGGATCGCCAAGGCGGTCGAGCTGCGCGACATCTTTGCCCGCGATGCGGTCGAGCGCGACCAGCTTGGCGGCAGGCCTACCGAACAGATACGTCTTCTCAAGCAAAGCGGCCTACTCACCATCGTGATCCCCAAGGAATTCGGTGGCGCCGGGGAACCCTATTCGACGGCGCTGAAGATCGGGCGCGAGTTCGCCAAGGTCGACGGCTCGATCGGCCATATCTACGGCTACCATTTCAGCGCACTGATCGCCGCCAGGCTCAATTCGGACGAACCGCGCTCAGCCGATCTGCTGCGGCGTTCGGCTGCCGGCGACTGGTTCTGGGGCAACACCGGCAACAGTTTTTCCAAAACGCTGTTCGGCCGCAAAGATGGCGAGTGGACGATCGTAAACGGCTTCAAACCCTTCGCCTCCGGCTCGCATGTCGCCGACTATCTTTCGACCTCGTGGGAAGACGAGGTCAGCGGCGAGAGGAAATTCGCGGCGATCCCCGCAAATCGCGAAGGCATCACCGTTCTCGACGACTGGGACGGCATCGGCCAGACGCAGACCGGCAGCGGCAAGGTCGCCTACAAGGACGTCAGGATCCACGACAGCGAGTTGGTGCGCGGTTGGGTCAACGCGTCGTTGCCAATCCGCACCATCGGCCCGCTGCAGCAGCAGAGCGTGTTGCTCAATGTCTTTGTCGGCACGGCCCAGGGCGCGCTGCTGGCGGCGCGAGATTATACGCTCATCAGTTCGCGGCCGTGGATGTATTCCGGCGTCGAGCGCCATATCGACGATCCATGGATCAAGCGGCAGTATGGCGAGCTCTGGGTCAAGACGCGGGCGGCGACGGCGCTGGCCGATCGCGCGGCGGCGGCGATCGATCATGCGATCGCGCGCGGCAAGGCGCTGACCGAGCAAGAACGCGGTGAGGCGGCGGTTGCCGTCGCCGCGGCCAATGTGCTGGCAGGCGATGTTGCGCTCGAAGTCACGACCGAGATATTCGAGGTGATGGGTGCCCGCTCCGCAGTGCGCAAATACGGCTTCGACCGCTTCTGGCGCAACGCACGCATTCACACCTTGCACAACCCTGCCGAATACAAGACCCGCACTGTCGGCACCTGGTATCTGACCGGCGCTTATCCCGAGCCCGGCGTCTTTCGATGAGCGGCCGGCAGCTCCATCTCAACGTCAACATCCTGCATGCCGGCTTCTCGCCGGCGGCATGGCGGATGGACGGCGTCGACCCCTATGCCGCCTTCACCGTTGACCACTATGTGCAGGTGGCGAAGATCGCAGAGCGCGCAAAGCTCGACGCCGTATTCCTTGCCGACCAGGCGGCGATATCGGACCGCATTGACTATCGTCCGATCACGTCGCTGGAGCCGACCATCGTGCTGGCGACGGTAGCCGCCGCAACCGAGCGCATCGGCCTGATCGCCACCGCTTCAACCAGCTTCAACGAGCCCTACAATATCGCCAGGCGCTTCGCGACGCTCGACCATGTCAGCGGCGGACGCATCGGCTGGAACATCGTCACCACGGCCGATCCCGCCTCGGCCCGCAATTTCGGCCTCAACGGTGCCATCGATCATGGCCGGCGCTACGAGCGGGCGGCGGAATTCGCTGACATCGTCAAGGCATTGTGGGACAGCTGGGAGGACGATGCCTTCATCGGTGATGTCGCCAGCGGGCGCTTCGTCGATGCCACCAAGGTTCACGCCATCGACCACAAGGGCGCACATTTCTCGGTGCACGGGCCGCACAATGTGCCGCGTTCGCCGCAAGGGCATCCGGTGGTCGTCCAGGCCGGCGGGTCCGATGACGGCAAGGACCTCGCCGCCCGCCACGCCGAAGCTGTGTTTTCCGCATCGCAGTCTTTCGAGGAAGCGCTCGGCTATGCGCGGGAACTTAAGGCGCGTGCCGTCGCCTATGGCCGCACCGGCGGCGTGCCGCTCAACCTCGCCGGCCTAGCCACCATCATCGGCAGCACAGAGGGGGAAGCGGAGCGGCGGCAAGAAGAGCTGTGGGATCGCATTCCGCTCGACTACAGCCTTGGGCGGCTGTCCGGCGTGCTCGGCATCGATCGCGAGCGGCTGAAGCTCGATGAGAAGTTGCCGGAACGGATTCAACTGCCCCCCAACGGCGGCCACACCTTCTTCAAGGCCACGCTCGCGCTCGCCCGCAGCAATGATTTCACGGTTCGCCAGCTGATCCGGGCGCTGAACGGCAGCACTGGCCACCGCACCATCGTCGGCACGCCGGAGCAGATCGCCGACGATATCGAAAGATGGTTTGTCGCCGGCGCCGCCGACGGCTTCAACCTGATGCCGGACGTGCTGCCGACCGGACTGGAGGTCTTTGTCGATACGGTGGTGCCGATCCTGCGCCGGCGAGGGCTGTTCCGAACGGAATATGAAGGGCGCACGCTGCGCGACCATCTCGGCCTTATCAGGCCCGAAAGCCGCTTTGCACCGCAGCCGAGCAAGGCGCCAGGGCTGCTAGGGGCAGCCCTTTGAATGATCATCAAAATACAACGGAGCGGAGGGTCCTGCCATTGACCTCCATGCCCGGCCAAAATACAGGCCCGACAATGAGCGCTGACACCGAGTTTCTTTGGTACATCCCGAACCAGGTCGCTCCCGGTCACCGCGGCGAGCCGGCCGTCGAGAACCACAACAGCCTGGAGACGCTGACCAGCCACGCGAAGGCGCTTGAGGAATACGGCTGGAAGGGCGCGCTGATCGGTACCGGCTGGGGTCGGCCCGACACTTTTACTGTCGCGGCCTCGCTCGCCGCGCGGACCACCTCCTTCGAGCCGCTCATCGCGATCCGCCCGGGGTACTGGCGGCCGGCGCACTTCGCATCCGCCGTAGCCACGCTCGACCAGCTGACCGCCGGTCGCGTGCGTATCAACATAGTGTCAGGCAAGGACAACCTCGCTGCGTATGGCGACAGCGAAGGTGACCAGATACATCGCTATGCCCGTACCAGAGAGTTCATGCGCCTGGTTCGCAGACTTTGGACTGAAGAGAACGTGACCTTTGCGGGCGAGCACTTCGAGGTCACTGGCTCTACCGTGATGCCCCGCATCCATGTCCGTGGCGATCGTCGCCATCCCAAGCTCTACTTCGGCGGCGCGTCGGAGGCGGCGGAGCGGGTGTCGGCCAGCGAGGCGGATGTCCAGCTCTTCTGGGGCGAGCCGCTCGACGGCGTCCGGGAGCGGATCGAGCGGCTCAAAGCCTTGAGCAGGGAACTCGACCGAGACCTCCCGCCTCTGGAGTTCGGGTTGCGGGTCACCACGCTGGTCCGCGACACCGCTGGGCAGGCCTGGGCGGACGCAGAAGCGAAGGTCGACGAGATGGCCAAGGGCCAGGGAGCCGGCTGGAACGATCACGGTCAGGCGGTAGCGGTGGGCCAGCAGCGTCTGCTCGATCTGCACGCGCGCGGCGAGGTGCTGGACGACAATCTCTATACTGCGCCGGGCAAATATGGCGGCGGCGGCGCTGGCACCACCTGGCTGGTCGGCTCGGCCGCCGACGTCGCCCGCTCGCTCGGCAGATACCGGGATCTGGGCATCACGCATTTCGTGCTCTCGGACACGCCGTATCTTTCCGAGATCAAGCGGCAAGGCGATCAGTTGCTTCCGCTTTTGCGCAACGGGGCCTAAGCCGCGCTTCTTGAATGACCTGGGGTCGTCAGAACACCGGATAAGCCAGATTGCCAGTAGGGAAGACGATGTCACAGCCGGCCGCCTTCAGCATCCGCCCTTCCGACGCTGACCTGCGTGGTGAAGCGGCGCTACGGCGGCGTTATCGAGCGCCGCAAAGCGCGCATACCGGAACCTGGAACGAAGCCCTCGAGGCGATCCTTTCGCATCGCTCGGTCCGCAATTATCTCGCCAAGCCTCTTCCCGAAGGGACGCTGGAACTGATCGTCGCCGCCGCCCAGTCGGCGCCGACTTCTTCCAATCTCCAGGCGTGGAGCGTCATCGCGGTCGAGGATCCGGCGCGCAAGGCGCGGCTTGCCGAACTGGCGGCGATCAATCGCCATATCGAGCAGGCGCCGCTGCTGCTGGTCTGGCTGGCCGACCTGTCGCGGCTGCGCGCCATTGCCGAGGCAAACGGCCGGGTGGGCGAGGGGCTCGATTATCAGGAGAGCTTTCTGCTGGCCGTGATCGACGCCGCACTTGCCGCACAGAACGCCGTGGTGGCGACCGACGCGCTCGGGCTCGGCTCCTGCTACATCGGCGCGATGCGCAATCATCCGCAGGAGGTGGCGCGCGAACTCGGCCTCCCGCCGGAAACCGTGGCGGTGTTCGGCCTGACCGTCGGCTATCCCGATCTCCTGGCTGCGACTGACATCAAGCCCAGACTGCCGCAGGCTGCGGTGCTGCACCGCGAGCGCTATCGATCAGAGCCCGATCCGGACGATCTTGCAGCCTATAACCAGAGGCTTCGTTCATTCCAGCAGGAGCAGGCGATGCCTGTGGTCGACTGGACAGAGTTGGTTTCGAACCGTATCGGCAGCAAAGCAGCGCTGAAAGGCCGTGATCGCCTGGGCGAAGTGCTCAAAGCGCTGGGCTTCAAGCTCAAATAGGCGCGCGCCTGCTCGCGAGACCGCGGCGAGGCTATTCGGCCGCGATAATGGCGATGCGCGCCGGAAGCGCCGCCGGCGGTGGGACGTCGAGAGCGCCGAGCTGGCGCGCCTCGGCCTTCAGCCAGCCATGAAAGCGCTCGACCGTCTCCAGCTTCGCCTTGTGCGGCGTCGTCGCAAAATAATAGGAAAACTCGACCGGCTGCGGTGAGCCGAATGGACTGACCAGACGCCCCGCGGCGAGGTCAGGCTCGGCCAGCCGGAATTTGCCGAGACCGATGCCCTTGCCGGCAGCAGCTGCGTCGAGCACCAGTGACGATTGGCTAAGCCGTATACCGCCCTCGACAAAGCGGCCGGACAGGCCGTTGGATCTCAGCCAGCCCTTCCAGTCAGGGCAGCTTGGATCGCGTTCCGGACCGTCCTCATGCAGGATCGGTGCGTCACGCAGCCCCTCCGGCCCGCGATAGAGACCGTGCATGCGAGCAAATTCCGGGCTGCAGACGGGCAGCACCGCTTCCGAAAACAGCCGTTCCGTCAGCAGGCCGCTATAGGCGCCCGACCCGTAGCGGATGACGCAGTCGACGTCTTCGCTGGCAAAATCGGCAAGCCTGGTCGATGCGTCGACCAGCACTTCTAGGCCGGGTACCGCGTCGCGCAGTGCGTCGAGGCGCGGGATCAGCCATTTGCTGGCGAAGGAGGGCGCGACCGACACTTTGATCGGCGCATCCTCCTCGTCGCCGGAAATCCGCGCGACCGACTCGACAACGACGTCGAAAGCCTCGGTGAGGCCGGGCATCAGCGCCTGGCCGGCCGACGTCAGCAGAAGCTCGCCACGGTTGCGATGGAACAGCGGTTGACCGAGGTGATCCTCGAGCAGGCGGATCTGCTGGCCGATGGCGGCAGGCGTCACATGGAGTTCTTCGGCCGCCCGCGTAAAGCTCAGGTGGCGGGCGGTTGCGACAAAAGCGCGAAGCGACGTCAGCGGCGGAAGCCTCGCCAGCGTCGGCCGCAGCTTCCTTGATTTTGCGCGAATGAGATCGACCATGGAGCGCATTCAACACGTTCAGGCCGGGCGCGACGAGGGCGGGCTTTGCGCCAAAGTGCCCGGTGGAAAATTTCGTTTGCCGCAGCGTCGCGGCAGCGGGAACGGAAATCTAAAAAATCGTAATGTCTACAATTCTTGTAGAAATAAGATCGGAGCGCTGATTTGGGCGTCGAGCAGCTTTGCCAGATCCTGGAATGAAACGGTCGTGCGAAGCGGTGCTTTCGGCAGACGATAGAAAATCATTCTTCCGGTTTTGCGGCGTGGCAGGGATCATCGCGTCGAGGCGCCGGAGTGTGTTCGGCCGCCGGATGCCATCGTAGCCGTTTTCCGGAGCTCAAGGCCATGTCTGTCAATCGTCGTCATTTCAACCAGCTGCTGTTGCTTGGCGGTGCGAGCTTCGCATTGCCCGGGGTTTCCTTCGCTGCCGAAGGAACGCCGGTCCAGGGTGGCACGCTCAACTGGGCCTACTATCCCGACCCCACGTCGCTGATTGCCATCAACACCTCGTCGGGCACCGGCCAGGCGATCGGTCCCAAGGTGAATGAAGGTCTGCTTGATTTCGCCTATGACCTCAGCCCGAAACCGCTGCTGGCGACGGAGTGGTCGATCAGCGATGACGGCCTGCGCTACACCTTCAAGCTGCGCGAGGGCGTCAAATGGCATGACGGCAAGGACTTCACGTCGGAAGACGTTGCCTTCACCATCTTCCGGCTGAAGGAGGCGCATCCGCGCGGCCGCATCACCTACCAAAACGTGACCGTGGTCGAGACGCCCGATCCGCACACCGCCATCATCGTGCTTTCAAAGCCGGCGCCCTATCTGATCACGGCACTGAGCAGCTCGGAATCACCGATTGTGCCGAAGCACGTCTACGAAACGTTCAAGCCGGCGGAACAGCCGAAGCTCGAACAGACGATCGGCACCGGTCCCTTCATTCTCAAGGAATGGGTGCCCGGCAGCCATCTGATCTTCGACCGCAATCCGGATTATTGGGACGCGCCTCGGCCCTACCTCGACCGCATCGTCCTGCACGTCATCCTCGACCCGGCCGCGCGTTCGGCGGCTCTTGAAACCGGCGAGATCGATATCGGCGCCAATCCCGTGCCGCTGGCCGACATCGAACGGCTGAAGGCAAACCCCGCTCTGGTCGTCGACACCAACACCTACGCCTATTCCGGCCCACAGCAGCAATTGTTCTTCAATTACGAGAACGAAATCCTGACCAAGCGCGATGTGCGCCTTGCCATCGCCCACGCAATCGACCTGCAGAAGCTGGTCGACATCGCGCTCTACGGTTATGCGCAGGTATCGCCGAGCCCGATCAGCACGGCGCTGCCCAAATGGTATGACCCCAGCATCAAGGCGCGCGAGCCCGATACCAAACTGGCGGAGAAGCTGCTCGACGACGCCGGCTATCCGCGTGGCGCCGATGGGACGCGCTTCAAGCTCCGGCTTGCCTACAACGCGTTCCTGCCGGCGTCCTATGCCGATTTCATCAAGCAGTCGTTGGCGACGGTCGGCGTCGATGCCGAGATCCTCAAGCTTGACCTGTCGACGTTCCTGAAGACCGTCTACACCGACCGCGCCTGGGACTTGGTGGTCGAGTCGCTGTCGAACACCTTCGATCCGACGCTCGGCGTCCAGCGCGCCTACTGGTCGAAGAACTTCAAGATCGGCCTCGTCTTCTCCAACGCTAGCCACTACGCAAACCCCGAGGTCGACCAGATCCTCGAAGCCGCGGCAATCGAGCCCGACGAGACCAAGCGGCGCGAGCTCTGGTACAAATTCCAGCACATCATCCATGACGACGTGGTGTCGGTCGATCTGGTCGCCGCCGGCGCCCAGATCGTCGCCAACAACAAGGTCCGGGATTTTGCGCCCGGCGCTCAGGGGATCAACAACAGCTTCGCGCAGATATGGCTCGCGCCAAACGCCTAAGCGTTCTGCAAGCCCTCTGGTTGGGACCGGCGCGTGAAAACGACGATCCCGACTTTTCTCCATCAAAGATAAATCGCGCAATTCGGAGTACCGACCATGACCATCAATCGACGCCTGTTCAATCAGTTCCTGCTGCTGGCCGGCGCGAGTGCTGGACTTCCCGCCGGGGCATTCGCAGAAGACGCAAAGCCGGTGGCCGGAGGCACGCTCAACTTCGTCTACTATCCCGAGCCCAACCAGATCGTTTCCATCAACACCAGCGCTGGCGGACCGGCCACCATCGGTCCGAAGATTTTCGACGGCCTGCTCGCCTACGACTACGATCTCAATCCGCGACCGCAACTGGCCACCGAATGGTCGATCAGCGACGACGGGCTCGAATACGTCTTCAAGCTACGCCAGGGGGTGAAGTTCAGCGATGGCCATGATTTGACCTCCGAGGACGTGGCCTTTTCTATCTCCCGGCTGCGCGAAGCGCATCCGCGCGGGCGCATCACCTTCCAGAACGTCACCGACATCGACACGTCGGACCCGCATATCGTGAAGATCAAATTGTCGAAGCCATCCGCCGCCCTGATTTCGGGGCTGGCCGCGACGGAATCGCCTGTCGTGCCCAAACACATTTACGAGAAGCTGAAGCCGGCCGACGATCCGTCCTTCGAGCAGATCATCGGCAGCGGGCCGTTCGTGCTGAAGGAATGGGTAAAGGGCAGCCACATCCTCGTCGAAAAGAATCCGACCTATTGGGATGCGCCTAAACCCTATCTCGACCGGATCATTTTCCGCTTCATCACCGATCCGGGCGCGCGCGCCGCGGCGCTCGAAACGGGCGAGGTCGACATCGGACCGAACCCGGTGGCCTTCGCCGATCTGGAGCGTTTCAAGGCGCTGCCGCAATTCGTCGTCGACAGCACGGTCTTCGCCTATAGCGGCCCGCTGCACCAACTGATCATCAACCTCGAAAACCCGATCCTGAAGGAGAAGAAGGTCCGTCAGGCAATCGCGCACGCGATCGACCTCGACGCGATCAATGCAATCGTGTTTTACGGCTATGGCCAAGTCTCGCCGACGCCGATCAGCGTCGTCAACAAGAAGTATTTCGATCCCGATGTGAAGGCCGCGACGTTCGATACGGTGCTCTCGGAAAAACTGCTCGACGAGGCCGGTTTCAAGCGTGGGGCTGACGGCGTACGCTTCAAGCTCAGGCTCACCAACAATCCCTACAACCCGTGGGGCTATGCCGACTTCCTCAAGCAGGCATTGGCCAAGATCGGCATCGATGCCGAGATCGAAAAATTCGACTTCGGCACCTATGTCAAAACCATCTACACCGACCGCACTTGGGACCTGTCGACGGAATCCTGCGGCAACATCTTCGATCCGAGCGCCGGCGCACAGCGGCTCTACTGGTCGAAGAACATCAAGAAAGGGCTGCCGTTCTCCAACGGCGCGCACTATGAGAACCCGGAGGTTGACCGGTTGCTGGAAGCCGCATCGGTCGAGCTAGACGAGGCCAAGCGCAAGCAGCTCTTCTTCAAGTTCCAGGAGATCATCGCCGACGAGTTGCCGATCATCAATCTGATCGCGCCACCGACCATCATCATCGCCCGCAAAACCGTCAAGAACTACGCGCCTGGCGCCGAAGGCCTGTCAGCGAATTTCGCCGACGCCTATCTCGACCCGAACGCCTAAATCTGCCGGGCAATCATGAGAGAAGGGCCGCATAGAGCTGCGGCCGTTTTCGTTTCTTCCATTTCGCAAAGCTGGTAACTTCAGGCCAAAGCACGCAGCCTTGGGCTGGCGCCGACCAGAAGGCCGGCAAGGGCTATGGCCTGCGCTAGTTGTTCGCCGATCGAGCTCGATTCCCAGGCGACGCCGCGCAGCGGATGGCCGATGGCGAACAGATTGCCATGGGTCTTGCCGTTACCGGCAATCACTTGGCCGCCATGCGTCGCGTCGATGCCGAAGCCGGTCGCATGGGGCCTGACGATGCCGTTCTCAAGCAGGCTGCGGACGAATGGATCGGCGATCCGCCGCCAATCATGCTCCTGATGGCCGCGGCAGTTGACGACGCCGTCGAAGCGCAACCGTTCGACCGCGCCGGTATCACGCCAGCGGATTTCAGCGACGATGCCGTTTGCCTGCGGATGGAGTGCCAGCACCCGTCCCGCTCGACCCGTCCAACGGCCTTGGCTTCGCGCCAGTGCCACGCGCTCAAAGCTCGGTGGCGCCGCGCGGTGCGCGGTGACATCCCAGAAGGCGCGCAGATGGCGTGCGAACTTCAAGCGCTCCTTGTCGGTGGCGCCTTGCCACAAGGCCAGGATCCACGGCCGGATCGTCAGCGGCAGCCCTTGCCAGTCCAGGCCGGTGGGTTCGATTGCCCGGCGTTCGGCCTTGACCAGTGCGAGAAGCGCCCTGGTGGTTTTCGGCAGCGGCCGCCCGGCGAGGAAATCGCGCCACGCTTCCGCGTTGCGCCGAGGTTCGACGATCTGTCCGCGCCGCGACACGACGCGATAACCGCCCTTGAAGCCGCGCGCTTCCATGCTGGCGACGACGTCGACCATGCTGAGGCTGGAGCCGATCAGCAGCAGTTCCTTGCTGCCGGCGAGCCGATCGAGCGCCGCCGAATCCCAGGGATTGGCGACATAACGGGGATCGCTGACGATGGCTGCTTCCGTGGTGGACGGCTGGCTCTGGAACACCCCGGTTGCCAGTACCGCCTCATCCGCCAGCAATTGCTGGCTATCGCTGGTGCCGACGCATACCCCGGACGGACCGGTCAGCATGTCGACGGCGGATGCCTTGATGTGGCGCAGCGAAGAACGCGGATCTGCTTCTCTGATCGCTCTCGTCAGTTCCGACTGGACATAGCTGCCGAACAGCCAGCGCGGCGGGCTTGAGTCCGGGACATCCTCGGGCGGTGTCCAGCCGTGCTCCGGCCCATTCGCCATAAGCCAGCGAACGAGGTGATCGGGATCGTCCGGATGCAGCGAGAAGATGCGCGCCGCGCCGTTGACGAGGTGTTGTGGATCGACGGTGCTATAGGCAACGCCGCGACCAAGCTCGGCCCGGCGCTCGATGATGGTGATTGCCAGCGGCTCAGTTGAACGGTCGAGCAGCTTGATCGCGGTAACCGCGCCGGCAAAGCCGCCGCCAACGATGATGATTGAACGAGGGATCGAGCGTAGCGGGGAGGAAGGGGTATGAAGCATCAAGAACCTTTGCGACGCCGGTGGTCGTGGCTCCAGCCCATCGCCCCGGCAACGATCATCGTGCTTTCCCGTAACCCGATGTCAAAAAACAATAATTGCCAGCTGACGAAAGGCATTCTTTCACTCAGCGGGTTTGGCAGGCGCTAGATAGGAACGCCCTTTGCGACCAGCCCGAGAACCGCTGATGACTGAAAATCGAAAGATAAGGCTTGGAGCCTTTGTTCGCGGATCGGGCCATCATGTCGCTGCCTGGCGCCATCCCGATGTGCCTGCCAATCCGGGCCTGAGCTTCCAGCACTATGCGGACGCCGCGCGCACTGCCGAGCGTGGCCTGTTCGACATGGTGTTTCTGGCCGACAGTCTCAGCGCGCGCAATGGCGAGCAGCCGATCGACACCTTCGAGCGCACCGGCCATGTCGTGCATTTCGAGCCGCTGACGCTTTTGTCGGCGCTCTCGACCATCACGCAAGGGATCGGGCTCGTTGCGACCGCCTCGACCACCTATTGGGAGCCGTTCCACTTGGCGCGGCTGTTCGCTTCGATCGATCATCTCAGCGGCGGCAGGACAGGCTGGAATGTCGTCACCTCAGCCGATGCGCCGGCGGCGGCGAATTTCAGCCTCGACCAGCATCCCGTTCATGCCGACCGTTACGCCCGCGCCGAGGAATTCGTCGCTGTCGCGCAGAAGCTTTGGGACAGCTGGGACGACGATGCCTTCGTCGCCGACAAGGCTTCGGGGATCGCCATCGACCGGCGCGGCATCCACGCCCCGGACCATGCCGGCCGGCATTTCCGCGTCAAGGGACCGCTCAACGTCGCTCGCCCACCGCAGGGCCATCCCGTCATCGTCCAGGCGGGCTCGTCCGATGCCGGCCAGCACTTGGCGGCGCGGACGGCGGAGGTGGTTTTCACCGCCCACCCGACCATCGAATCGGCGCGCGGCTTTTACGGCGAACTGAAAGGCCGGCTGGGCTCGTTTGGCCGCTCCGCCGACAGCTTGAAGATCATGCCCGGTGTCTTCCCGGTCGTCGCACCGACGCGCACGGAGGCCGAGGACAAGTTCGATGCGATCCAGCGCCTGGTCGATCCTGTGGTTGGTGTGGCGCTGGTTTCAGGATTGCTCGGCGGTGTCGATCTTTCCGGCCATTCACTCGACGGACCGTTGCCGGAACTGGGCAGTTCCGATGCCGTGAAGAGCCGCCTGAAAGTCGTTTCCGAATTGGCCGCGAGCCGGAACCTGACCATCCGCCAATTGTATCTCGCCGTTGCCGGCGCGCGCGGCCATTTCCAGATCGTCGGCACGCCAAAGGATGTGGCCGACATGATGGAGGAGTGGTTCGCCGGTGGCGCGGCGGACGGCTTCAACGTCATGCCGCCGATCCTGCCGACGGGCCTCACCGATTTTGTCGACCTCGTCATTCCGGAGCTGCAGCGGCGGCGTCTGTTCCGGACTGCTTACGAAGGCGGGACGTTGCGCGAGAACCTCGGCCTTGCGCGTCCGATCCGTGGCGCCGCTGAACAGCAAGAGAGGAAAGCATCATGAGCGACAGGACGATCGATTCGAAAATGTTTCGCCAATGGCTGGCGGATGGCGAAGAACTGGCGGTGCTAGACATTCGCGACAGCGCGACTGTCGGATACGCATCGCCGCTGTTCGCCACCAACCTGCCCGCGGCTCAGGTCGAGGCCGAGATCGACCGCTTCATCCCGCGCAAATCGGTGCGCACCGTGCTGGCGGACGACGGCAGCGGCGTTGCCGAGCAACTTATCGAACGACTGGTGGGGTATGGCCGTACCCAGCTGTTTTCGCTGAACGGTGGAATTCCGGAATGGACGCAAAGCGGCGTTGAAGACCTGCCGACCTTCGATACGCCGGGCGTCGATTTTTCGCTGGCGATCCGCGACGAGAAGGGGACCCCGGTCGTCAGCGTTGAAGAGCTCGCGGTGCTCAGAGGCCGAGGCGCCGACGTGGTGGTGCTCGACAGCCGCACGGTGGCGGAGTTCGAAAAGGACCATGTGCCGGGCGCCATCAGCGTGCCGGGCGCCGAGCTGGTGCTACGCTTCGCCGACCTGGTGCGTTCACCGGAGACGCAGGTTGTCGTCTCCTGCGCCGGCCTGCCGCGCGCCATCATCGGGGCGCAGACACTGATCGATGCCGGCGTGCCCAACCGGGTCGCCTATCTGCACGACGGCACCAGGGCATGGCGCGAGGCCGGTCTTGCACTCGAAACCGGCAAGACCGCAATCTATGGTCCGGCAAGCGAGGATGCCAAGCGTTTCGCCGGGGAGCACATCGCAAAGCTTGCCGAAGGCGACAGCTTTCCCCGCATCAATGCGGCCACGGCCGCAAACTGGGCGAAGGACGAAACGCGGACGACCTACCTGCTTGACGTGCGCACGCCCGACGAGTTCGCCGAAGCGCATATTCCGGGGTCGATCGCGTCTGAGGGCGGGCAGTTGCTCGGTGTCGCCTATCGCACCATCGCCGTGCGCGGCGCCCGCGTCGTGCTGATCGACGATCTGCTCGGTGTCCGCGCGGCGACGACGGCGCATTGGCTGCAGCGGCGCGGCTTCGAGATCGCGATCCTCTTGTACGACTTCCAGTCGACCAGCCTGGTGGAAGCGGCGTAGGGCAGGAGCACTGTCAGGCGATTTTTTCGGGGGCCACTATTCGGCGGCTTCCGATTGGCGGCGACGGCCCGCCAGCACGTTCTTCTGCATCGCCGTCAGCGAAGACCGCACGGCTTTGGCGCCGTGCTCCAGCATCTTGGCCTCATACTCCGACAGCGCCTGGAGAAGCGGCTTGTCGCCGCGTTTGGCGGCCACCAGCTCCGGCACCAGCAGTCCGGCGTCGTAGATCGCGGTGTTGCCGCCAAGCGCGCGAAAATAGGTCATGGCGTGGATGGCATCGCCAAGCAGCGTCACCGGTTTCGTCGGCCAGGGATCGACAGGCTCGGAGCTGTGGACATGAAGCAGCGCCACCGTCGATGGGTCGGTGTAGCGGATGAGGTTGAGGATTTCCGGGTTCCAGTGGGCGATCTTCGAGATCAGCAGGTCGATCAGTTCTGAACCGGAGAGCTTTGCCAGCGCGTCGTCCGTGGCAAGTTCGTTCTTTTCATAGGCGGTGTTCCACCAGACATAGCTGGTGGTGTTGTTGAAATGGAAACCGGAAAAATCCTTGTGGGTGGCGTCGTCCAGCCCGATCAGTCCATGCTTTCGGAAGGCGTCGACATTGACCCTGTGGCTGGTGACCATAAGCCCATGACCTTCGGTTGGCCTGACGCCGGCATTGTAGTCGAGTAGCACCGGCGAGATCTGGTGAAGGGCTGCGGCATGCAGCGTCATCTTGCCGGCCAGCCGCCTGACGCCGGTGTCGAAGCTCCTGGCATGCGGCGCCAGTTGCTGGCGCACGCGCGAGCGGGCGCCGTCGGCACCGACCAGCACATCGGCATGGATTGTCGAGCCATCCTCGAAATGCGCTACGACCGAACCATCCGGCTGCTCGTCGTAGCGGGAGAAGACCTTGCCGTAGCGCACGATGCCGTCGAGGCCGGACAACAGCACCTGGCGCAGCGTGATACGGCTTACCGATTTTTCGATATGCGTGTCGTCGGCCTCGCCCGGCGCGTTGCCGCCGCCCCAGGCATCCTCGCCCAGGATGTTGAAATTCTCGTCGAGCAGGATGTTGCGATCCGGCGCCTGGCCGAGCGTGGCGACAAAAGCGTCGTAGAGTTCCGGCGGTAAATTGGCGATCAGCGAATCGATGCCGCGCTGGCGGATGCGCAGACGAAAACCCTGGACATAGTCGGTGCGGGCGCGGTCCTTCTCGAAGACCGCGACACTGATGCTGTTCTTCTTCAGGCCTTGCGCCAGTGTCAGGCCGCCGGGGCCTCCGCCGATAATGGCGACTTCGACATGTTCTGTTGTCATGGCGCTCAACCGACCGCCACGAGCCTGGGCTTGCCAGCGGCAATAGCCGGTGTCTCGGCCAACTGCCGGGCGGTATGGCGGCTGAGCGTCGCCTTGGCGGCGATCGTGCGGATCATGTGGTTCTGCGGTGCGTGGGAACGGGCGGTCAGCGCATCACGGTGGTGGCGCTCAAGCTGGAAATCTCTGTTAAGGCCTGGATTGCCGGCAACCTCCAGCGCCAGCGAGGTGACGGCAACGGCATTGTCGATGACGACATGCCTGACCGTCATGCCGTCGGTGCCCACAGGCCGGCCGGCGTCGACATCTTCGGCGAGTGAACGCAGCAGCCGCGCGCTGCTCGCAAGCCGAACCTCTATGTCGCCCAGCCCTGACTGGATGTGCGGCACGGTCGACAGCGGCGCACCAAGACTTGCCGGCGCGTGCGTGCTGACAAAGGAGACCAGCCGGTCACGGGCAGCACGGGCGGCACCGTGGTAGACAGCGCCGATCAGCGAAAAGAAGAACGCCGTCGCGCTTTCCTCGCGCCTCAGCGGCTCGGATGCCGGCTGCGCCTCGGTGATGTCTTCGGCAGGAACCGCAACATTATCCAGAATGATGTCGTCGCTGGCCGTCGCCCGCATGCCGGCGGCGTTCCATGTCTTTTCGACGCGAAATCCAGGCGCGTCGGTCGGCACCAGGAATGAAGCCAGACGCGGCTGCGGCTCGTCGGTCAGCGCCAGCAAGTTCACCCATTTCAGAATAGGAATGCCGGTGACGTAGTTCTTGTGGCCGGATATCCGCCAGACGTTGCCGTCCCGCCGGGCAATGGTTTCGGGCGGCTTGCCATGAGCTGGCGAGCCGATCCGGGGCTCGGCCTGGGCGGCGTTGATCAGGGCAGGGCCAAGACGCCCGGCCTCGACAATCCGCTGAACCAGATGGCGCGGCCATTTTCCGGATTTCCGCATCGCATACTGGCTGTTGTAGTGCATGGCCAGCACCAGCGCTGTCGACGGCTCGCCACGACCGATCTCGGCGATCACCGCCTGTGCTTCCGTCAGCCCGCCACCGAAGCCGCCATGTTCGCGCGCCGTGACCAGGCCAAGCAGCCCCGCCTGGTGAAGCCGGTCGAAATTGGCGAATGGGAATTCCCCGGTCGCGTCGTGATGCGCGGCGGTCAGCGCGAAGTCGTCGGCGAGGCCGGCCACTTTCTCGAGGAGTTGCGGAAACTCGGCAATTGTCGACATCATGACGTTGGCTTTCTCTCAGGCGGCGGCCCGAATGTTCACCAGATCGAGCGGCCGGCGATCGACCCAGTGCTCGACGTCGAAATCGCCGGCGAGGAAGCCCCAGTCGCGCAGGAAACTCTTATAGTGGGAAACCGCTGCGACGAGCTCAGGCTGCAGTCCGAGGCCGAGATGCTTATGGACATCCGGACCATTGGCGGCCAGCACCTGTTCCTCGGTGGCCCCGGCTTCGCGGGCAACAAAGCGCTGCGTCTCTTCCGGATGCGCCTCGGCCCAGGCACTGGCGCGCAGGATGGTCTCGATCAGTCGCGCGACCAGATCGGGGCGTTGTTCCGCCAGCAGTTCATCGACGGTCAGCACGCGCGGCGAACCGGAATTGATGCGGATGTTCGGGTCGGGGTGGAAGCCGAATTCCACGACCTGGATGGCGCCGATCAGATTGGCGACATTGATGCCGGCCGTGCCCTTGACATAGATGGCGTCGACCTCGCCCCGGATCAGGGCTGCGGCTTCCTCGCCATAGGCCTGCTTGCGCTTGAGGCCGAACAGCGACGGTCCTTCCTGGCTGTCGAGCACGCTGTCGGCCAGCGCTATGTCGACGATCTCGACGTCGCCATAGCCAAGGCCCTCGAGCGAGAGCGCCGAGACCAGTCCCTTCAACGCCGTCGCTCGCATGAAGTCGACGATTCCCTCGGGGCGCCGGGCGATGCCGAAGCGACGGCCTTTCAGGTCCTGGATTGTCCTGATGCCGGAACCGGGCAGGGCGATGATTGCCTGGAATTCGTCGGTCCAGGTGATGCCGACGAGACGCGTCTTGCGCCCTTCGGACCGCGCGCGGATCGGCGGCACGTTGCCGCCGTGGCGGAACGACCAGTCGAGCGTGTGGTTGAAATGGCTCTGGCGGATGTCGCGATTGGGCGAATCGATGATCGACTTCAATTCAATCCCCTCCTTGCGAAAGGTCTCGTCGAGAAGCCCGAGCTGTGCGGCGAGCCCGACAGGCGTCGGCACCGGGCAGCGTGTGTACCAGATTTCGGAGATCGCAGTCGCGGTCATGATGGCTCCTTAGGTGTTGCGCAGGCCGGCCTGCTTCATCAGCGGCAGGATGTTCTCGCCGAAGAATTCGAGGTCAGGCTTGAAATCGAAGAAGGACAGCTGCAGGCCGTCAATGCCGGCGTCCTTCAACTTGACGAACCGGTCGACGATCTGTTCGGGCGTGCCGATGAGATAAATGTTGCCGCCGACCTTGGCGTAGGGATCGTCGCGGCCCTCGCGTCCTTTCCAGGCCTGGGCATCGCTGTTGAAGGTCTGGAAGCCTTTCGGCGTGCGGCTGTCGGCATGGGCGACGATCTCATCGGCGACCGCCCAGGCCTCCTTCTCGGTCGGCCTGCTGATGACCAGCGGGTTGAGCAGCGTGCGCACGGTGCGGCCGACGCCGAGGGCTGCGTCCTTCACCTTCTTCGTATGCGCCGGCAGCGCTTCCAGCGCGCTGGCGATGTCGGAGCCGGCCGGGCTGGTGACGAAGACGATGTCGGAATAACGGCCGGCAAAGGAAATGCCGGCGTCGGAGCCGGTGGCATTGACCAGGATCGGCCGTCCATAATTCGGCTTGGGCGTGACGAAGCCGCCATTGAGCTTCCAGCTCGATTCTCCGGAGAATGAGAAATTCTCGTCGTCCTGCCACAGTCGCTGCAGCACTTCGACGAACTCGGCGGCGAGTTCATAGCGGCGGTCGTGCTCGATACGGTTCCAGCCGAACATTTCATGTTCGACGGCGCGATGGCCGGTGACGACGTTGATGCCCCAGCGGCCGCCGGAGATGTGGTCGAGTGTGGCGCCGAATTTCGCCAGATGCAGCGGGTGCCACGGGCCGTAGAGAACATGCATGGTCGAGATCAGCATGATCTTCTTGGTGATCGCGGCCATGGCCGCGACGGAGACGAAACTGTCCAGCGCCTGGCCGTTGAAGACACCGCCATAACCGCCCTTGGGCAGCCACTGGCTGAGCGCGAAGACGAGGTCGAAGCCAAGCTCCTCGGCCTTCAACGTCAGGTCGCGATTGTAGTCGAAGCGCCAGTCGGTCGAGCGCGGCAAGGTCGAGTTGGTCCAGCCACCGGCCTGGATCGGCAAGAATAGCCCGAGCAGCACCGGCTGCTGAAGCGCTTTCGACAGCGGGCTGTCCGGA
Source organism: Mesorhizobium sp. M0018 (assembly GCF_040323955.1). Classification (NCBI taxonomy): domain Bacteria; kingdom Pseudomonadati; phylum Pseudomonadota; class Alphaproteobacteria; order Hyphomicrobiales; family Phyllobacteriaceae; genus Mesorhizobium; species Mesorhizobium sp. M0018. Next base: position 7,149 of record NZ_JAMYVL010000005.1, on the reverse strand, counting down.
TAGTCGGTCGGCGCCTTGAAGAAGGGCGTGCCGACGATGGAACCAGGCTTGTGGGCGAGCGTCATGGCGAACTTTCTCGGGTGGAGGAAGGGAACCCGTGCGAAGGACCGCGCACGGGTCAGGGCTCAGGCGACGATATGGGCGGTTGCGAGGGAGCCGGCATTGCCCTCGGCGCCCACCGTGTGACCGGCTATGCGCCTGTTGTAGAGGGTGATTTCCGGTTGGCTGACGATGCCGATATCGGGCAGGTCCTCGACAAGGATCTGCTGGATCGCGGCCCATTGCTCGAAGCGCTTTTCGTGGTCGACCTCGACGGCGGCCGCTTCAAGAAGTTCGTCGACCTTGGCATTGCTGTATTTCGAACCGTTGGAGAACGGCACGCCGGGTTTGAAATTTTTCGACCAGTAGAGGCGCTGTACGCCTACCGTCGGGTCGAACAGATTGCTCATGCCGTTGAAGGTGAAGTCGAAGTCGCGGTCGGTGTAGATGCGCTTGGTGTAGGTGGCGAAATCCTGGCTGCGCACGGTGACCTCGATCCCGACCGCGGCCAATGCCTGCTTGATGTAATCGGCGCCGCGCTTGTAGGTTTCGCCGCTCGGGACATAGTCGTGGACAAGCTTGAGCCGGGTACCGTTGGCGTCGCGCGGCAAGCCTGCTTCATCGAGCAGTTTATCGGCGGCGGCCGTGTCGACCGGATAGGTCTTCAGGTCGGCGACGAACCACTTCTTCAGATTGGGGTTGATCGGGCCTGGAATGGTTTCGCCATAGCCATAGTTGATCGTCTCGCGGATGACGTTGCGGTCGATGACATGGGCGAAGGCACGGCGGACGCGAACATCCTGGAAATAGGCTTTCTCCAGGTTGAATTCGACCCGGCTGATGCCATTGGAATATTGGTAGCCCTGCTTCTCGAAGCCGATATGCGGCAGCGTCTCAAAACGCTGCAAATCGCTGTACGGAATCGGCGTTGCCGGCGCCAGATCGATCTCGCCGGTCTCCAGCGCCAGCGCGCGCGCCGAAGCGTCCGGGATGAAGCGCACGATCAACCGGTCGAGATAGGGGCGCGGTGCGTCCCAGTAGTCAGGATTGCGTTCGTAAACGATGTGGCTGCCGCGCACCCATTCTTTGAAGACGAACGGGCCGGTGCCGACCGGAGCGACGTTGACCGGATTTTCGGCTGCCTTTGTGCCGTCATAGAGGTGCTTCGGCACGATTGGCGTTTCGGCCGCAGCCAGGGCCGTGATCAAGTAAGGCGCCGGCCTCGACAGAACCAGCGCTACGGTCAGCGGATCCGGCGTCTGGATGTCTACAAGGTTGAGGAAGGTGTTGCGGCCGCGCGGATGAACCTCTCTGATCGTGGTGATCGAATAGGCGACGTCGGCGGCGGTGAACGGCTGGCCATCATGCCACTTCACGCCTTCGCGCAGCTTGAAGGTGTATTGCAGCCCATCGCCACTGACTGACCATTGTCTGGCCAGGGATGGGCGCGGCGTGAGATCGAAATCATAGGTCAGCAGGCCCTCGGTGGTCTTTGCCGAGACGTAGACCGAATTGAATGCCGTGTGGGCGATGGTCGTCAGCACAGGCGGCTCAGCCGAGAGCACCAGCGTCGCCGTTCCACCCTGTTTCGGCTCGGCGGCGTAGGCGCTGCGCGATGCAGGCAACAGGGTCGCTCCGAGCGCGGCCGCCGAGATGCCGAGGAACCTGCGGCGGTTCGGACTGAGGAAATGAGACATAGCGTCCTGGTCCTTTTTTGCTGCCGGACCCGATCGGCCGATCGTCGGCCGCCAGGCTAAAAATCCGTCGTTCCAAGAGCGGGCCCGTTTGCGAAAAGATTTGGCCGACCTGCTCCCGCGCTTAAGATTTCATACTTCAAACAGCTAAGTTTGTAGTATGAAATAAAATTCTATTCTGCAATGAAGCCATTTGCAGGATAAAATTTCTTAAATCAGGTTTGACAATGTCTATAAATCTTGTCAACTAAAAAGCGCGGAACTTTCCGGGAAACAGCAAACCCGCATCGTCAGCCACAGCCGGGATAGCGAAAACGATGTCGACCCTGACGCGCATTGGCAGAACCTTCCGGCGCACCGCCATCCAGGCGGTGCCGACCGTTCTGGGCATCGTCATCCTGAACTTCTTCCTGCTGCAGCTCGCGCCCGGCGATGCCGCCGATGTCATGGCCGGCGAGGCTGGCTCGGCCACTGTCGAAACGATGGCGGCGCTTCGCCAGCGCTTCGGGCTCGACAATCCGCTTCTCGTCCAGCTGTTCAACTATCTCTACAATCTGGCGCATTTCAGCCTCGGCTTTTCGCCGCGCTACGGCATGCCGGTCGCCGACCTGATCGGCCAGCGGCTGCCCGGCACGCTAGTGCTGATGGCGGTGGCTCTGGCCGTCGCCATTGTGCTCGGCCTCGCCCTTGGATCGGTGATGGCGGTGTTTGCCGGGCGCCTGCCGGATCGTGTGCTCTCCGTTATTTCGCTGCTGTTCTATTCAATCCCGGGTTTCTGGATCGGCTTGATGCTGATCGTGCTGTTTTCGGTCAAGCTCGGCTGGCTGCCGAGCGGCGGCTCGGGAACCATCGGCAGCAACCTGACCGGCCTTGCCGGGCTCTGGGACAGGGCGCGCTACATGATCCTGCCGGCACTGTCGCTGGCGCTGTTCTACGTGGCGATCTATGCGCGGCTGACACGAGCGGCGATGCTGGAGGTCCAGTCGCAGGACTACGTGCGCACCGCCGCAGCCAAGGGCCTGCCGCCGGCCATCATCACCATTCGCCATGTCCTGCGCAACGCGCTGATCCCCATTACCACCATGGCCGGCATGCATGTCGGCGGCATGCTCGGCGGCGCCGTGGTTGTCGAGACTGTCTATTCCTGGCCCGGCCTCGGGCGTCTCGCCTTCGAAGCGGTCATGGGCCGCGATTTCACCGTGCTGCTCGGCATCCTTCTGTTGTCGTCGCTGCTGGTGATCATCGCCAACGCGACCGTCGATCTTCTGCACGCCTGGCTCGATCCCCGCATCGGAGTACGCTGATGGCTTCCACCGATTTCGCCGCGGGCGATGCCCGTTCCCGCCGTCTCCATGCCGATGCCCGCGGGCCCGCGGCACCGCCTGAACCCGAGGCAAAGAGTTGGAGCAATCTCCACGCGCCCGACGCACGCTCCGCTTCGGCAGCGTCGGTGCCGATAGCCGCTGGCGGGCGTGCGCTGAAGGTTTTCCTGCGCAATCCCAACGCCATGTTCGGCGTTGTGTTCCTGTCACTGGTCGTGCTGGCCGCACTGCTGGCACCAGTCCTCTATCCGGCCGATCCGCTATCGATGGTGGCGCGGCCCTTCCTGTGGCCGGGCCAGAACCCAGCCTTCCCACTGGGCACGGACTCCATGGGCCGCGATGTGCTTTCGGGCATTCTGCATGGCGCACGGATTTCGCTGTTCGTCGGCCTGGTGGCGACCGCGCTCGGCCTCAGCTTCGGCATCCTGGTCGGCGCCGCCGCCGGCTACTTCGGCGGCTGGATCGACGACCTGCTGGTGCGCCTGATCGAGATCTTTCAGACCATACCGAGCTTCGTGCTGCTGGTCGTCATGGTGGCGATCGCGCAGCCGACCGCGCCTGTCGTGACAGTGGCGATCGCCGTCATCACCTGGCCGACGGTGGCGCGGTTGACCCGCGCCGAGTTCCGGGCCATCCGCGAGAAGGATTTCGTCATGGCCGCCCGCAGCCTCGGCTACGGCCATGTCCGCATTATCTTCCGCGAGATCCTGCCCAATGCGCTGCCGCCGTTGATCGTGACCTCGTCGGTGATGGTGGCGACCGCGATCCTGATGGAATCGGCGCTGTCCTTCATGGGCCTCGGCGATCCCAACGTCGTCAGCTGGGGCTCGATGATCGGAGCGGGCAGGGAATTGATCCGCACCGCTTGGTATCTGACAGCGCTTCCGGGACTGGCGATCGTCTTTACCGTGCTGGCGCTGAACCTGATCGGTGACGGCCTCAACGACGCGCTCAACCCGCGCTTCTCACAGGAGCGATAGAGATGGCGGCTCCTTTGCTCAGGATCGACAATCTGACGGTTCGCTTCCCGACCGCCGAGCCGGTCAGCCGGCTGAGCTTCGAGGTCGGTGAGGGCGAGACGCTGGCGATCGTTGGTGAATCAGGCTCCGGCAAGTCGCTGACCGCGCTCGCCCTGATGCAGCTTCTGCCGCGCTCGGCGAAAATACCCAATGGCAGGATCGAATTCGCCGGCAAGGATCTGCTTGGTCTCGACCAGAAGGCTATGCGGAGCCTGCGCGGACGCGAGATCGCCATGATCTTCCAGGAGCCGATGACGTCGCTCAATCCGGTGCTGACCATCGGCCGGCAGATCACCGAGGTGCTGACGCTGCACGAAGGCATACGCGGCAAGGCAGCGCGGAACCGTGCCATCGAGCTTCTCAATCTGGTTCGCATTCCCGATCCGCAGCGGCGCATCGATGACTATCCGCACCAGCTTTCCGGCGGCATGCGCCAGCGCATCATGATTGCCATCGCCGTCGCCTGCCGGCCGCGCCTGCTGATTGCCGACGAACCGACGACGGCGCTCGACGTGACCATCCAGGCGCAGGTGCTCGACCTGCTCGATACGCTGCGCCGCGAACTGTCGATGGCTGTCATGCTCATCACCCACGATCTTGGTGTCGTGGCACAATGGGCCGACAAGGTCGTCGTCATGTATGCCGGCCGCAAGGTTGAACAGGCGCTGCCGGACGCACTGTTCAGAACACCCCTTCACCCCTATACGCGCGGCCTGCTGGCGGCGTCGCCGCGGCTGAAGACCAATCTCCACTACCGCGACGCCAGGCTGACGGAGATTCCCGGCAGTATCGTCTCGGCCGCCGGCGAAAAGGGCTGCCCGTTCCGCCCGCGCTGCGCGGTGGCGCGCGACAGCTGCGCCCATTTCGTACCCGACCTCGTCGAGGTGAGCGAGGATCGTCTAGTCGCCTGCCCCTACAGCTTCATTCCGGAGGTTGCGCATGGCGCTGCTCTCGGTCTCTGACCTTTCCACCCATTTCCACGCCCAGGGCGGCACGCTGCGCGCCGTCGATGGCGTATCCCTCGAAGTCGGACGCGGCGAGACGGTTGGTCTCGTCGGCGAAAGCGGTTGCGGAAAATCGACGCTAGGCAAGACCATCATGCGGCTGGTCGACCCGACTAGCGGCAGGATCGAGTTCAACGGCACCGACATCACCGTTCTCGACACGCGCCGGCTGAAGGCGGCGCGCCGTAATATCCAGATGATCTTCCAGGATCCGTTCGCATCGCTCAATCCGCGCCACACGATCGGCGACATCCTGACAGCACCACTGAAGGTCCATGGCATCGGCAACACGGCCGAGCGGCGCACCATCGTCGAGGACATCATCGAGCGTGTCGGTCTGCCGAGGGATTCGCTTGGCCGCTACCCGCATGAATTTTCCGGCGGGCAACGCCAGCGCATCGGCATCGCCCGGGCGCTGATCCTCAATCCGGAACTGGTTGTGTGCGACGAGCCGGTGTCGGCGCTCGACCTTTCGATCCAGGCGCAGATTCTGAACCTGCTGGTCGACATGAAACGTCAGCTCGGCCTGTCCTATCTCTTCATTTCGCACGATCTATCAGTCGTTCGCTATTTCGCCGACCGGGTGCTGGTGATGTATCTCGGACGCATTGTCGAAAGCGCCGACAATGCGGCGCTGTGGACCTCGCCAAAGCATCCCTACACGCGCGCGCTGATGGATGCCGTGCCGGACCCGGCGCGCCGACGTCAGGCCGCGCCGATCCATGGCGATCTGCCAAGCCCGCAGAACATCCCCAGCGGCTGCCGTTTCCATACCCGCTGCCCGCTGGCGACCGATCTGTGCCGTTCGCAGGAACCGGCGTTCCGAGCGATCGCGCCGGGACACCATGTCGCCTGCCACTACGCCGAACCAACCATCAACTGAAATTCAACGGAGCAGAAAAATGTCCGACTACCGCTATCTTGGCCGCAGCGCCCTGAAGGTTTCGCCGCTCAGCCTGGGCACGATGATGTTCGGCGGGCCGACCGAGGAGACGGTCGCGCATCGCATCATCGACAAGGCGCGCGAGCAAGGCATCAACTTCATCGACACCGCCGACGTCTACCACAACGGCAAGTCCGAGGAAGTCGTCGGTCGCGGTATCAAGGTGACGCGCGATCATTGGGTCGTGGCGACCAAGTTCGTCAACTCGCATGACAAGGGGCCTAATCTCGGCGGCCATTCGCGCAAATGGGTGATCCAGACGGTCGAGAACAGCCTGCGGCGCCTGGGAACAGACTATATCGACCTGTTCTACTTCCACCGCGCCGTCTTCGATGCGCCGCTGGAAGAGCCGGTGCGGGCGATCGCCGACCTGATCCGCCAGGGCAAGCTGCGCTATTTCGGCGTCTCCAACTTTCGTGGCTGGCGCATCGCCGAAGTCGCGCATCTGGCCGATGAACTCGGCATCGACCGGCCGGTAGCCAGCCAGCCGCTCTATAACATCGTCAACCGCACCGCCGAGGCCGAACAGCTGCCGGCGGCCGCCTACTACGGTCTTGGCGTCGTCTCCTACAGCCCGCTGGCGCGCGGCGTGCTGACCGGCAAATACGAGCCGAACCAGGCGCCTGCCGCCGACACGCGGGCCGGCCGTGGCGACAAGCGCATCGCCGAGACCGAGTGGCGCCCGGAATCGATCGAGATCGCCAGGCAGATCGCGGCGCACGCAAAGTCACGCGGCGTCTCGGCCGCCGATTTCGCGCTGGCCTGGGTGTTGAACAACCGGCTGATCACGGCGGCGATCGCCGGCCCGCGTACCGAGGAACAGTGGGACAGCTATGCGAAGGCATTGGACTTCAGGCTGAGCGCCGAGGACGAGGCCTTTGTCGACCGCCTCGTCACTGCCGGTCATGCCTCAACGCATGGGTTCAATGATCCGAGCCATCCGGTCGAAGGCCGCGTGCCGCGTTCGGAGCCGGCCGCGCCGATCCCGCTGACACGGCCTCTGCGCGCCGCCTGACGGTCGCCGACGAAATGGCGGGGCCGGCGGCCCCGCCCGCGTTTCCAATTGCTTTGGACAGATGAGAGAGCCCATGAATTTCCACGTCGAACGGCTGCGCCAGAACATCGTCG